>NZ_CAJCKE010000010.1:0-156947 GCF_903970925.1 Serratia sp. ME47 | reverse complement strand
GGCGCCAGCGCTCGGCGTAGCGTTCAATCTGGCGCGGCGTCATGCCGGGGAAACGCTGTTTGATCAGGTAGTCGCCGGCCAGGAACACGTCCGGCCACGACCAGGCGCGCATCGCGATATAGCTGGCGGTCCAGTTGCCGATGCCCGGCAGCGCGGTCAGCGCCTTGATGCCCTGTTCGATATCCAGCACGTTGTCGAGCTGCAGCCGCCCTTCCCCCAGCGCGCGGGCGATCTCGATCAGCGCCGCCGCGCGCTTCACTTGCACCCCGAGCGGGCGCAGTTCTTCAGGCTGCAGCTGCGCCACCCGTTCTGCTGTGGGGAAAACGTGGGTGATGCCCTCATGCGGCGTCGCCAGCGCTTCGCCCCAGCGTTCGGCCATCCGCCCGGCGAAGGTCGCCGCCATTTTCACGCTGACCAACTGCCCCAGCACCGCACGCGCCGCCTGCTCGAAACTGTTCACGCAGCCCGGCAGGCGCAGCCCCGGCGCATCGGCCGCCAGCGAGCCCAGCGCCTCATTGATGCGATCCGGCGCGGCGTCCAGATCAAACAGCAGGCGCACCCGGCGCAACACCTCCGTCGTCACCAGACTGAGCGTCGGCGCAATCTCGACCCGAACCCGATTGCGCGCCTCTTCCGGCTGCACGCTGAGCCAGCCGCGGTGTTCCGTGCCGCCCTGGCTGACGGCGATCGAGCGCAGGTAGCGGCGCCCCTCGACCCGCTCCACGCCCTGCACGGCGCGCGCCTGCAAGAAATTCAGCATGCGCGCCCAGTCATAGGGCGGCCGATAGCCCAGGTGAAACACCAACCCGCTGGCGGCGGCCCGTTCACCGCGCGCGCCGCCGCTGCGCAGCGCCGACGGGATCAGGCGGTAACGCGCCTTGAACAGCTCGTTGAAACGCCGCAGGCTGCCGAAACCGGCGGCGAACGCCACTTCGCTGAGCGGCAGATCGGTGTCCGCCAGCAGGCGCTTGGCCTGCAGCAACCGGTGCGACTGCGCGTAATCGATCGGCGAGGCGCCAAACTGTTCGGCGAAGATGCGCCGCAGATGGCGATCGGAAATGCCCAGCCGCGCCGCCAGCGCTTCGCAGCTGTGTTCGGACAGATACCCCTGCTCGATGAGCTGCACCGCCACCTGGGCATAGCGGTTGCCCAGGTCGATCAGCGCCAGGCCGGGCGCCAGTTCCGGTCGGCATTTGAGGCAGGGGCGAAACCCCGCCAGTTCAGCCGCCGCCGCGCTCGGATAAAAGGTGCAGTTTTCCAGCTTCGGCGTGCGGGCGCTGCACACCGGGCGACAATAGATGCCGGTGGAAGAGACGCCGACGAAAAAACGGCCGTCGAATTTGCGGTCACGCGCGCGCAGCGCGTCGTACAACGCTTGCTGTTGAGTATTCATGGCAACGCTCGGGTTCGGTTTTTTCTGCATTATGGGACTCGGCTAGCGCGCTGACGTGCGGAATTCGGACATTAAGTTACGCACCTTCCCACCGTCCAGATTAGCGATTGTCTTTAATGATTATGCGTCTGAACAGCGTTCAGACGCACCATTTTCACCGCCACCGACATAAAGCCCCGCTGCCCGACGACTTATTGCCCCTGGCGCGGTACCCCCAATGCCCGGCGCATCAGCCCATCGAAGGCGCGATCGGACAACAAGCGCCGCAGAAAAATCAGCGGTTTCGCGCCAAACCCCACGACATAGCGCGTTTTCGGACGATGGGCGGCGACGGCTTTGGCGATCGTATCGGCAATCACGCTCGGCGGCGATTGCCGTTTCTTGCTGGCGTCGCTGACCATGGCGTGGGCGACAGCGTGAGCCTGAGCGGCGTACTCGCTCTGGCCGGAAACGCCGATCAGTTTTTCCGCGGCGATATCCGCCCATTCACTCTGGATGCCGCCGGGTTCGATCACCACGACGTCGATGCCGAAAGGTTGCACCTCCATGCGCAAACAGTCGCTGATGGCCTCCAAGGCGAATTTGGTGCCGTGATACCATCCGCCCAGCGGCGTATGTATTTTCCCGCCCATCGACGTAATATTGATGACGGTGCCGGAGCGCTGCGCTCGCATGTGCGGCAAAATCAGCTGCGTCAGCCGAACCGCACCGAACACATTCACATCAAATTGAGCGCGAGCCTCATCCGCAGAAACGTCTTCAATAGCGCCATAGGAGCCGTAACCGGCGTTATTGACCAACACATCGATACGCCCCGTTTCGGCGATGATGGTCTTTACCGCCTGCGCCATGGAAGCATCGTCGGTGACGTCCAACGGCAAAACGCGAATGCCGGCGGCAGCCAGAGCCTGCATGCGTTCAACCCGGCGGGCGGCCGCATAAACGGTATGCCCGCGCTGCTTTAACGTGACGGCGGTGGCTTCGCCAATACCGGACGAGGCGCCGGTCACCAGGATCACTTTGGACTTCATACTGACTGCTCCTTATTAGGATGATTGCGTTGGCGACTGCCTGCGCAGTCTGTATGTTGTCCACTTTAAGCGACGGGCCCTGCCGCAACCATGTCGAACCGCGCCAATCAACTCGCAGAATGCGCCAACGTGAACAGCGCCTCTCGGCTAATTCAGCCGCATCGCCTGGCGAGCCGCTTCCGGCGTTTGCCCTGTCCATTCGTGAAAGGCGCGGAAGAAAGAGTTCGGCTCTTCAAAACCGAGCAAAAAGGCAATCTCTCCGCTGGTAAGGGTCGAATGCTTAAGATAGTGGCGCGCCAATTTTTCCCGGGTGCCGTTGCTCAGCGAACGAAAACTCTCGCCCTCATCTTCCAGACGCCGCTGCAGCGTCCGGCGGCTCATGCCCAATCTTGCCGCCACCGCGTCGATGCCGGCGGTATTGCTGGGAATCAACTCCAGCAGCACCGCACAAACGCGCTCTCCGGTGGTTGCCGTGGCGTCCAGTTCACTGAGGCGACGACGCAGCTCGGGTTCGAAAACGCGCCACATGCCCTCATTCACTGTCAAAAAGGGACGCAAGGCATCTGCGGAGGAGAAAGTAATGCCCGGCCCTGCCCCAGGCGTTACCGCGCAGCCGAAGAAGGCTGCCAAGGGGCGTGAAAGGGCTGCAGGCGGCAGTTCAGGCAAGGTGATACGGCGCGCTTTTACCGGTTCGCGCGTGGCAAGCTGCGCCAGCCGAACATAAAATGCCAGCTCAGCCACCAGCAAAGACGCCGGTACCGCCTCCTCCGCCAACAACCAGCGGGGTGAAATCGTCATTTCGCCTTCAGGGCCGATGGCGAGCTCCAGGCTCATCGGCGCCGTAAGTTGCTTGTATTTCGCTAACCGCTGGACAGCTTGCGCCAGATTGGCGCTGCACAGGGCGGCGAATATCGGAGGGTCAAACGATTCCGTTGACATCAGCGCAACGATTTTCAACGGAAACAACGGGTCGCCCGTTCCTTCCTCCATCGCGCGCCAGAAGCGGAAATATTCTTCCGTAGTGATCCCTTCAGCGGTGCGTGACAACAGATCTTCAGGCAATGCAGCCCGGCGTAAAACATCTGTCGGCTGGAGCCCCAGATCTTTCAGCAGGGTTCTCCAGCCGATATTCATGAGAAAGGTCGAGTTGCGCGTCATGAAATCCTCATCACAGAGTCATAGGGAAAGGCATTCCCCGCTCGGAATACCTGTTGAGTATAAAGAAATGGCGTGCGTCTTGATGGGCGAAGCACGCCATTTTCATAGCCGACTGTGCCATTGCTGCGGCTTGAGCGTTATCCGCACTGAGAAAGTTCGCGCACGCCGCCGCGCCCGCTAAATTTTTCGACACTCGCGCATTGGCGCATTGCCCGCCGGCCCCGTCTCGGGTAAAGTCGCCCCCCTTCATTGGCATGGGGACAAAAAAGAGATGTTTATTGGATTCGATTACGGGACAGCCAACTGTTCCGTTGCAGTGATGCGCGACCACGGCCCCGAGCTGTTGACGCTGGAAAACAACGCGCCCTATCTGCCTTCGATGCTGTGTGCGCCGACCCGTGAAGCGGTGAGCGAATGCCTGCACCGCCATTGGCAGATCCCAACCGGCAGCGAAGAAAACCAGCAGTTGCTGCGCCGCGCCATCAGTTACAACCGCGAAGAAGACATTCCGGTCAACGGCGACAGCGTGCTGTTCGGCCTGCAGGCGCTGGCGCACTACATGGAAGATCCGGAAGAGGTGTACTTCGTGCGCTCGCCGAAGTCCTTCCTCGGCGCCAACGGCCTGAAGCCGCAGCAGATCGCGCTGTTCGAAGACCTGGTGTGCGCCATGATGTTCCACATCAAACGCCAGGCGGAAAAGGTGCTGCAGACCGGCATCGATCAGGCGGTGATCGGCCGGCCGATCAACTTCCAGGGCATCGGCGGCGACGAAGCCAACCGGCAGGCGCAGGGCATTCTGCAACGCGCCGCCGAACGCGCCGGTTTCAAGGACATTGAATTCCAGTTCGAGCCGGTGGCGGCGGGGCTGGACTTCGAAGCGACGCTGAGCGAAGAGCAAACCGTGCTGGTGGTGGACATCGGCGGCGGCACCACCGACTGCTCGGTGCTGCTGATGGGGCCGCAGTGGCGCAACCGCGCCGATCGCCAGCAGAGCCTGCTGGGCCACAGCGGCTGCCGGGTCGGCGGTAACGATCTGGACATCATGCTGGCCTTCAAGCAGCTGATGCCGCTGTTCGGCCTGGGTGGCGAAACCGCGAAAGGCATCGCCCTGCCGGCGCTGCCTTACTGGAACGCGGTGGCGACCAACGATGTGCCGGCGCAAAACGATTTCTACAGCGCCGCCAACGGCCGCGTGCTGCGCGATCTGATCCTCGACGCGGCGGAGCCGGAAAAGGTCAAGCGCCTGCTGAAAGTGTACCAGCAGCGCCTGAGCTATCGATTGGTGCGGGCGGCCGAAGAGAGTAAGATCGCCCTGTCCGGCCAAACGGCCATCAGCGCGCCGCTCAATTTCGTGCAGGCCGATCTGGCGGAGAACATCAGCCAGGATCAGCTCGCCGACGCCATCTCGCAGCCGTTGATGCGCATTCAGGAGCAGGTCAGCGCCGCGCTGGCCAGCAGCCAGACCGCGCCGCAGGTGATCTACCTGACCGGCGGCAGCGCGCGTTCGCCGCTGCTGCGCGCCGCGCTGCAACAGCAGCTGCCGGGCATTCCGATCGTCGGCGGCAACGACTTCGGCTCGGTCACCGCCGGGCTGGCGCGCTGGGCGCAAACGCTGTTCCGTTGACAGCCCGCGGGCGCGGCTCGCCGCGCCCTTGTTCATTGGAGGCTATGCATCATGTCGACCATCCTTACCCTCGACAGCGCCAGGCTGCGGCTGCGCCCCTGGCGCGACGACGACCTGCCGGCCTTCGCCGCGCTCAACGCCGATCCGCAGGTCATGCGCTATTTCCCGGCGACGATGACGGCCGAGGAAAGCCGCGCGCAGGCCGAACGCATCCGCGCCTTCCTGCAACAGCACGGCTGGGGGCTGTGGGCGGTGGAAGTGAAAAGCGGCGCGCCTTTTATCGGTTTTGTCGGGCTGGCGCAGCCGGGCGACGATCTGCCTTGCTCCCCCTGCGTGGAGATCGGCTGGCGGTTGGCGGCGGCCCACTGGGGCAACGGCTACGCCGCTGAGGCGGCGCGCGCCGCGCTGGCGTGCGCCTTCGACACGCTGCATTTGCCGGAAGTGGTGTCCTTCACCGCCGAAGATAACCAGCCGTCGCGCCGGGTGATGACGCGCATCGGTATGCGCTTCGACGGCGAAACCTTCCTGCACCCGCGTCTGCCGGCGGGCCATCCGCTGCAAAAGCACGTCTTGTACCGGCTGAACCGACAAACGTGGCGCGAACGCCACGGCGATTAATACAGCGTATCCTTCAGCCGCTGCGGCAGCGCGCTGTCGTACTCCTCACCGTCGAAGCGCGTTTGGCTCACCGCGGCCAAAATATGGCCGGGGCTGGGCAGCGCCGAACGCTCGAGGCGGCTGGCCTCTTCCCATAACCCCGAACGCAAGATCGCCCGGCTGCACTGGAAGAACACCGCCTCCACCCGAATGCGCAGCACCGAACGCGGCAGCTGGTTACGGTGGGCGAAACGCTGCAACACCGCCGGCGCCACCACGATCTCCGCCCGCCCGTTAATCCGCAGCGTTTCGCCGATGCCGGGGATCAGCAGCAGCAGCGCCACCCGGTTGTCGTGCAGGATATTGCGCAGGCTGTCGATGCGGTTATTGCCGCGCCGATCCGGCAACAGCAGGGTTTTCTCGTCTTCGATATGAATGAAACCGGCCGGATCGCCGCGCGGCGAGACGTCCATGCCGTCCGGCCCCACCGTCGAGAGGGCGGCGAACGGCGCCGCCTCGATAAACGGACGGTAAGCCGGGTGGATGTAGCTGACTTCTTTAAAAACCGAGGGCGCGGCGGGCTTGCCGTACAGCTGTTCCAGCGCCGCGAGGTCGTTGATGATATCGCCAGACATTGCAGTTTCCTGAATGAGTCATATTGACCCCTTCAGCATAGAGCAAAATCGCCGGCGGCTCTTACTCGGCGCTGGCGTGGTTCAGCGTCTGAATGTCGTCCGCATCCAGCGTCAGACGCGTGGCGCTGACCAACTCATCCAGCTGCGACAACGAGGTGGCGCTGACGATCGGCGCGGTGATGCTCGGACGCGCGATCAGCCAGGCCAGCGAGACCTGCGCCGCAGAGACGCCGTGTTTGCCCGCCACCTGATCCAGCGCCGCCAGGATGCGGAAACCGCGCGGGTTCAGGTAGCGTTCGACGATGCGATCGCCGCGCTGACTTTTGCCCTCATCCGCTTTGCTGCGGTATTTGCCGGTCAGAAAGCCGCTGGCCAGCGCGAAGAAGTTGATCACCCCGAGGCCATGGCGCTGCGCCACCCGCTCCAGCTCGGCTTCATACCCTTCGCGCGCATACAGATTGTATTCCGGCTGCAGGGTTTCGTAGCGCGCCAATCCGTTGCTCTCGCTCACCCGCAGCGCTTCTTCCAGGCGATCCGCCTGATAGTTGGAGGCGCCGATCGCCCGCACCTTGCCGGCCTTAATCAACGCATCGAACGCCGCCAGCGTCTCTTCCAGCGGCGTATCGCGGTCATCGTCATGCGACTGATAAAGATCGATATAATCGGTTTGCAGGCGCCGCAGCGAATCTTCCACCGCCTGCTGAATATAGCGCGGCGACAGACCCTGTTTGCCTTCGCCCATCGGTTTACCCACCTTGGTGGCGATGATCACCTGGTCGCGCTTGCCGCTCTTCTTCAGCCATTCGCCGATGACGGTTTCCGATTCGCCGCCCCGGTTGCCCGGCGCCCAGCTGGAATAAACGTCGGCGGTATCGATAAAGTTGAGCTGATTGTCCACCAGCGCATCCAGCAGGCTGAACGAGGTCGCTTGATCCGCCGTCCAACCGAACACATTGCCGCCAAAGGTCAACGCCGGCACCTGAATGCCTGAGCGGCCCAATTCTCTGTTGCTCATCACCTGCTCCTGTGGGAAAAGATTCGCGGGTTAATTATTAGCGCCAACCAGGATAGAACGCTAAAACGGATTGGCTATAAGCTGAAACAAATCACTTATAAACATAGCACGCTCAAATCACCCACTTATTAGGACAATGCTGACGGTTCCTCCATATTTCCTTCATTTTTATGCCGTCCCCGCTGGCTAAACTAGTATCCTGTAAGGAGTGTCATTTTTGTGGCAATGATTGCCCGCACCCCTGCCTTTTGGAGAGAATTTTCGCCGCCATGAATGCAAAACCCCAACGCCGTTCCCTGATGCCGCGCCTGCTGGTTGCGGCCATCCTGGTCATCGCCGCCGTCTTCGCCTGGCGTTATTTTAACGCCGCTCAACCGCCGGCCGGCACGGCCCCGGGCGCGCAGCAGGCCGGCGGCAAAGCGGGGGCCGGTCGCGCGGCGGGCGGGCGGCGCGGCGCGCCGATGTCGCCGGTGCAGGCCGCGACGGCCACGCAACAGACGGTGCCGCGCTATCTTTCCGGCTTGGGCACCGCCACCGCCGCCAATACCGTCACCGTCACCAGCCGGGTCGACGGCCAACTGATGGCGATCCACTTTACCGAAGGCCAGCAGGTCAAAGCCGGCGATCTGCTGGCAGAAATCGATCCCCGGCCGTTCCAGGTTCAGTTGACCCAGGCGCAGGGGCAGTTGGCGAAAGATCAGGCCACGCTGGCCAACGCCCGGCGCGATCTGGCGCGCTATCAGCAATTGGTGAAAACCAATCTGGTTTCCCGTCAAGAGCTGGATACGCAGGCCTCGCTGGTGCAGCAAACCGAAGGCGCCATCAAAGCCGATCAGGGCGCGGTCGACAGCGCCAAACTGCAGATAACCTACAGCCGCATCACTGCGCCAATCGACGGCCGCGTCGGGTTGAAACTGGTCGACGTCGGCAACTACGTCACCAGCGGCAGCACCACCGGTTTGGTGGTGATCACGCAGACGCACCCGATCGACGTGGTGTTCACGCTGCCCGAAGGCAACATCGCCGATCTGCTCAAGGCGCAAAAAGCCGGGCCGGTGAGCGTCGAAGCCTGGGATCGCACCAACCAGAACAAGCTGACGACCGGTTCGCTGCTGAGCCTGGACAACCAAATTGATACCGCCACCGGCACCATCAAGCTGAAAGCGCGCTTCGCCAACGAAGACGACGCGCTGTTCCCCAACCAGTTCGTCAACGCGCGGCTGCAGGTGGATACCCTGCACGATGCGGTGGTGATCCCGACCGCCGCGCTGCAGATGGGCAACGAAGGCAACTTCGTCTGGACGCTCAGCGAAGACAACAAGGTCAGCAAACACCGGGTCACCGCCGGCGTGCAGGACAGCCGGCAGGTGGTGATCAGCGCCGGCCTCAACGCCGGCGATCGGGTGGTGACCGACGGCATCGATCGCCTGACCGAAGGCATGCAGGTGGAAGTGCTGGCGCCGAACGACGCGCCTGCGGCGTCAAAAGCCAAGCGCGAACCTGACGTTCAGAGGAAGTCCTGATGCAGGTGATGCCACCGACCCGCGGCGGCGGCCCTTCCCGCCTGTTTATCCTGCGCCCGGTCGCCACCACCCTGCTGATGGTGGCGATACTGCTGGCGGGGATCATCGGCTATCGCGCGCTGCCGGTTTCCGCGTTGCCGGAAGTGGACTACCCGACCATCCAGGTGGTGACGCTGTACCCCGGCGCCAGCCCGGACGTGGTCACCTCCGCCATTACCGCGCCGCTGGAACGCCAGTTCGGCCAGATGTCCGGCCTGAAGCAAATGGCGTCGCAAAGCTCCGGCGGCGCCTCGGTGGTGACGCTGCAATTCCAGCTGGCGCTGCCGCTCGACGTCGCGGAGCAGGAAGTGCAGGCGGCGATCAACGCCGCCACCAACCTATTGCCGAACGATCTGCCCTACCCGCCGATTTACAGCAAGGTTAACCCGGCCGATCCGCCGATCCTGACGCTGGCCGTCACCTCCACCGCCATGCCGATGACGCAGGTGGAAGACATGGTGGAGACGCGCGTGGCGCAGAAAATCTCTCAGGTGACCGGCGTCGGCCTGGTGACCCTGGCCGGCGGCCAACGCCCGGCGGTGCGTGTAAAACTGAACGCCGCGGCGGTCGCCGCCTATGGCCTGAACAGCGAAACCATCCGCACCGCCATCAGCAACGCCAACGTCAACTCGGCGAAAGGCAGCCTGGACGGCCCGACCCGCTCGGTCACCCTGTCCGCCAACGACCAAATGAAATCCGCCGACGACTATCGCCAGCTGATCGTCGCCTATCAGAACGGCGCGGCGATCCGCCTGCAGGATATCGCCACCATCGAACAAGGGGCGGAAAATACCCGACTGGCGGCCTGGGCCAACCAGCAACAGGCGATCGTGCTGAACATTCAGCGCCAGCCCGGCGTCAACGTCATCACCACCGCCGACAGCATCCGCGAAATGCTGCCGACGCTGATTAAAAGCCTGCCCAAGTCGGTCGACGTCAAGGTGTTGACCGATCGCACCACCACCATCCGCGCCTCGGTCAGCGACGTGCAGTTCGAGCTGCTGCTGGCGATCGCGCTGGTGGTAATGGTGATCTACGTGTTCCTGCGCAACGTGCCGGCGACCATTATCCCCAGCGTGGCGGTGCCGCTGTCGCTGGTCGGCACCTTCGCCGCCATGTATTTCCTCGGCTTCTCCATCAATAACCTGACGCTGATGGCATTAACCATCGCCACCGGTTTCGTGGTGGATGACGCCATCGTGGTGATCGAGAACATCTCGCGCTACATCGAGAAAGGGGAAAAGCCGCTCGACGCCGCGCTGAAAGGGGCCGGCGAGATCGGCTTCACCATCATCTCGCTGACCTTCTCGCTGGTGGCGGTGCTGATCCCGCTGCTGTTCATGGGCGACATCGTCGGCCGCCTGTTCCGCGAGTTCGCCGTGACGCTGGCGGTGGCGATTTTGATCTCCGCCGTGGTATCGCTGACGCTGACGCCGATGATGTGCGCCCGCATGCTCAGCCACGAATCGCTGCGCAAGCAGAACCGCTTCTCCGCCGCCTCTGAGCGCTTTTTCGAGCGCGTGATCGCGCGATACGGCCAGTGGCTGAAAACGGTGCTTAACCACCCCTGGCTGACGCTCGGCGTGGCCGTGGGCACCCTGGCGCTGACGGTGTTGCTGTACCTGCTGATCCCGAAAGGCTTCTTCCCGGTGCAGGACAACGGCATCATTCAGGGCACGCTGGAGGCGCCGCAGAGCGTTTCGTTCAGCAATATGGCCGAGCGCCAGCAGCAGGTCGCGGCGCAGATCCTCAAAGATCCGGCGGTGGAGAGCCTGACCTCGTTCGTCGGCGTCGACGGCAGCAACGCCACGCTCAACAGCGGCCGGCTGCAGATCAACCTGAAGCCGCGGAGCGAACGCAGCGACCGCATTCCGGCGATCATCAGCCGGTTGCAGCAGCAAACGGCGCAGTTCCCCGGCGTGAAGCTGTACCTGCAGCCGGTGCAGGATCTGACCATCGATACCCAGGTCAGCCGCACCCAGTACCAGTTCACCCTGCAGGCGATGTCGCTGGACGATCTCAGCCTGTGGGTGCCGCAGCTGATGGATGAGCTGAAGCGCACCCCGCAGCTGGCGGACGTCACCAGCGATTGGCAGGATCAGGGGCTGGTCGCCTACGTCAACGTCGATCGCGATTCGGCCTCGCGCCTCGGCGTCACCATGAGTGACGTGGACAATGCGCTGTACAACGCCTTCGGCCAACGTCTGATCTCCACCATCTACACCCAGGCCAATCAATACCGGGTGGTGCTGGAGCACGACGTCAGCGCGACGCCGGGGCTGGCGGCGCTCAATGAGATCCGTCTGAGCGGCAAGGACGGCGCCGTGGTGCCGCTGAGCGCCATCGCCAAAATCGAAGAACGGTTCGGCCCGCTGTCGGTCAACCACCTCGACCAATTCCCGTCGGCCACCGTCTCGTTCAACGTCGCCGCCGGCTACTCGCTCGGCGAAGCGGTAGACGCGGTCACCCAGGCGGAAAAAAATCTCGCCATGCCGAAAGACATCACCACCCAATTCCAGGGCGCGACGCTGGCCTTCCAAGCGGCGCTCGGCAGCACGCTGTGGCTGATTTTGGCGGCGGTGGTGGCGATGTATATCGTGCTGGGCGTGCTGTATGAAAGCTTCATTCATCCGGTGACCATCCTCTCCACCCTGCCGACCGCCGGGGTCGGCGCGCTGCTGGCGCTGATGCTGGCCGGCAGCGAACTGGACGTGATCGCCATCATCGGCATCATCCTGCTGATCGGCATCGTGAAGAAGAACGCCATCATGATGATCGACTTCGCACTGGCGGCGGAACGCGAACAGGGCTTATCGCCGCGCGACGCCATTTATCAGGCCTGCCTGCTGCGTTTCCGGCCGATCCTGATGACCACGCTGGCGGCCTTGCTCGGCGCGCTGCCGCTGATGCTGAGCACCGGCGTCGGCGCGGAGCTGCGGCATCCGCTCGGCGTCTGTATGGTCGGCGGCCTGATCATGAGCCAGATCCTGACGCTGTTCACCACGCCGGTGATCTACCTGCTGTTTGACAAACTGGCGCGCAACACGCATCGCCAGCCGGATACGCAGGAGCTGCCGTGAAATTCTTCGCCCTGTTCATTCACCGGCCGGTGGCCACCACCCTGCTGACGCTGGCCATCGCCATCAGCGGCGCGATCGGTTTTCGCCTGCTGCCGGTGTCGCCGCTGCCGCAGGTGGATTTTCCGGTGATTTCGATCAGCGCGTCGCTGCCGGGCGCCTCGCCGGAAACCATGGCCTCCTCGGTGGCGACGCCGCTGGAGCGCGCGCTGGGCCGTATCGCCGGGGTCAATGAAATGACCTCGATGAGCTCGCTCGGCAGCACCCGGGTGATTTTGCAGTTCGATCTCAGCCGAGACATCAACGGCGCCGCGCGCGACGTGCAGGCTGCGATTAACGCCGCGCAAAGCCTGTTGCCGACCGGCATGCCGAGCCGCCCCAGCTATCGCAAGGTCAACCCTTCCGACGCGCCGATCATGATCCTGACGCTGACGTCGGACACCTACAGCCAGGGGCAGCTTTACGACTTCGCGTCCACCCAGCTGGCGCAGAAGATCAGCCAGACCGAAGGCGTCGGCGACGTTTCCGTGGGCGGCAGCTCGCTGCCGGCGGTGCGGGTAGAGTTGAACCCTTCGGCGCTGTTCAATCAGGGCGTTTCACTGGATGCCGTGCGGCAGGCCATCAGCAACGCCAACGTGCGCCGCCCGCAGGGCGCCGTCGAAAACCCGCAGCAACGTTGGCAAATCCAGGCCAACGACGCGCTGAAAACCGCCGACGCCTACCGCCCGCTGATCGTTCATTACAACAACGGTTCGGCGGTGCGGCTCGGCGACGTGGCCGAGGTCAAAGATTCGGTGCAGGACGTGCGCAACGCCGGGATGACCGACGCCAAGCCGGCGATCGTTCTGGCCATCAGCCGCGCGCCGGACGCCAACATCATCGAAACCGTCGATCGCATTCGCGCCGAGCTGCCCGCGCTGCAGGAAAACATTCCGGCCGCAATCTCGCTCAACGTCGCGCAGGATCGCTCGCCGACCATTCGCGCGTCGCTGGCCGAGGTCGAACAGTCGCTGGCGATCGCCATCGGGCTGGTGATCCTGGTGGTGTTCATCTTCCTGCGCTCCGGCCGCGCCACGCTGATCCCGGCGGTCGCCGTGCCGGTGTCGCTGATCGGCTCGTTCGCCGCCATGTACCTGTGCGGCTTCAGCCTCAACAACCTGTCGCTGATGGCGCTGACCATCGCCACCGGCTTTGTGGTGGACGACGCCATCGTGGTGCTGGAAAACATTTCCCGCCACGTCGAGGCCGGCATGAAACCGATCAACGCCGCGCTGCTGGGCGCGCGGGAGGTCGGTTTCACCGTGCTGTCGATGAGCGTTTCGCTGGTGGCGGTGTTTATCCCGCTGCTGCTGATGGCGGGCCTGCCCGGCCGGCTGTTCCGCGAATTCGCCGTCACCCTGTCGGTGTCTATCGGGCTGTCGCTGATCGTCTCGCTGACGCTCACGCCGATGATGTGCGCCTATCTGCTGCGCCACCAGCCGGCGCGTTCGCAGCGGCGCGCGCGCGGCTTCGGCAAAATGCTGCTGGCGCTGCAGCAGGGATACGGACGCTCGCTGAACTGGGTGCTTGGCCACTCGCGCTGGGTGCTGGCGGTGTTCCTCGCCACCATTGCGCTCAACGTCTGGCTGTATATCAGCATCCCGAAAACCTTCTTCCCCGAACAGGATACCGGCCGCCTGATGGGCTTTATCCAGGCCGATCAGAGCATCTCGTTCCAGGCGATGCGCGGCAAACTGGAAGATTTCATGAAAATCGTGCGCGAAGATCCGGACGTGGAAAACGTCACCGGCTTTACCGGCGGCTCGCGCACCAACAGCGGCTCGATGTTCATCTCACTGAAACCGCTGTCGGTGCGCAGCGACGACGCGCAGAAAGTGATCGCCCGCCTGCGCGCTCGCCTGGCCAAAGAACCGGGCGCCAGCCTGTTCTTGATGGCGGTGCAGGATATCCGCGTCGGCGGCCGCCAGGCCAACGCCAGCTACCAATATACGCTGCTGGCGGATGACCTCGCCGCGCTGCGCGACTGGGAACCGAAGATCCGCGCCGCGCTGGCGGCATTGCCCGAGCTGGCGGACGTCAACTCGGATCAGCAGGATAAAGGCTCGGAGATGGATCTGGTCTACGATCGCGAGACCATGGCGCGCCTCGGCATTTCGGTGTCCGACGCCAACAACCTGTTGAACAACGCCTTCGGCCAGCGACAGATTTCGACCATCTATCAACCGCTCAACCAATACAAGGTGGTGATGGAAGTGGCGCCGCCTTACACTCAGGACGTCAGCTCGCTGGACAAAATGTTCATCATCAACAACGAAGGCAAGGCGATACCGCTCTCCTACTTCGCCAGTTGGCGACCGGCCAACGCGCCGCTGTCGGTCAACCATCAGGGGCTGTCCGCCGCCTCGACCATCTCCTTTAACCTGCCGGACGGCGGCAGCCTGTCGGACGCCACCGCCGCTGTCGAACGCACCATGACTCAGCTCGGCGTGCCGTCCACGGTGCGCGGCGCCTTCGCCGGCACCGCCCAGGTGTTCCAGGACACCCTGAAGTCGCAGCTGATCCTGATCCTGGCGGCGATCGCCACGGTGTATATCGTGCTCGGCGTGCTGTACGAGAGCTATATCCATCCGCTGACCATCCTCTCCACCCTGCCTTCCGCGGGCGTGGGGGCGCTGTTGGCGCTCGAGCTGTTCGGCGCGCCGTTCAGCCTGATCGCGCTGATCGGCATCATGCTGTTGATCGGCATCGTGAAGAAAAACGCCATCATGATGGTCGACTTCGCGCTCGAGGCGCAGCGCAACGGCGGCATCAGCGCCCGCGAGGCGATTTTCCAGGCCAGCCTGCTGCGCTTCCGGCCGATCCTGATGACCACACTGGCGGCGCTGTTCGGCGCGCTGCCGCTGGTGTTGACCAGCGGCGACGGCGCGGAGCTGCGCCAGCCGCTCGGCATCACCATCGCCGGCGGTCTGGTGATGAGCCAGTTGCTGACGCTGTACACCACGCCGGTGGTCTATCTTTACTTCGACCGGCTGCAGGCGAAGTTCCGCCGCAACAAGCAGCTGACCCCGCTGCCGCACTAATGGCCGACCGATGCTGATGAAACACACCGCCACGGTACGTTGGCAACTCTGGATAGTGGCGTTCGGCTTCTTTATGCAGACGCTGGATACCACTATCGTCAATACCGCCCTGCCCTCGATGGCCGCCAGCCTGGGGGAGAACCCGCTGCGCATGCAGTCGGTGATCGTCGCCTATGTGCTGACGGTGGCGGTGACGCTGCCGGCCAGCGGCTGGCTGGCGGACAAGGTCGGCGTACAGCGGGTGTTTTTCAGCGCCATTGTGCTGTTTACCCTCGGCTCCTTCCTCTGCGCCCGCTCGGCAACCCTGAACGAGCTGATCGCCTCGCGCGTGCTTCAGGGCATCGGCGGCGCGATGATGGTGCCGGTCGGCCGACTGACGGTGATGAAGATCGTGCCGCGCGAGCAGTACATGGCGGCGATGACCTTCGTGACGCTGCCGGGCCAGATCGGCCCGCTGATGGGGCCGGCGCTGGGCGGACTTCTGGTGCAATACGCCAGCTGGCACTGGATTTTCCTGATCAATATTCCGGTGGGCATCGTGGGTGCCATCGCCACGCTGCTGCTGATGCCCAACTACCAAATGCAGACCCGCCGTTTCGATCTCAGCGGCTTTTTCCTGCTGGCGATCGGCATGGCGTCGCTGACGCTGGCGCTCGACGGCCACAAAGGCATGGGCCTGACCGGCGGCGCCATCGCCGGCCTGGTGGCGCTGGGCGCGGCGGCGTTGTTGGGGTATGTTTGGCATGCCTACGGCAATAGCCGCGCCCTGTTCTCGCTGCGGCTGCTGCGCACCCCGACCTACAAGATCGGGCTGCTGGCCAGTCTGCTGGGGCGCATCGGCAGCGGCATGCTGCCGTTCATGACACCGCTGTTTCTGCAGGTGGGCATGGGCTTCACGCCGTTCCACGCCGGGCTGATGATGATCCCGATGATCATCGGCAGCATGGGCATGAAGCGCATCGTGGTGCAGGTGGTCAACCGCTTCGGCTACCGCAACGTGCTGGTGGCCGCCACGCTGCTGCTGGCGCTGGTCAGCCTGAGTTTCCTGCTGGCGGCGATGCTCGGCTGGCTGTGGCTGCTGCCGGTGATACTGTTCTTCCAGGGGATGGTCAACGCATTGCGCTTCTCGGCGATGAATACCCTGACGCTGAAAGACCTGCCGGACCGGCTGGCCAGCAGCGGCAACAGCCTGTTGTCGATGGTCATGCAGCTGTCGATGAGCCTCGGCGTCAGCGTCGCCGGCATCTTGATCGGCAGCTTCGCCCATCACCAGGCGGTGGCCGACAGCCCGGCCATCCACAGCGCATTTATTTACAGCTACTGCTGTATGGCGTTGATTATCGCCCTGCCCGCGCTGGCCTTCGCGCGCGTGCCGGCGGATAGCGCGCCTAACCGCACGCTGGCCAAAGAGCCGGGCACCGGCTCAACGAGGTTGCAATGAAGATAGGCATTACCGGGAAGCTGTTCCTGGCCATTTTCGCCACCTGCATGCTGGTGTTGATCACCATGCACTGGGGGGTGCGCGTCAGCTTTGAGCGCGGTTTTATCGACTACATCAAGAGCAGTAACGAGCAGCGCATCAACATGCTGAGCGAAGCGCTGGAGGAGCAGTACAGCCATCATGGCAACTGGATATTCCTGCGCAACAACGATCAGGTGGTCTACCAAATCATGCGTTCGTTCGAGCAGAACAGCGACAGCAGCCACAACCTGCCGCCCAAAGGCTGGCGCACCCAGTTTTGGGTGGTGGACAGCCAGTTCAATCGGCTGGTCGGGCATTCCGGCCCGTTGCCGAAAGAGGGGCCGCGCCACCCGATCCGCTACAACAACGAGATCGTCGGTTGGGTGCTCACTACCCCGGTCGAACGCCTGACGCGCAATACCGACATCAACTTCGATCGCCAGCAGCGCCGCACCAGCTGGATCATCGTCGCGCTCTCCACCCTGCTGGCGGCGGCGGTGACCTGGCTACTGTCGCGCGGCATGCTGGCCCCGGTTAAACGCCTGGTGGCGGGCACCCATCGATTGGCGGCGGGCGACTTCACCGCCCGCGTGGCGGTCAGCAGCCAGGATGAGCTGGGCAGGCTGGCGCACGACTTCAACCAGTTGGCCACCTCGCTGGAGAAAAATGAACAGATGCGCCGCGCCTTTATGGCCGACGTGTCGCACGAACTGCGCACGCCGCTGGCGGTGCTGCGCGGCGAGCTGGAGGCGCTGCAGGACGGCGTACGCCAGCCGACGCCCGCGTCGCTCAGCTCGCTGCAGGCCGAGGTGTCCACCCTGACCAAACTGGTCGACGACCTGCACCAGCTTTCGCTCTCCGATCTCGGCGCGCTGGCCTATCGCAAATCGTCGGTGGACTGCGTGCATCTGCTGCAGATCGCCGTCGCCGCCTTCCGCGAGCGCTTTCGCGCCAAAGGGCTGGAGATCGTCACCCATCTGCCGCCCCAGGCGCCGCTGTTCGGCGATCCCGATCGCCTGAATCAGCTGTTCAATAACCTGTTGGAAAACAGCCTGCGCTACACCGATGCCGGCGGCCGGCTGGAAATCAGTGCCGAGCTGCAGCCGGGGCGGCTGTCCCTCTGCTGGCAGGACAGCGCGCCGGGCATCAGCGATCAGCAACTGACGCGCATTTTCGAACGTTTCTACCGGGCGGAAGGCTCGCGCAACCGCGCCAGCGGCGGTTCCGGATTGGGGCTGGCGATCTGCCACAACATCGTGGAAGCGCACGACGGGAAAATCCGCGCCGAGCATTCGCCTTTAGGCGGCGTGCGCATTACAGTAGAATTTGCTACCCCGATAAAAAATAAGGCGCCCTGATGGACATTCAGAATCAACCCGTGCAGATCATGATTGTTGAAGATGAGCCCAAGCTGGGTCAACTGCTGGTGGATTATCTGCAGGCGGCGGGCTACGCCACCCGTTGGCTGACCAACGGCAACGAAGTGGTGCCGACCGTGCACCAGCATCCGCCGGCGCTGATCTTGCTCGATCTGATGCTGCCGGGCGCCGATGGGCTGACGGTGTGCCGTGAGCTGCGCCGCTTCAGCGACGTACCGATCGTGATGGTGACGGCGAAAATCGAAGAGATTGACCGCCTGTTGGGACTGGAGATCGGCGCCGACGATTACATCTGCAAACCCTACAGCCCACGCGAGGTGGTGGCGCGGGTGAAAACCATCCTGCGCCGCAGCTATCGGCCGCAGGAGAATGCGCGGGAAGATGACCTGTTGCACATCGATGAGCCGCGTTTCCAGGCCAGCTATCAGGGGCAATTGCTGGATCTGACGCCAGCGGAGTTCCGCCTGCTGAAAACGTTGGCCAGCCAGCCGGGCAACGTGTTTTCGCGCGAGCAGCTGCTGAACAACCTGTATGACGACTATCGGGTGGTCACCGACCGCACCATCGACAGCCACATCAAAAACCTGCGCCGCAAGCTGGAGCTGATCGACGGGCAAAAATCCTTTATCCGCTCGGTATACGGCGTCGGTTACCGCTGGGAAGCCGAACCCTGCCGGCTGGTGAATGGGGTTTAGGGGAGAGAATCGACCGCGTTCCACCAAGGCGCGCGGTCAGCCACACCCTGTTGTCGCTCATCCGACAGCAGGAAGTCGTGTGGTAGGGCTGTGTTAGCGATCATTCTCAACAGAGGCTCCCAATCTTTATCGCTGCCCTCGCTTTTATCATTTCCTACTGACCGTTCGATTTTTTCCATCCTTGGCGCTCCTGTGCAAAATTTGCCCTATTTTATCTCTGCGAGGTGAACCCGCCAAGATGAAATCGCGAGTGTTCCACGGCTTAGACGTCCCAAATACTGCGCTGCGCAATCACCGCCCCTCCCTTAGCTTCCCGTGCGGCGCCGGGCTTCTCGGGCGAAAACTCCGCGCCGGCGCAAAAAAATTGCGCATTTTTTCGACTAAGCTGCTGTGAGGTTTAGCCACCGATTTTCAAGCGATTGGCTACACTTACATCACGAATCGGAACCTACAGGAGAAGAACCATGGCAATCGGTCATTACGAGCTGAAAAAAGCAAAGAACGGACAGTACCACTTCAACCTGAAAGCCAGTAACGGCGAGATCATTCTGGCCAGCGAGATGTACGCCAGCAAAGCGTCGGCGGAGAACGGCATCGCCTCGGTGCAGACCAATTCGCCGCATGAAGCGCAGTTTGAACTGAAGCACAGCACCAGCAACCAGCCCTACTTTGTGCTGAAGGCCAAGAACCATCAGGTGATCGGCGTCAGCGAAATGTACAGTTCCGAAAGCGCAGCCAAAAACGGTATCCAGTCGGTGATTAAAAATGGCCCGACCACCGATATTCGCGATTTGAGCGCCTGATCTCCCGTTTCGCCCGCGCGGTGGCCGCCATCGCGCGTTTTCCGTTTGACCGGGATCAATCTCCCTTGAATAAATCCGGTTAACTGCTGATTTTTTGCCGCGCCGCGGCTACAATCCCCCGCTTTTACTGCGCCATCAGGTGGCGTGGTGCTGACCTGAAATCAGACCGAGACACACTATGTTTACACCGGAACTTCTCTCCCCGGCCGGAACGCTGAAAAACATGCGTTACGCCTTCGCCTACGGCGCCGATGCGGTTTACGCCGGCCAGCCGCGTTACAGCCTGCGGGTGCGCAACAACGAGTTCAACCACGAGAATCTGGCGCAGGGCATCAACGAAGCGCACGCGCTGGGTAAAAAATTCTACGTGGTGGTCAACATCGCCCCGCACAACGCCAAGCTGAAAACCTTCCTGCGCGATCTGAAACCAGTAGTCGATATGGGCCCGGATGCGCTGATCATGTCCGATCCTGGCCTGATCATGATGGTGCGCGAAGCCTTCCCGCAGATGGACATCCACCTGTCGGTGCAGGCCAACGCCGTTAACTGGGCGACGGTGAAGTTCTGGAAACAAATGGGCCTGACCCGCGTGATCCTGTCGCGCGAGCTGTCGCTGGAAGAGATCGCCGAGATCCGCGCCGAAGTGCCGGACATGGAGCTGGAGATCTTCGTCCACGGCGCGCTGTGCATGGCCTACTCCGGTCGCTGCCTGCTGTCCGGCTATATCAACAAGCGCGATCCCAACCAGGGCACCTGCACCAACGCCTGCCGTTGGCAGTACAAGGCGGAAGAAGGCAAAGAGGACGACACCGGCAATATCGTGCACCTGCACGAGCCGATCCCGGTGCAGACCGTCGAGCCGACGCTGGGCATCGGCGCGCCGACCGACAAGGTATTCATGCTGTCTGAGGCGCAAAAACCAGGCGAATATATGAGCGCCTTCGAGGACGAACACGGCACCTACATCATGAACTCCAAGGATCTGCGCGCCATCCAGCACGTAGAGCGTCTGACGCAGCTCGGCGTGCATTCGTTGAAGATCGAAGGACGCACCAAGTCCTTTTACTACTGCGCGCGTACCGCCCAGGTCTACCGCCGCGCCATCGACGACGCCGTTGCCGGCAAACCGTTCGATCCGACCCTGCTCACCACGCTGGAAGGCCTGGCGCACCGCGGCTATACCGAAGGCTTCCTGCGCCGCCACGTGCACGAAGCGCAGCAGAACTACGACTACGGCTCTTCGCTCTCCGAGCGCCAGCAGTTCGTCGGCGAGTTCACCGGCGTGCGCCGCGAAGGCTGGGCGGAAGTCGACGTGAAGAATAAATTCTCACTCGGCGACAGCGTCGAGATGATGACGCCGGGCGGCAACGTGCTGTTCACCCTCGAAAGCATGCAAAATAAGAAAGGCGAGCCGATTGAGGTCGCGCCGGGCAACGGCCATATCGTTTATTTGCCGATCCCGCAGGATATCGATCTCAATTATGCTTTGCTGATCCGCAATTTGGCGGAAGAAAATAGCGCCGGAGCCTAACAATGAATCGCCGTCATTCGGCGGCGATTTTTAGCAAATATTAGAATTGGATCACATCAATGTGCCCGCAGCTTGGTTACTATCACGCTGCTTAAAACGAACAACGAAAATATTTGCATAGCAATACTAGGAACCACCTCCTTAGCCGGCCCAATCTCCCTTGGGCTGGCTTTTTCTTTATGGGCCCGCCATTGCCGCCGGCGCGCCTATTTCTCATTACGTTTTCCCGTTATCCATTTTAATAAAAATAATAACGCCACATCGATATATAAATAACGCTATAGCGATTAATCCTGCCGCCATTAAAATTGCGCTTATTGTCAGGTTAAATTCAGATAAATTCGCATCGTCTTCATATTCACGGCGCAATGGGAAATAACCGGAATTAGCTGAATATTCTGATGGCTTGGCGGCCTGGGCTGGTTTATCTTGAGGCATTATTGGTTTTCCGCCGGAGGAGCTCGGCAATGCCTCAACACTCACATGCACCAGCACTGCTTATCATCAACGGCAAGGGCGCCGGCAACGAAGAGCTGCGCCAGGCCGTCAACCGGCTGCGCGAAGAGCAGATAACGCTGCACGTGCGCGTCACCTGGGAACACGGCGACGCCGCGCGCTACGTCGCGGAAGCCGCTCGGCTCGGCGTCGGCACCGTCGTCGCCGGCGGCGGTGACGGCACCATCAACGAAGTGGCCGCCGCGCTGGCGCAACTGCCGGCGCAAGGTCGGCCGGCGCTGGGCATTTTGCCGCTCGGCACCGCCAACGACTTCGCCATGGCCTGCAACATTCCCCTCTCGCCCGAGCAGGCGCTGCAGCTGGCGATCAAGGGCCGCTCGGTGCCTATCGATCTGGCCAAGGTCAACGGCGAGCGCTACTTCATCAACATGGCCACCGGCGGCTTCGGCACCCGTATCACCACTGAAACGCCGGAGAAGCTGAAGGCGGCGTTGGGCGGCGTGTCCTACTTCGTTCACGGCTTATTGCGCATGGATACGCTGCAGGCCGACCGCTGTGAAATCCGCGGGCCGGACTTCCGCTGGGCCGGCGAAGCGCTGGTGATCGGCATCGGCAACGGCAAACAGGCCGGCGGCGGCCAGGAACTGTGCCCCAACGCGCTGATTAACGACGGGCAGTTGCAGCTGCGCCTGTTAATCGCCGATGAACTGCTGCCGGCGCTGGTGGCCGCCCTGTTCAACGACGAAGAGAGCAACAGCATCCTCAGCGCCGCGCTGCCGTGGCTGGAGATCGACGCGCCGCATGAGATGACCTTCAACCTCGACGGCGAGCCGCTCAAAGGCCGCCATTTCCGCATCGAAGTGGTGCCGCAGGCCATCGAATGCCGCCTGCCGCCGAACTGCGCCCTGCTGGGCTAATCCGGCTCTGCGCCCGCTCGCCGCTCGGAACGCCAAGGCAGGCGAGATCGAACAATCAAGCACTTAACGCACCGGGGGCGATCGCCCCCGCGTATTTGGCCACGCCAATGGCATTTCCTCTCAATCGCATCTATTGTTTGTCCTTGCCGGATCAAGTTCGGTAGCATCGCTTTACAGCTTCAATCACCGCTTTTTTACTACGCCGGTGGTCAAAAACCCTTGCATTGCCGGTGTATGAAGAAGCTTAATCGGGAGTGAATCATGACTGATATTGTGCAGTTGCTAGGAAAGGAAGCGGAAGATCTGCTGCAACACCGCTGTACCACTATCCCCGCCGAGAATCTCTACCTGCCGGGCGCCGACTTCGTCGACCGCGTAATGATCGATAACAACCGCCCCAACAGCGTGCTGCGTTCGATGCAAACCCTGTTCAACCACGGCCGCCTGGGCGGCACCGGTTACCTGTCGATCCTGCCGGTCGATCAGGGCATCGAGCACTCCGCCGCCGCCTCGTTCGCCGCCAACCCGCTGTATTTCGATCCGAAGAACATCGTCGAGCTGGCGATTGAAGCCGGCTGTAACTGCGTCGCCTCCACCTACGGCGTGCTGGCGTCGGTATCGCGCCGCTACGCGCATAAAATTCCGTTCCTGGTCAAACTCAACCACAACGAAACGCTGAGCTACCCGACCCAGTACGACCAGACCCTGTACGCCAGCGTCGAGCAGGCGTTCAACATGGGCGCAGTGGCGGTTGGCGCCACCATTTACTTCGGCTCCGAGCAGTCGCGCCGCCAGATCGAAGAGATCTCGATCGCCTTCGAGCGCGCGCATGAGCTGGGCATGGTCACGGTGCTGTGGGCCTATCTGCGCAACCCGGCGTTCAACAAGGACGGCGTGGACTACCACTCCAGCGCCGATCTGACCGGCCAGGCCAACCACATCGCCGCCACCATCGGCGCCGACATCGTCAAACAGAAAATGGCCGAAAACAACGGCGGTTACCGCGCGGTGAAATTCGGCTATACCGACGATCGCGTCTACACCAAGCTGACCACCGATCACCCGATCGATCTGGTGCGCTACCAGCTGGCCAACTGCTACATGGGCCGCGCCGGGCTGATCAACTCCGGCGGCGCCGCCGGTGAGAACGATCTGCAGGAATCGGTGCGCACCGCAGTGATCAACAAACGCGCCGGCGGCATGGGCCTGATCCTGGGGCGTAAAGCGTTTAAGAAATCGATGAAAGACGGCGTGGCGCTGATCAACGCCGTACAAGACGCCTACCTGGACAAGAAGGTCACCATCGCCTGATGTGACAGACCGCCTGTCCCAAAGCCCGGTTCGCCGGGCTTTTTTGTGCCCGTTATCCCGCCTCTCGCGCCGTTCACCTTCTCTTTCTTTCACTTTAAACTTTCAAAATAAAATATTTATCTTTCAAATTGTGATCTATTTAAAACAAATAGCCCAACAAAGTGACTACTGTAAGGCCCATGGCGACAGAGCCGCCGTTCGCTCCAGGCCATATCAGTCCATTACAGGAGAACATAATGATTGAGCTAATCACCCACGGCGCCGAGTGGTTTATCGGCCTGTTTCAGAAAGGCGGTGAAGTGTTTGTCGGCATGGTGACCGGCATTTTGCCTTTATTGATCAGCCTGCTGGTTATCATGAACGCGCTGATCAAATTTGTTGGCCAGGAACGTATCGAACGATTGGCACAGCGCTGCGCGGGCAACCCCGTTTCGCGTTATCTGCTGCTGCCGCTGATCGGCACCTTTGTCTTCTGCAACCCGATGACCCTCAGCCTGGGGCGTTTCATGCCAGAGAAATACAAGCCGAGCTACTACGCGGCGGCCTCCTACAGCTGCCACTCGATGAACGGCCTGTTTCCGCACATCAACCCCGGCGAGCTGTTCGTTTACCTCGGCATCGCCAGCGGCCTGACCACCCTCGGCCTGCCGCTCGGCCCGTTGGCGGTGAGCTATTTCCTGGTGGGGCTGTTCACCAACTTCTTCCGCGGCTGGGTCACCGATCTCACCACCAGTCTGTTCGAACGCAAGATGGGCATCCGTCTGGATCGTCAGGTGCAACTTTAATTCGTGGAGTGCAGCATGAGTGCTTATATCCGTATTGAAAAAGGCGCCAGCGGCTGGGGCGGCCCCCTGGAACTGCCGATAGAACCCGGCAAAAAAGTGGTGTACATCACCGCCGGCACCCGGCCTTCCATCGTCGATCGCCTCAGCGAATTGACCGGCTGGCCCGCCGTCGACGGTTTCAAAGAGGGCGAGCCGCCGGCGGAAGAGATCGGCGTGGCGGTGATCGACTGCGGCGGTACCCTGCGCTGCGGCCTATACCCGAAACGCCGCATTCCGACGGTCAACATCCACGCCACCGGCCAGTCCGGCCCGCTGGCGCAGTTTATCCTCGAAGACATCTATGTCTCCGGCGTGCGCGACCACAACATCAGCCGAATCGACGCGACGGAGAACCCACCCGCCGCCGCCGCCGTTGCCGCGCCGCCCAAGGCGCGCGACTACGACACCAGCAAGAAGATCACCGAACAAAGCGACGGGCTGCTGGCGAAGGTCGGCATGGGCATGGGATCGGTGGTGGCGGTGTTCTTCCAGGCCGGGCGCGACACTATCGACACCGTGCTGAAGACCATTCTGCCGTTTATGGCGTTCGTCTCGGCCTTGATCGGCATCATCATGGCCTCCGGCCTCGGGGACTTTATCGCTCACGGCCTGACGCCGCTGGCCAACAGCCCGATCGGCCTGGTGACGCTGGCGCTGATCTGCTCATTCCCGCTGCTGTCGCCGTTCCTCGGCCCCGGCGCGGTCATCGCCCAGGTGATCGGCGTGCTGGTCGGGGTGCAGATCGGCCTCGGCCATATCCCGCCGCAGCTGGCGCTGCCCGCGCTGTTCGCCATCAACGCGCAGGCCGCCTGCGATTTCATTCCGGTCGGCCTGTCGCTGGCGGAAGCCAAACAGGACACCGTACGGGTCGGCGTGCCTTCAGTGCTGGTTGGCCGCTTTCTGACCGGCGCGCCAACGGTCCTGATCGCCTGGGCCGCCTCGGCCTTTATTTATCAATAGCATGATTTCCAGGGAGACGTTTATGCACACCATTTTTCATACCACCATCACGCAGATCGGCGGCTGCGCCCGCGACGCGTTGCTGGACAACATGCTGATCACTTTCCGTGAAGGCGCGCCGGCGGATATCGAAGAGTTCTGCTTCATCCACCGCCACGGCGCGACCGCCGGCGAGCTGCAGGTGGGCGGCGTGATGGAGCTGGCGCAGCAGCGCTACGCCATCACCGCCGTCGGCAGCGTCGCCACGCAGAATCTGCGCGAGCTCGGCCACATCACCGTACGCTTCGACGGCGAAGCCGAAGCCGAATTCCCCGGCTCGATCCACGTTTCCGGCCCGACGCCGACCGATATCCCGTTGGGCAGCACGCTGTCATTTATCGCATAAGGAGTAGACCATGTCTGAAGTAGCTGTAGTGATCGGCGGCGGCCAAACGTTAGGCGCCTTTTTGTCCCACGGGCTGGCGCAGGCCGGCTATCGGGTGGCGGTGGCCGATCTGAACGCCGACAACGCCAATCGGGTGGCGCGGCAGATCAACGAAGAGTACGGCACAGGCAGCGCCTGCGGTTTTCAGGCCGACGCCACCGACGAGCAGAGCGTGCTCGCACTGGCGGCGGCGGTTGACCGGGAATTTGGCCAAACCAACCTGCTGGTCTACAGCGCCGGCATCGCCAAGGCGGCGCCGATCACCGACTTCCCGCTGGGCGACTTCGACCGCTCGCTGCAGGTGAACCTGGTGGGCTATTTCCTCTGCGCCCGCGAGTTCTCGCGCCTGATGATCCGCGACGGCATCGCCGGGCGCATCATTCAGATCAACTCCAAGTCCGGCAAGGTCGGCAGCAAGCACAACTCCGGCTACAGCGCCGCCAAGTTCGGCGGCGTGGGGCTGACGCAGTCGCTGGCGCTCGATCTGGCGGAATACGGCATTACCGTGCATTCGCTGATGCTCGGCAACCTGCTGAAATCGCCGATGTTTCAATCGCTGCTGCCGCAATACGCGCAAAAATTGGGCATCGCGCCGGACCAGGTGGAGCAGTACTACATCGACAAAGTGCCGCTGAAGCGCGGCTGCGACTACCAGGACGTGCTGAACACCCTGCTGTTCTACGCCAGCGATAAGGCCTCTTACTGCACCGGCCAATCGATCAACATCACCGGCGGCCAGGTGATGTTCTGACGCCACCGACGCCCCCTTCCGCGGAAGGGGGCATAAGGAGAACCCCATGACACAAGCTTTGATCGCCTTCGCGCTGCTGGCCTGGCTGCTGCAAATCGCCTTCGGCTGGTGGCAACTGCAACGTTTTAACCGCGCCTTCGACGGCTTATGCCGACTGGGCGCCGTCGGCGTCGGCCGCTCCGGCGGCCGTTTCCGCCCGCGGGTGGTGCTGGCGCTGGCCTTCGACGCCGATCGGCGGGTGTGCGGCAGCCTGTTGCTGCGCGGCCTGACCGTTTTCGCCCGGCCCCGCCCGCTGCCTCATTTGCACGGTTTGCATCAGCGGGATTTGCGCCCGGATGTGATCTTCCCCGAGGATCGCGCATGCCAGTCTGCACTATCGTTAGCGATTGAACCCAAATCGTGATATTTTCACATTAAAAGGCATTACCTTTCATAGTGAATTATTCAGCGAAGGGAAATGCCCCACTCTTGTGAACGGGAATCGCGATGAAACCAAAGCAGCGGCAGGCCGCTATCCTTGAATATCTGCAGCAGCATGGCAAAACGGCAGTGGACGCCCTGGCCGAGCATTTCTCCACTACCGGCACCACCATCCGCAAAGATCTCACCCTGCTGGAAGAAGAAGGCGAGGTGATCCGCACCTACGGCGGCGTAGTACTCAGCCGCGACGACGGCGATCAGCCGATCGACCGTAAAACCCATATCAACACCGAGAAAAAACGCCGCATCGCCAGCGCCGCCGTGGCGCTGATCGCCGACGGCGACTCGCTGATCTTCGACGCCGGCAGCACGGTGCTGCAGATGGTGCCGCACCTCGCGCAGTTCAATAACATCACGGTGATGACCAACAGCCTGACCATCGTCAACGCGCTGGTGGAACTGGACAACGATCAGACCATCCTGATGCCCGGCGGCACCTACCGCAAAAAATCGGCCTCGTTCCACGGCAGCCTGGCCGAATCGGCGTTTCAGCAATTCAGCTTCGACAAGCTGTTTATCGGCGCGGACGGCGTCGATCTCAACGCCGGCGTCACCACCTTCAACGAAGTGCACAACGTCAGCAAAGCGATGTGCGAAGCCGCCGGCCGCATTATTTTGTTGGTGGACTCCTCGAAATTCGGCCGCAAGAGCCCGAACGTGGTGTGCGAACTCAGCGCCGTCGATACGCTGATCACCGACCGAGACATCAACCCCGATTACCTCGCCGCCCTGCAGGCGAAAGGCATCAATATCATTCTGGTAGGAGACCCCGATGAGTAACGCCAACGCCCTGCTCGCCTTCGCCCGCGAAACGCTGGAGATCGAGTTGACCGAAGCGCAGCGCCTGCTGGCGCGCCTGGATGACAATTTCGTCTGCGCCTGCGAGCTGCTGCTGAACTGCCGCGGCAAAGCGGTGATTTCCGGCATCGGCAAGTCCGGCCATATCGGCAAAAAAATCGCCGCGTCGCTGGCCAGCACCGGCACGCCGTCGTTCTTCGTTCATCCGGCGGAGGCGCTGCACGGCGATCTCGGCATGATCGGCGCCGAGGACGTGGTGGTGTTCATCTCCTATTCCGGCCGCGCCAAAGAGCTGGACCTGATCCTGCCGCTGCTGGCGGAGAACGGCATTCCGGTGATCGCCATCACCGGCGGCAAAGAGTCGCCGCTGGCGCAGGCCGCGGCCTGCGTACTGGATATCGGCGTCGAGCGCGAAGCCTGCCCGATGGGGCTGGCGCCCACCTCCAGCGCGGTCAACACCCTGATGATGGGCGACGCTCTGGCGATGGCGCTGATGCGCCAGCGCGGTTTCAATGCGGAAGACTTCGCCCGCTCGCACCCGGGCGGCAGCCTGGGGGCGCGCCTGTTGAACCGCGTGCATCACCTGATGCGCACCGGCGATCGCCTGCCGCGCGTGAGCGAAAGCGCCAACGTGATGGAAGCGATGCTGGAACTGAGCCGCACCGGGCTCGGGTTGGTGGCGGTATGCGACGCGCAGCAGCGGGTAGTGGGCGTGTTTACCGACGGCGACCTGCGCCGCTGGCTGGTGAAGGGCAACAGCCTGCAGGATCCGCTCAGCCCGGCGATCACCCGCCCCGGCTATCGGCTGCCGGAGCAGTGGCGCGCCGGCGAAGCGCTGGAAGCGCTGCACGAACAGCACATCAGCGCGGCCCCGGTGGTCAACATGGATGGCGTGCTGGTGGGGGCGCTCAACCTGCACGATCTGCATCAGGCCGGCATCGGCTGATCGACGCCGGGGGCGACATCGTCAGCGCCCCCGGTCAGATCATTTCCAGTCGGGATTGTTCTCGAACTGCTGCTTAAGCAGCGCTTTCATGTCGTCATCCGGCTTGCCGAGCCACTGGTACTTGGCGTATTTCTTCGGATGATCGACGGCTTCCGGCCGATCTTCCACCGCGACTCGCACGCCCCAGGCCTGGGATTTATCCGCGCTGAACGCCACGATCAAAAAGTTGTTGCCGCAGTCGTGCGGTTTGCACAGATTGCCGACCAGATACTCTTTGCCCTTCCAGCTCAGGTTTTGCGCCGGCGTAGAGGTGCCGACGCCCTTGCGCGCCCAGCCCGGCATCCGCGCCTGGCCTTTGACCATGTTTTGCCAGCTGGCCTGATACCCCGGCTGCTGAATCAAATCCGATGTGGTGACGATCTGCTGAGCGAAGCTGCCCGCGCTGAAGCTGAGCAGTGCGCCGAAGAGGGCGCAACGCAGCGCCTGGTGTCCCGTCATAGTCCTTCTCCCTAGGTTAAATCAGGTTTCGCCCGTAAAACCGGGCCTGAACTAGTCAGACCACGGTGGCAGCAAAAAGTTGACTCACCACCAGGCGTGAAAATGATGCACCGGCCCGATGCCGTGCCCCACTTCCAGCGTATCCGCCTGTTGCAGCGCGTGTTGCAGGTAGTCCTTGGCGGCGGCCACCGTGGCCGCCCAGTCGGCATGGCGTGGGCGCAGCGCCGCCAGCGCGGCCGAGAGCGTGCAACCGGTGCCGTGGGTGTGGCGGGTGGCGACGCGCGGCGCGGTAAAGCGCTGCTCGCCTTCGGCGGTAAACAGCCAGTCCGGGCTCTCGCTTTCGCTCAGGTGGCCGCCCTTCATCAGCACCGCCCGGCAGCCCATCGCCAACAGCGCCCGCCCCTGCTCGCGCATCTGCGCTTCATCTTCCGCCGGCGCGCACGCCAGCAACGCCGCCGCTTCCGGCAGGTTCGGCGTAATGATCGACACCAGCGGCAACAGCTCGCGCCGGATAGACGCCACCGCCTCCGGCGCCAACAGCGGATCGCCGCTTTTCGCCAGCATCACGGTATCCAGCACCACGAATTCCGGCCGGTAATGGCGCAGCCGTTCGGCCACCGCCTGCACGATATCGGCGTTGGCCAGCATGCCGATCTTGACGCTGTCGATGCGCACGTCGCTGAACACCGAGTCCAGCTGCGCGGCGACGAACGCCGGATCGATGTAATACACCGACTGCACGCCGCGGGTATTTTGCGCCACCAGCGCGGTGATCACCGAGGTGCCGTAGGCGCCAAGCGCCGAGAAGGCCTTCAAATCGGCCTGAATGCCGGCGCCGCCGCTGGGATCGGTGCCGGCGATGGTCAGGGCGTTAATGCGTTTCATCACAGATCCTCCCCGCGCAGCTGATACAGCGCGTCAAGGAACGCCGGCGTAAAGCTGCCCGGCCCGGCGGCCTGCCTGGCCGCCAGACCGCCGCAGTGGGACATCACCCGGCAGGCGGTCGCCACGTTGTCCAGGCGATCGCCCGGCAGGGCGCAAAACGCCGCCACCACCGCCGACAGCGCGCAGCCGGTGCCCACCACCCGCGTCATCAGCGGGGAGCCGCCTTCGATCGCCCAATCGCGTTGGCCGTCGGTGACGTAATCCACCGCGCCGGTGACCGCCACCACCGCGCCGCTGCGCTGCGCCAGCTCACGCGCGGCGGGCAATGCCGCCAGCGAGTCGTCGCCGCTGTCCACGCCGCGGCCGCTGGCCAGCAACCCGCTGAGCGCCATGATTTCCGAGGCGTTGCCGCGTATCGCCGCCGGTTTCTCGTCCAGCAGCTGTTTGGCGAAGGCGGTGCGGTAGGAGAGCGCGCCGACCGCCACCGGATCCAGCGTCCAGGGCTTACCGGCCCGATTGGCGGCGGCCACCGCCGCCCGCATCGATTCAGCGCGCAGCGCGTTGAGGGTGCCGACGTTGATCAGCAGGCCGTCGGCCAGCGCGCTGAACTGAGCTGCCTCTTGCGGCTCCACCACCATCGCCGGAGAGGCGCCGAGCGCCAATAGCACGTTGGCGGTCAGCGACTGCACCACTTCGTTGGTCAGGCAGTGGATCAGCGGAGGCCGCTGTTGGAATTGGGTCAGGCAGGCCGCGGCGCGGGCGCCGGGTAGTGCATCAGGTCGAGCGATCATATTCCTCCCAACCGGCGTTCAAGAAGGCGGCGCCGGTTGAGCGGCCGTGACTTCCCTACGCTGGCATTATCCAGATCAGGTAATACGGGTATTTCTCAGCCTTCACGCGGAAGGGCACCCCGAGTCATGAAAATCAATAGGTTGTGATCAACGTTGCGTTAATCCCTGCAGGGGATCATGCCAGCGGCGGCGCGGACAAACAAGCGATTAAATTGGCCCAGCGGGCATACGCCGCGCAATGCGCTATAGTGAGCACAAACCACCGGGAGATGCCATGCAGATAAGACCCTACCAAGAGACCGATCGCCCCTTCCTGCGCACGCTGTACCTGGCGTCGCGCAAGGCGGCGTTCGGCTGGCGCGATACCTCAAACTATCAGTTGGAAGATTTCGACGGCGCGACGCTGGGCGAAGCGATTTGGGTGGCGGAAGACGGCGGCGCGCTACTGGGATTCGTCTCCGTCTACCGCGAAGATAACTTCATTCATAACCTGTATGTCGATCCCCATCAGCCGCCGCGCGGCGTCGGCAGTGCGCTGCTGCATGCGGCGCAAGCCACCTTCACCGCCACCGGTTCGCTGAAATGCCTGGTGAAAAATGAAAAAGCGCTGGCGTTCTACCGCAAGCACGGCTGGCGCATCATCTCCACTGGCAACGACGGCGAAGAAGATTATTACCTGATGCACTCACCGGCCCGCTAGCCCTTACCCGCCGCATCCGGCATCCCGCGCAGCGTCAGCCGCCAAAACAGCAATGCGCTCAGGCTGACGCCCGCCCCCAGCCAGCAGACGCCGCTCCAGCCCGCCCAGGCGTACACATGGGTGCCGACAAAGGCGCCCAGCCCGCTGCCGACGGCGTAAAACAGCATGTAGCAGGCCACCAGCCGGCTGTGCGACTGCGGGTGCGCGCTGAAAATCATGCTCTGGTTCAGCACGTGGATCGCCTGACCCGCCAGATCCAGCAGCACGATGCCCGCCACCAGCCAAACCAGGCCGCTGCCGAGCAAACCGAGCGGCAGCCAGGCCAGCGTCAACAGCAGCAGACATGCGCCGCTGGCCGCCTGCCCCAACCCGCGATCCGCCAGATGCCCGGCGCGCACCGCCGCCAGCGCGCCCACCGCGCCGACCAGGCCGAACGCTCCCACCGCGGCATGGGTGAAGTTGAACGGCGGCCGGCTCAGCGGCAACACCAGCGAACTCCAAAAGAGGCTGAAAGCGCCGAACATCAGCAGCGCCAGCATGCCGCGAATTTGCAGCGTGCGGTCATGCAACAACAGGCTCAACATTGAACCCAGCAGCGCGGGATAACTCAGCGTGCTGGGAACGGTGCGTGGCGCTGGCAGCAGGCGCGACAGGATCGGCAGCAATACCAACGTCACTCCGGCAGAGAAGAAGTACACCGTGCGCCAGCCGCCGACGTCCGCCAGCGCGCCGGACAAGGTGCGCGCCAGCAGCAACCCCAGCACCACCCCGCCCTGCGCCGCGCCGACTACCCGCCCGCGCTCCTGCGGCGGCGCCAGGGCGGCGGCGAACGCGATCAGGCCCTGCGTCATGGCGGTGCCCAGTAGCCCCACCAACATCATCCCCACCAGCAGCCAGGCCGCACTGGGCGCCCAGCCCACCAGCAGCAGCGCAGCGATCAGCCCCAGCTGTTGCCCCGCCAGCAATCGATGCCGGTTCAACCGATCCCCCAGCGGCACCACCAACAGCAACGCCAGCGCGCAGCCCAACTGAGTCACGGCGATCACCATGCCGACCGCCGCCAGGCTGATGGAAAAATCGCGGGCGATGGCGTCTAACAGCGGCTGCGCATAGTAAACGTTGGCCACGCTAAAGGCGCTGGCGGCGGCCAACAGCAGCACCAGGGCGGCCGGCAGGCGCCCCAATGCCGCACAGGGAGGATCCAGCAGTTTGTCGCTCATCGCACACCTCAATGTGGTTTCATTATTAAACCCAATGAACTTTAGGTGCAGAGGTTTTATAATGCAACCAGAATATGCAGCAGGAGATAATCGTCGTGAAACGTAAGAGCCTGGAAGACGCGCCGTGCCCGGTGGCGCGCACGCTGGATGTGATTGGCGACTGGTGGTCGCTGCTGATCGTGCGCGACGCCTTCGACGGCGTCACCCGCTTCAGCGAATTTCAAAAAGGGCTGGGGATGGCGAAGAACATCCTTACCACCCGGCTGCGCGCCCTGGTGACGCACGGCGTGCTGGAGATCGTGCCCGCCGCGGACGGCAGTGCCTATCAGGAGTATGTGCTGACCGAGAAAGGCCGCGCGCTGTTTCCGGTGATCGTTGGCCTGCGCCAGTGGGGGGAAGATCATTTGTTCGCCGAGGGAGAAGCGCACTCAACGCTGGTAGAAAGCGACAGCGGCCGCCCCGTGCCGCGCCTGACGCCGATCGGCAACGCCGGGCAGACGCTCACCCCGCTTAACACCCGGGTGGTGAAGGTGGGGGAACGGTTTGAGCCATCTTTTAACAATCGCCAATTAGCTATAAAAGAAACACTTCCAACCGAAATCGCCGCACAGATCGACGCCGCATACAATGTGCTGACAGAGCAACTCGGCGAGACACTCTTGGGCATCCATCTGTATGGATCTGCGGTCGATGGCGGTCTTAAACCCAACAGCGATATCGACATATTGGTCGTCATCAGCAAGCCGCTGATGTCAACCACTCGGGCCGCCCTCATGAAAGCTTTGCTGACCGTGTCGGCTCCGCCAGATGCCGACAGTATTTTTCGCCCGCTGGAAGTCACCGTGCTGGTACAGACCGACATCAAACCTTGGCGCTATCCGCCACGACGTGAGTTACAGTTTGGCGAATGGCTGCGTGAAGAGTTGCTGGTGGGAATTGTCTCCCCCGCCACCTTGGATCCTGATGTGGCGATCCTGCTTACCAAAGCCCGGCAGCATCATCGACATCTGTTCGGCGCCTCCTTTGAACTCCTGTATGACAGCGTCCCTCGCAGTGACTTCATCGCCGCGCTCACCGATACCCTGAGTCAATGGAAAGAACCTGATGACTGGCATGGCGACGAATGCAACATTGTGCTTGCGCTAGCGCGCATCTGGTTCAGCGCGGCAACCGGTCGGATCGCCCCCAAAGATGTGGCCGCCGAATGGCTGCTGGAACGCTTGCCATCTGAACACCAGCCGGTACTTAGCACCGCGCGGCGAGTTTATCTCGGACAAGCGATAGATGACCTGTCTCAGCATCAGCAGCCGTTGGCGGCATTCATCGGCTATGCCAAAACGACGATCGCAAGTCTATTGACGACAACAGCATCGCAATAAGACGCAGGCCTGTCGACACCACTTATCGTCTGCACTTTTTGATGCAGGGACGGATTTTGTTCATAGCCGCCGCCTCCTGCATGATTCGCTTCGCAGCGCCATCCGGGTAATGTATAGTCCGCGTTTTACGGAGATCCCATGCTGACTAACTCATCCATTCGTCTGAACAAATACATTAGCGAGAGCGGTATCTGCTCACGCCGCGACGCCGATCGATACATCGAACAGGGCAACGTTTTCATCAACGGTAAACGCGCCACCGTTGGCGCCCAGGTATTTGCCGGCGATGTGGTGAAGGTTAACGGTCAGCTGATCGAACCGCGCAATGAAGAAGATCTGGTGCTGATCGCGCTGAACAAACCGGTCGGCATCGTCACCACCACCGAGGACGGCGAGCGCGACAACATCACCGACTTCGTCAACCACAGCAAGCGCATCTTCCCGATCGGCCGCTTGGACAAGGATTCGCAGGGGCTGATCTTTCTGACCAACCACGGTGACCTGGTCAACAAGATCCTGCGCGCCGGCAACAATCACGAGAAAGAGTATCTGGTGACGGTCAACAAGCCAGTGACCGACGAGTTTATTCGCGGCATGGGTGCCGGCGTGCCGATGCTTGGCACGGTGACCAAAAAGTGCAAGGTGAAGAAAGAAGCGCCGTTCGTGTTCCGCATCACGCTGGTGCAGGGGCTGAACCGCCAGATCCGCCGCATGTGCGAACACTTCGGCTATGAGGTCACCAAGCTGGAACGCACGCGCATCATGAACGTCAGCCTGAAAGGCTTGCCGCTGGGCGAATGGCGCGATCTGACCGATGACGAGCTGATTGAGCTGTTCAAGCTGATTGAAGGCTCTTCGTCCGAGGCTAAACCGACGAAGAAAGCCCCGGCCAAATCTGCCCCGGCGAAAAAACCGAGCGCCGGCGGACCGAAAAGCGCCGATAAAACCGCTGCGCCGGCCGGCCGCAAGCGCTTTACCCAGCCAGGACGCAAGAAAAAAGGGCGTTAAACGTCCTTCCCTTTCGTCCTCGCTCAGCCCGCCGTTGCGCGGGCTTGGCGAGGGCGAAACCCTGACCACCACCTAGACGAGTCTGATTGAAAACGAGGAAAATCAGGGGGTAAGAGTCACTATTTTTTTAACAGCGTGGTCTTACCGTCAGGCTCTTGAGCAAAAGTCTTCCCATCCAGACTGATAAAAATCCTTTTATTAGCATCACCATTAATAATCATCGCTATATCCTTATAGATACATTTGTTCTTGGCATCGCCCTCGGCAAAACAATGATAGTCATCAACACTTCCATCATTGCTACCCGTCGGAGCGGCAACATAGCCGTCAAAATTCATTACGGCAACGGTAAAGTGACTCTCGTCTTTGATAATATGATATTTTTCCTGAAGTTTATCTTTATTATCATTCCACCAAGATATTTTACCTTCCGTGGTCAACGGAAGGTATTGAACATAAACAGCAGCACCATCAACCCGCACAACATTAGCCGGCCTGACAAGCACCCAAACCAACCAAAAAGCCGCTACGGCAACCAAAGAAAAGAACGCAACCTTTTTCTTGTTAAGCATAGTTTTCACCTGTCACTATTACCTTCGCGCCAAAGTTGGTGAAAAAGGGTCTAAACGCGAACTCTTTATACCTTTGAAGTACAAACCAAATCCTGAAAAAACCAATAGAATTAAACTTTAACTTGCTAATATCTTCTTTATCCAATCCAAAATGATCCTGAGCTTTATAGCTAATCACGGCAGTATATCTATTACCTTGAAAAACCAAAGAATCAACACTGATCTCTGTACTGTTGACCTCATGTACACTGACTCCCATTCCATTTATGCAGTCTTCCCAGCGAACATACTTTGGCAAACGGCTCTGTGATAACTGAAGAGCGAATGCCTCTTTATTCAGCCGATATGAGTTAAAGTCAAAGGTGTCGAGAACACTTTTAATTCGAATTAGCGTACTATTTTCTGATTTATCGCTCAGTATCAGCCTTTTATAGGCTAAATCCATTTGAACATCTTGAAAGTCAGTTCCGTTATTGCACTGCATATGATTGAAAAGCTTAACTATCAAGCCTTGATAAACGCCAGTAAAAGAAAAGTATCTCGATGCAGCTCTCAGCTCATCAAAAAGCATGGCAACCGCCTTTTCTTTTCCTGCTGCCGGAATATTTCGCGTTGCCGGATGATCATAGGGCGATTTATAAGTACTCCAATCGATAAACGTTGATACTTGCCCCAAGCGATACCGTTGCTTAAGTGTACGTTCATCCATATCGCCATATTGCATATCATCCGCAAAACGGTCGTTAAAAGGCTTCTTGCTGGTGAAAATCGTTAACGGCCTTGTCAATTCACGCATTGGAAAATCAGTCCCTTGCCCATACCAATAAGAGCATTAATCATACAGGCAATCCCGCCCTGCTCATATCGGGAAATGTCTTAGCGCCCCCTTACTCAGGCTCACGGGAAACTTAATGCCCACCATAAAAAAGGCCCGCATCAAGCGGGCCTGCAAGTACCAGAGAAGTCTAGAGGAAAAATCAGAACGACCAGCGCAGGTTGGCGTTGACCGAATTGACGCGGGTATCGGCGCCGAATTGCCCCTGATAGCCGACATCCAGCGTCGCAGCGCGCGACAGCTTCACGCTCACGCCGATATCGCCCACCATCACGTTGTCATCCACGGCCTGGCCCTGAGTGACGAACGCGTCGCTGCCGGCAAACGCCATGCGCGATGAGGTGTTCTTATCGCCGTAGGCATGTTGCCAGCCGAGCGAGCCGTAAAGGCTGACGTTCTTCGGCAGTTCAGTCACGCCGCGCACCCCGAGCGTGGAGTAGAAGGTGTCCATCGTTTCATTGCGCACGCTCAGCGCCGCCGCGCCACCCGACTCCTGGAAGCTGTCGGTATGCAGGCGGATGTAGCTCAGGTTGATGAACGGTTCGACGTTCATCTCCGGTTGGCCGAAACGGTAACCCGCTTCGGTGAACGCCAGCAGCGAGTTCGCGTCATAATCCGACTTCAGCCGATCCGAGAAGCCGCTGAAATCGACGTTGCGCTTGCCTTCAATCTTGTGCCAGGTGTAACCCAGCGCGCCGCGCAGCGAGAACGCATCCTGTTGCCCGGCCGCATACAGGCCGAGGTGGTAGTTGTCGGTATCGGCCTTGGAGCGGCGGCTGTCGACGTCATAATCGCCGCGGCTGTAACCGAAGTAACCGCCGATGCGCACGTTATGGTCCGCCAGCTTGCGATCCGCCCCCAACAGGAAACCGGTGGTGTTGCCATCCAGCTTGCCCACGTTGCCGTTGCCGCTGTTCCTGCCCCAGGAACTGAAGGTCTGGCCCCAGACGCCGCTGTTTTGCGCCTGCGCCGGTTGCACCAGCGACATCGCCAACGGCGGTACCGGCAGACTGTCGTTATCGAACAGGCGCAGCATGCGCTGGTTCAGCACGTTGAACAGCTGGGTGCTGCCGGCGATCAGGTTAGACTGCATCGACGGATAGACTTCGCCGGACAGCTGATTGAACGCCTCGCGCGCTTCCGGCGCGCTCAGCAGCAGCAGCGAGTTGTACAGCGCCAGTGAAGGACCGCGCTGCGCCAGCGTGGAGAGCGCGCCGGCGGTATTCCACTGGTTGCCGCTCTCGGCCACCGTTTGGAAAATGCCCGGCTTGCCGCTGCCTGGATTCTCGCCCCCCGGATTTTCCCCGCCAGGGTTTTCTCCGCCCGGATTCTCGCCCCCTGGATTCTCACCGCCAGGGTTTTCTCCGCCCGGATTCTCACCACCTGGATTTTCCCCACCCGGATTCTCACCGCCCGGGTTTTCACCGCCGGTGTCTTTCTGCGCGATGGTCAGATCCACGGCGTTGGCGCTGTGCTTCAACGCCACATCGAGGAAGGCGGACTTGGAGACCGCCGACGCGAACTGGCCGTCAATGCCGCCGTCCGAGGTCAGAATGCGGTAGCTTTGGCCGGTTTTATAGCTGGTTTGCGGATCCAGCGCCGTAACCTGCACCTTGGCCCGATCGCTGATGGTGGTTTTGCCCGCCACCAGCAGTTGATCGCTGCGGCCGTCGCCGGCGATATCGACGTCATAGAAGGATTCGCCGATAAAGTTCAGGTAGCGTTTCAGCGTCAGCGTGCCGATATTGCCGTCGCCGGGCGAGATATGGCCGCCGGACTGGATCTCGGTCTGACCCAGCGTGCCGTTGCCGCCCAGCGTGCCGCCGGCCTTGATCGACGCGGCGCTGCTGTAGCCCAGCCCGTTATTGACGTCGGTGCCCGCCGTCGCGTTAAGGATCAGCGTGCCGCCGTTCTCGGCGCCAAGGGTTTGGATCTCGAAGATGTCGTCTTCTTTCTGGGTATTGATGTCGCTGGCGATGATGAGCTTGCCGCCGCGCGCGGTGACGTTCGCCTGCAGCTCAGAGAGATCGCCGTTCAGCGTCGTGTGCCCGGCGCTGTTGATCACCTCGCCTTCGCCGCTCATCTTGTTGCTGAAAACGTAATTGCCGTCGGTATGGTTAAAGTACACATAGCTGCGGAACAATCCGCCTCGCAGGGCGATCGCCGTCTGGGCATCGATGGCGCCAGCGGCGCCCGCCGCGCCGAGCGTCGGTTCGGTCAACCCGGTGCCGGTGTCCATATTGCCGCGGCTGCCGATAATCAGTGCGCCGCGGTTCGAGCCGGAACCGGTCTTGCCCAGCACTACTTCGTTGCCGCCGGCGGAGAATGTCCCGCCGTCCATGACCGCCAACACGCCATTGCCGTAATCGCCGACGTTGACGCTGCTGCCGCTGGTAAACCGTGAGCCGTTGCCGGCGATCGTCAGCTCGGCGGTTTTACGCGCGCCCGAGACGCCCGCCACCTGAATATTACCGACGTTGACCGCAGCGCCGTTCAGCACGTCCAGATCGCCGTAGAGCGTGAGCGCACGGCCGACGTTCCACTGGGAATTGGCCCCCTTGACCGTGGCTTTCGGGCTCAGCGTATCGGTCTCACCCGGCCCGCTGCCATTGCCGATGCGTGCGTCAAAGGCAGTGTTCAGCACCGCGCCGTCTTCAATCGCCAGCGTGGAACGTGCCCCCAGATCGGTGCCGACGCTGAGAAAATTGCTGGTAACGCGAGAACCGGCGCCGGTGGCGATAAGGTGGCTGTCATAGCCACGGGTGGTGCCAACCACGATCTCTTTCGCGCTGGCCAGCGCACCCTCTTCAACCCGCAAAGTGCCCCGCCCCAGATTGAGGCCGCCGCGCAGCACGAACTGATCGTTCACCGCATTCAGCTCGGCGTTCGGCCCGCGGACCGTGACTACGCTGTCATGAATTTGGCCGTTGAACATCCGGCCGATATTGATGTTATAGGCGCTGATCTTGCCATTCTCGATCAGCAGGTTGCCGCTTTGGTTACGGCCGACGTAAACGTCCCCGGTGTAGGCCAATGATTCGGTAATTTTTGAGTCGCCGTCAAAAATGGCATCGTCTGCGCGAGCGATATCGGCGGGCGCCAGCATCAACAGCGGCGCGGAAAATAGAGCGAGGTAAAGTTTGGAAAGCGGTGTTTTAACCGCTAAAGAATGCGATGTCGTGTCATTCACGGGCTATCTCCGTACTCGTTAGCGTGATGTCGCGGAATGTATTGTTATAAGAAAACTCAATGCGCTAGAGGAGGTATGAGGCGTTATTCCGCGCACGCAGGTTTATTGATCGTCGAAGCAAAAGCTTATTGCCCCCCGGCGCTGGCGCTCCGACGATGGAAAACCAGGAAGCGGCAATACCGCCTCCAAAGCGAATTATTTATGGGTGACTACCGGTGTACAGGTCGGCGCGCTCAGCGACGGCGAGGAGCCTAAAATTCCCGGCATCATCAGCGATGAACAATCGAAAATTCGGCCTTTTTCTGTGGTGGCGCGATAAGAAAGTTTTTGGCCGCCCAGCGCATCCGGCTGCGCGCCATTGACATTGGTCACGGTAATTTCGTCCGATGAACCCAGGCCCAGCATTTTAGCGGTTTCCGCCTGCAGCAGCGGAATGGCCTGATCGGTTTTCAGGGTGGAACAACCGGCTATCATCATCGTAACGGTTAAAGCGATAAGTGGTTTCTTCATAAATTATCCTTTATAACCAATCAGTTAAAATTACCGATTGGCTTTATGTTTTCTCTTATCCAAATCCTCGAATAATATATTTCCCTTTCCTAAACGAAAAAACCCTCCTAAAGTAGGGAGGGTTGATAATAACTCATCAGACCTATCTGATATTTGAAGGCGAAAGGAGAATCCTTTGGGGCAGGATTATGCGTTGGTCGTTGATGACCATCCATTGGTAGCAAGCGGCATCGCTAATTTTCTCAGCACGCATTGCCGATTCAAACAGGCGCATGTGGTGACCACAGAAGAGAATTGCTACCGTCATATTAGGGAAAACGGCCCGCCGCGTTTACTGGTGATCGATTTTTGGCTCTCTTCCGGTACGGCGTTGAAATTACTCAAAGAAGTAAAGCAACTTTATCCTCAGGTGCGGATCTTGGTGGTTAGCGGCGACGAGAATAACGATATCTGGCAGAAAGTGCACACTGCCGGCGGACATGGATTTGTATTAAAAAACGAACCTCCTGAATTATTCGCCAAGGCGGTCTTTGCGCTGAACGATAATCAGGAATGGTTTCCTGATGGGAATGAATTCGCCGTTAAAAGCAACCACGAGCATTTAAAAAAATTTAATTTAACCCCACGACAAATTGACGTATTAAATATGATGATGCGCGGCCTGCCCAATAAAAGGATCGCCGCGCAGCTGTCTATTTCCGAACCCACCGTCAAAGAACACATCAGCAATATTTTGAAAAAGATCGGCGTCAACAGCCGAGTGGAAGCCATTACGCTGTTGCACGGCAAACGGGAGCCGTCGCAATGAGGTTTTTCCAGAATTTACAAAATGATGGCATCTCACCACGCGCGCAGATCCGCCTGCTGGACAACACCTTCATGCGATTGGTGTTCAGCTTTACCGCCGTACCTTTCGTCGGCATCCCTTTCGCCATCTGGATTTATTTGCTGGGGGATGAACTTGGCCCAACCATTGCCTGGATCATGGTTTACCTGCTATGCGCCGTGGCGATCAGAATATGGCATCGGCGCTACCTGCGCGAGGCCAAAGAAAATGATGAAGACACCGTGCTGCGCCGCTGGCTGCCGCGCATTAATAAGGTGGCCTTTATTCACGGGCTGGGGATCTCCTCACTCTATTTAATTACCCCGCAGACCCATAACTTTGATTTTTTCCTGCTGCTCAATATCAGCATCGCCGCGATCGTCGCCGCCAACGCAACGCACCTGACGCCCGTCATCAGCACCTTTACGCGCTTTTTCTTCGCCTCCTGGGGGCTGCTGAACATCGGCATCATCTGGCGGCTGGAAGACGTGATGTTCATCGTGCTGATGCTGAACTTGCTGTACGGCTTCGCCATTTATCGCCACGCGTTAACCTCACATGCGTTCTTTATTCAGCAAGCACTGCTCGAAGAGCAAAGTTCGCGCCTGGCGGAACAGTTCCGCCAGGCCAAAGAAGAGGCGGAACAGGCGCTGTTGGACAAGAACCAGTTCCTGACCACCGCCAGCCACGATCTGCGCCAACCGGTGCACGCCATGGGTTTTCTGATCGAAGCCATCATCCACAAAAACCGGGACGACAGCCTGACGCCGCAGCTGCTGGATCTGCAGCAGAGCGTGCGCTCAGTGCATCTGATGTTCAATTCGCTGCTTGATCTCAGCAAGATCGAATCCGGCAACGTGCGCACCGCCGCCACCCATGTGGATATCGGCGCACTGCTCGACTCAGTGATCACCCTGTTCCGCGAAGAGGCCAACAGCCGCTCGCTGGCGCTGCGCACCTGGCGGCCCAGGCGGCGCATCAGCGTGATGGGCGATCCGCTGCTGGTGCGGCAATCGCTGATCAATCTGATCCAAAATGCCCTGCGCTACACGCAACGGGGCGGCGTACTGATCGCCATCCGCCCGCGCGGCGCCGAGTGCCTGGTGGAAGTGTGGGATACCGGCGTAGGCATCGCCGACGAAGAGAAAAGCAAAATCTTCTCCCCTTACTACCGCCCCGAGCTGGCGTGGAAGATAGACAGCGCCGGGCACGGGCTGGGGTTGGCGGTGGTAGCGCGCTGCGCCAAGCTGATGAAGGTGGAGTACGGCATGCACTCCGTCGAGGGCAAAGGCTCGCGCTTCTGGATGCGCTTTGCGCAATACCTCGGCGAAGACAAAGCGCCGGAGAGCGCGGCGACGTACGACAACACCGCCACGCCCACCCGCTACGCGCCGCTGCGGGGATCCTGCCTGGTGGTGGACGACGATCCTTTGGTGACCTCCGCCTGGGAAAGCCTGATGAGCACCTGGGGCATCACCGTGCGCTGCGCGGCCTCCGCCGAGGAAGCCTTCGCCATCGTCGACGACGGCTTTACGCCGTTCGCCGTGCTGTGCGATCAACGCCTGCGTTCCGGCGAGAGCGGTTTCGACATCCTCAAAGCGTTGTTCGAACGCCTGCCGGACGTGAGCGGCGCCATGGTCAGCGGCGAGTTCAATTCGCAAGTTCTGCAAGAGGCCGAGCAGGAAGGCTATCTGGTGCTGCGCAAGCCGCTGGAACCGGCCAGGCTGCATGCGCTGTTGACGCAGTGGGGGGCAAGTTAACTACACAGATGGCGCAGGTTATCCGCCAGCAATAAGACAGGCTCAATGAATAAAACATTAAGCCTGCCGCATTTTACGTGGCGTTATCTAAATACGATTAATCGCATTTAGGCGGTTCTGGTTTGCAGACCGGCGGCTCAGGTTTACATACCGGCGGTTTTGGCGTGCAACCGCCCCAGGCATTATTCCACGCGTTTCCCCAGCTGTTAACAACCTTGCCGATAATAGCCAGACCCAGGCCAATCGTTGCGCCGTTCACCTGCTGAACTTCTGTTGAGTTTAATTCTCTCATTTTTCATCTCCATTCACTAAAAAGAATCAATTAAAAAAGACTGCTTTTTATGAACCGTCGGTTCACGCTTTAGGTATAAGGTGCTCGATAAATTAACTCAATAACGAAAATCTTAATTAAAGATGAAATAAATATAAAATTTTATATTTCATCAAACAACTACGCCATTGCATTTACAGGTTGCAATGTAATTACCCGATCTGCCGATGCAATCGTCGATGGCCGATGAGCAATGATAACGCGGGTCATTTTCAACGAGGATATGGCTTCGTTCACCCTTTTTTCATTGTCCAGATCCAAATGACTGGTGGCTTCGTCCATAAACAGAATACTGGGCCTTCGATATAACGCGCGGGCGATAAGCACCCGCTGTTTTTGCCCGCCGGAAAGACTGCCCCCCAATTCGCCCACCAACGTTTCATATCCCATCGGCATTTTCATAATATCGTCGTGAATATTGCAATGCTTGGCGCATTCAACGATAAATTCCGTATCGGGATGAGCATCAAAACTGCATATGTTCTCGGCAATTGAACCGGCAAGCAGTTTATCTTCTTGCAATACACATGCGATGCACTCCCGATAATTATTAATGCCGATATCATGAATGTTAATGCCGTTGATAAACAAGCGCCCTTCCGTCGGTTCCAACAGCCCGCACATCAGCTTCATCAACGTGGTTTTGCCAACGCCTGAAGGCCCGACGATCGCCACGCTTTCTCCCGCCGCGATCTGCAGGCTGAGCCCGGGGATCACTGGGCGCGAAAGGCTGTCATATTGATAAAGCAGATCGCGCACTTCAAAAGTCACCGCCTCGTTGGGATTGCATATCTTGCGATAGGGCTTTTCTTCCTCTGTCGTAGAAAGCACGATGTCCGCCAGCCTTTCATTATGCAAATTCAGCATTCGCAGCCGAATGACCATATCGATAAGATTTGACGCGCGATCGGAGAATTGCCCCCGATAGGCATTAAAGGCGACAAACATGCCTAATGTCATTTGACTGTCGATCACTAAAGACGCGCCCAACCACAAGATAACGATTTGATCGCAGGCCGCAAGAAACGCATTCACGCCGCCAAAGAACATATCGAGCTTCGTTACCCGAATATTGGCGTTTGCCGTATCGATATTTAAATTTAACCAGAACTGCGAACGCGTTCCCGCCAACCCCAACGACTTCAGCGTCGCGATGCTGTACAGCGTCTCCATAAAATGTGAGCTGGCTTTCGCCGACTTCACCAATTGCTCCTCGGACGCTTGCCGATAATAGCGATAGGTCGAAAGGCGCAGCAGAACATATAAGACCGTAAAGCCGGAGGCTACCCACACCAGCCAGCCGCCGTACATGAACATCATGATAAATACGCCGACCGACATGATGCCATCAATGATGCTGGAAACGATACTGGTGGTAAACGTGGTGCGAATGGCGTCCAACGAGCCAAAGCGCGATTGAATATCACCCAGCTTGCGCTTTTCAAAATAGGCAAGCGGGAGCTTCATCAGATGATCAAACAGCCCTGATTTCCACTGTATATCGATCAGCGCGCCCATCACGATGGAGATCCACGAGCGAAACATCGAAACGCAGGTGCGGAACAAGATAAAAAACAGTAAACCGACGCAAATAATGACCAATAAATTATGGTCGCCGGCCTGGATGACGTGGTCCATCACCAACTGAGTCCCGACGGGCATCAGCAGGTTGACGGCCTCAATGACCAGCGACAGCGCGAAAATTTTTACCAGCGCGCTTTTAAGACCGGTGACATTGCTGAGCAGTTTTCTAAAGTGCAGGCGATTTTTCTGCACCACAGGCGTGAATTCACTGCTTGGCCATACCTCTAAAGCGATTCCGGTAAAATGAAGGGAAAACTCCTGCAGGCCGATAACCCGGCGGCCAAATGCCGGATCGTGCAGGGTTATCCGTCCACCGCGAATGTTGACCAGGACCACAAAGTGATTCATATCCCAGTGCAATATGCAGGGCCTTTTCACCTGGTGAATCTCATCCAGGCTCAAGGATAGAGCCCGCGTTTTCAAATTGAGATTCTCGGCGATCGCGATCAGCGAGCTCAGGGTGGCGCCGCGGGCCGAGATATCAAACTTCTGGCGCATCGACAGCATATCGATGTGCATGCCGTAATAGCCGCACACCATCGCTAAACTGGCCAGCCCGCATTCGGCGGCCTCCGTTTGCAAGACCTGCGGCACTTTTCTTCTGAGCGACAGGTTCAGCTTGCCAACGATATTCTCATAAACTTTATTCACGAAGTGGCCCCGACACACTGTTTTTCATGTCATAAAATGGCGCGAACATCCATTGGTAGATAGGTCTTTTTTCCAGGAAAAGCGTGGCTTGCGCCTTCATGCCGCTTGAAAGGTTCAGCTTCTTTCCCTGATAGCCAAACTGCGTGTTATCGATAGCCACCAGCACTTTGTAGTACGACTCAACCAGTTCAGCCGATTGTCGAGTTGGCGAACTGCTGTAAGTGGACATTTCCTGAATTGATGCGGGAACATAAGCGATGCTTTCGATCACGCCGGGAAACTGACCAAATTTTTCATACGGGAAGGCGTCATAGCGAACGTTGATGTGATCGCCTCGGCTCACGTAAGGCACGCTGCTGTTGGGCAACCATAAAACCAAATAATAGATGGCATGATTACTGGGGATTAATTGCGCCAGGCTGTCTCCCGTATTGACCATTTGCCCAGGCGTCACGCTGAGCGATTCAACGCGCCCGTCCGCCGGCGCATTGACAATCAACGAGCCGCTGGCGTCCGCTTCGGCCAGCTGCCGCAGGAGATCATTGCGCTGAAATTGATATTGTGATATTTGATTATCGAAATCGGACGCTCTTGTCGCGAGATCGCTATTCAGGTTAGTTATCTGCAAAGACTCTTGAATGCTTTGGTTATAGAGACTGTGGAACGTACTCTGCTGCTGATAGTAGAGGTAAACCTGGTTATTCAGCTGATCCCGATTAATGAGCCCCTTACTGCGATACTCATCGTAATTTTTCATGGTTTCGCGCATGAAGTTAACGCCGTTGCGTGAATTCTCGACCATCTGTTTGGACTGGCTGTGCGCCAGTTTATATTGGTCAATCTGCGCTTGCAGATTGACCAGGGTCGTTTTCTTGTTCGCCTCCAATTTGGCGATGATGCTATCGACCTGCGCCAGTTGATTTTCTATCGCCTGCCGCGTGCTTGCGCTGACGGTGCCGGAATCCGTCACCCTGCTGACGTCTATCTGATAAAGATGCTGCCCTTTTTTTACCTGATCGCCCACATTGACAAAGCGTTGTGCAATGAATCCCTGCTGAGTAGCAAATATGTTGACCGACCTTGGCAGCGTCGTGACCTCTCCGCCCACGCTGATACGCCGGGTATAACCGCCATAGGTCACGAAAATGATCAGCACAGAAACGAATGAAAGTGAAATGCCCGCGATGACCCAGGCCGGCAACCCTGCAATTAACAATGCTTTTCCTGCCCATTTAGAACGACTGTGCGATAAGGCCTCTTCCCTAAACAAATCCTGACCTCTCCATATATAGCGACACCGTTCATTTTTATCTTATCCATGGCCCAATACGGCGCTTATTTAGATTTAGTCTTTGTTGGCAAAATCCACAAGTAATAATAATCTTAAAAAATCACAAAACTGCTGAAACGTCACAAAAAGTGCGACCCTAATATTAGCGACGGCGTTATGAGTTGCATATTTCAACGCCGACCTCTTTAATCTAAGCGTATTCTCATCAAGCCGTCATTCACAAAGGCTGCGAGAATTAAGCAGCGAAACGCTTTACGTTTCGTTCCTGAGGCATAGGGATAAAGTTGAAAGGATTTACTATGAAAGAGCTAAATACTGCAGAGATCGAAATCGTTTCTGGTGCGGGGATTATTTCCGATACGGCAAGCTTTGTATCAGGATTTGCCGGCGATGTTATCATTGATACCGTAAAATTGGCCAATGATGCGCTTAATACCCGATTGATCTCTTCCGTAGGCCAAGGGTTCAACGCGATCGGTTTTGGCTTGGGCGCCGTTCATAATGTCGCGGACTCGCTTGGCTATGCAGCATTTAAAAGCGTTGCAGCCGTAGGCTCCCTGCTGGGCGGGGATGCAAGCCGTATCGAATATCATTACGAGAAAGAATGGGGTGCTTGAAAACAAGCGGCTCCCTCTGAAAGGTTAATGATGCTAACCACCTGCCCAATCAGGTGGTTATTTCAATTACGCACTCACTAACTCTTCTGTTTGAAAACCGCTTTGGTCAATGGAGAGGAGAACACGTTGTGCGGATCGTACTTATTCAGCACGTTGCAGGCATGATTCCAACTGTCATTGTTCCCTGCCCCGGCATTAAAGCTGCGCGGAATGTTTTCTTCGAGTACGGTTTTATCCTGCCACGCTGCCTGTGACGTATAACCCCAGCCTTTACTCCACTCTACGCGAACCGTCGCATAGTCGCCCGCATAGTGGCTAAAAATCCATTTTTCCATTTCACTGTAGAATTTATTGGCATCAGGCGTATCGGGCATGGTCAGAATATCCAACCAGATCGCGACATCCCATTCCGGATGGGATTCAACGGGGCGAATAGCCGAAAGATCGGGAGCAATGGCATTGGCCACCGCGCTCTCTTTTGCACTGTCCAATCCGGTGACGCGAATTTCAATCGGGCCATTCATCGGAAATGAATTCTTGCGCTGGTAATCGGCCACCATTTCTTCATATTTTTTCGTGAAATCGTGCAATACGTTTTGAATATTGCTCCGCTTCGTGATTATCGCGTAACCATTGGCCGTCACGCGCAGCGTTGTCGGCTTCACATACAACAGCAGATCCTTGCTCCACCCCCACAGATCCGCCGACACGGTGGCCCCTAAACCAATGCTGACCAACTCCATCTGCGCCTTGCCGAGTGTCGGGGTCAGCTCCGGGTGGCCATTATTGATTTTTTTAATGATATCGGAAATTTTAACCGGCAAATTATCCGAGAACGGATAGTTAAATGGACCATTAACCGGTTTTGACACTTTTGGGAAGCTGTCTTCTTGCTTCCACACTTTCAGCCATGGTTTTTCCGTGAACGGGAACCAAATGACTTCAACGCGCCCGCACAGATCCAAGAAATGGCTGAAGGTATTTTTTGTCGTGCTTGCAGTGGAAAAAAGATCCGCCGCGGTGACATTAACATAACTTTGACAGCGTAAACGCCGGTTGCGCGGCACCTGCAGCGTCACTTCGCTGATAAAAGCCCGGCCGACATGCACCAGGAATGCCGAGCTCTCCGCATTATCACGCGTAAACTCCTTTAATTCATACTTCGACCGCGCCTGATCCCAGACGACAGCTTTTAGCGACACCACGCTATTGCTCACGGAACCAAAGCTGGCAAACTCAGCCAGAGGCTCATCTTTTGCCGGGATGCAGGTTCCATGGCCGCCGATGGCGAGCACGCCGCCCAGGGTCAGATCGCCAGGCGCCGGCGTCGCGTAAAAGCCGAGTTTCTTTTTTTCTAATTCAGTGAGCAAAGCCTGCATTGTCACCCCCGTTTGCGCGGTGACGTATCCATGCTCTCCCACTTTATTGATTGAGATGTTTTTGAATTTCCTGGTGAGGTCGATCAGCACGACATTGCTGTTATCCTCCCCGTTTGCAATAACGAGCGGGGACCAGTTGTGCTTGATGCCAACCGGACGCACGCAATATTTATTCTCATGCGCCCAGTTAATTACGGCCAAGAGCTCATCCGTATTTTGTGGATAGCAGGTCAGAATATGATTGCCGGAGATTTCTTTTGACCAATTAACAAAATTGACATACTCATAGCCCACAGGGAACGTGTTCAAACTAGAACTAGTCATAACTGACTTCCTTTTAAAATTAAAATAGATAGAGATAAAAACGGCAACAGCCCGAGCGCTAATTGATCACCCTGATAAGCACCTCCTTTTCCTTGGGATAATCCCTCTGTTTTACTGCCCGAATAGCGTCAAGACTTGCCAATATAAATCAACACTTTGACGTTAATTTCCGCGTATTGAAAATTCTTTTCTTTATGCAACTCAATTAAAAAGCCGTTTCTTATTCGCACGCCAAGCAAAGGAAGATAGGCGTCATAGATGCTGTCAAAAAAAACCAGGTATTCGTTCAACCTGCCGTTAAACTCGAACAACAAATACTGCCCTCTTATCAACGTCAGATTGCGTGTCTCGTAGTACCCTTTGCTGAGCGTTACTTCCCAACCGGATGAGGCCAACTTTACCGTGCGCATTGACGTATCGGTATTTTTCCCTGTGCGGCTGCCGTATTTCTGTCGTTCCTCTCCTCCAGAGCTGGAAGCATTCATCGAATGATAGAGAAAAAACTTATATCCCTTAAGCAGGTATATGTTCTTGGGCATTTCGATAAAATGATATGCTGACGGATTTTGTATTAAAAATGGAGGGAGATGTTTGGAAAAGTCCCATTCCTGGCTCGTTCTAAAGTCCTTTGGGCTTTCACCGAAAAAGCGTTGAAAGGCGCGGCTAAAAGCCTGCTGGGAGCTAAAGCCGATAGCAGTAGCCACTTCCAATACTTTTAAATCAGACTGTTTGAGCATGACGGCAGACTTGCTCAGACGCCTATTTCTGATATACGTCGCTATTTTCATTCCCGTATAACGCTGAAACATTCTTTGCAAGTGCCATTTCGAATAACCAGACAAATCCGATAACTTTTCTATCGAGAGATCATGCTGTATATTCATCTCGATCAAATTAACTAGCTCGACCACAATACTATGCTGGTAACTCATAATGACATCCATGCCCTAACAAAACCCACCCTCAGACAACCTGCTCATTGGGCTTTTATCCATTAAAATGAAAAACAAAGCGCTGCCGCAATCATGCAATTAGGATTAGAATGTGAAAAACGATGAACCTTTTATAATTGATTGACAGAGAGATACTTCTTTTTGGGTAGACATCCTCCTTGTGACGTTATTGGTATAATTCTTATAAAGCTTTTCCCTGGTGAAGGCTTTTCCTGTCTCTTTCATCTTGACCAATATCCATCCTGACGTTGTGCAACTAAGCAGTCAAAAGAAAGCATATCCTGGCATCCGTTGATAAATCGTTTGCCTCCCTCTCGGCGGTGCATTTTAATACCCTTACATTTAGAGTAGCCTATGTAGATAGCTTAGAAAATATCAAATGCCAGATAATTACATAGTTCGCACTTTATGTTACGACAATAATTAAAAGATAAGAAAAATCATATAATTAGAATTTCAATTCCAAGCAATGAATGCCGATAAAACGTAGGTCTCGTCCTTGAGAAGGGTTATTAAAAACAATGAAACCGCTGATTTCCCCAATAAAAACAGAAAGAAAGATTTATAAAATAAGAAATAGACTAATTCATCGCATCCTTCTGATATATTTATTCGTCAGACCAAGTCTTTCAGAAAAATCCCATAAAATGGCGCACGGAGTCCTTTAATTTTCGCAGAGGATTAATTAGCTACGCCATCGCCCGATGCCGATGAGTCGACGCGCCTCAATACGGCAATTCATTTTAATGCCGCGGCCCGGCGGATACGGTGAATAAAGCCCCGTTATCCGACGACATCATCGCACCGGCGAAGTGCGCGTGGTTGCAGAATACCGTTCTGCGGATAGGCGCAAAGCCGAGATGGAAAACGCCGCGCCTCAGAAAATGAGCCGTAAGCAAAGCGCAGGCGGCTCCGTGCGGGCTGTCCTCTCCATTCGCGCCTCTCTCAACCCAGCCCTCTTGCGGATCGGAGGCCGTCTACGGCACAGGGCGCCAAACATCAGGCATAAAAAAACCCGCCGTTAAGCGGGTTTGGTTCTCATGTGCGGTTCACTGACGCCAGCCTACGCCGGACGCGGGATTACTCCCACTCGATCGTCGCCGGCGGCTTGCCGCTGATGTCGTACACCACGCGGGAGATGCCGTCCACTTCGTTGATGATGCGGTTGGACACGCGGCCGAGGAAGTCATACGGCAGATGCGCCCAGTGCGCGGTCATGAAGTCGATGGTTTCCACCGCACGCAGGGAGACCACCCAGTCGTATTTGCGGCCGTCGCCCATCACGCCGACCGAGCGCACCGGCAGGAACACGGTGAACGCCTGGCTGACTTTGTTGTACAGATCGGCTTTGTGCAGCTCTTCGATGAAGATGGCGTCGGCGCGGCGCAGCAGATCGCAGAACTCTTTCTTCACTTCGCCCAGCACGCGCACGCCCAGACCCGGGCCCGGGAACGGGTGACGGTACAGCATGTCGTACGGCAGGCCCAGTTCCAGGCCAATTTTGCGCACTTCGTCTTTGAACAGCTCTTTCAGCGGCTCGACCAGGCCCAGCTTCATCTCTTTCGGCAGGCCGCCCACGTTGTGGTGCGACTTGATCACGTGCGCTTTGCCGGTGGCGGAAGCGGCGGATTCAATTACGTCCGGATAGATGGTGCCCTGCGCCAGCCATTTCACCTGCTCTTGCTTGCAGGCTTCTTCGTCGAACACTTCAACGAACACGCGGCCGATGATTTTACGCTTGGCTTCCGGCTCGTCGACGCCCGCCAGCGCGGTCAGGAAGCGGTTTTCCGCCTCGACGTGCACGATGTTCAGGCCGAAGTGGTCGCCGAACATTTCCATCACCTGCTTGGCTTCGTTCAGGCGCAGCAGGCCGTTGTCGACGAACACGCAGGTCAGACGCTTGCCGATGGCGCGGTGCAGCAGCATCGCGGTCACGGAGGAGTCAACGCCGCCGGACAGGCCGAGGATCACGTGGTCCTCACCCACCTGCTCGCGGATGCGCTCAACCGCATCTTCGATGATGGTCGCCGGCGTCCACAGGGCCTCACACTGGCAGATGTCCAGTACGAAGCGCTCCAGCATGCGCTGGCCCTGACGGGTGTGGGTCACTTCCGGGTGGAACTGCACGCCGTAGAAGCGTTTTTCTTCGTTGGCCATAATGGCGAACGGGCAGGTATCGGTGCTGGCGACGGTCACGAAGTCGGACGGGATCGCGGTCACTTTGTCGCCGTGGCTCATCCACACGTCCAGCAGCGGTTTGCCGGCCGGGCTGATGGCGTCTTCGATGTCGCGCAGCAGCGCGCTCTCGTTGACGATTTCCACCTGCGCGTAGCCGAACTCGCGTTCGTTGGAGCCCTGCACATGGCCACCCAGCTGCATCGCCATGGTCTGCATGCCATAGCACACGCCCAGCACCGGCACGCCGGCGTTGAACACGTAGTCAGGGGCGCGCGGGCTACCGGCTTCGGTGGTGCTTTCCGGGCCGCCGGACAGGATGATGCCGCTTGGGTTGAATTCGCGGATCTGCTCTTCGCTAACGTCCCAGGCCCACAGTTCGCAGTAAACGCCGATTTCGCGCACGCGGCGGGCGACCAGTTGGGTGTATTGCGAACCGAAGTCCAGTATGAGGATGCGATGCTTATGGATATTTTGTGTCATGTGAGGCGAATTCCAGCAACAAGAGAAAAAGAGCGAAAATGTATGTTTTCGGGATGGGGCTTAGCGCCCCAACCCGGCCTCTCACTCAGGAGAGGTTAAGGCATCAGCCCATGCGGTAGTTCGGCGACTCTTTGGTGATGGTCACGTCGTGCACGTGGCTTTCCTGAATGCCGGCGCCGCTGATGCGCACGAACTCCGCCTTGGTGCGCAGATCGTCGATGGTGGCGCAGCCGGTCAGGCCCATGCAGGAGCGCAGGCCGCCCATCTGCTGGTGCACGATGGCTTTCAGCATGCCTTTATAGGCCACGCGGCCTTCGATACCTTCCGGCACCAGTTTGTCGGCGGCGTTATCGGTCTGGAAGTAACGGTCGGAAGAGCCTTTGGACATCGCGCCCAGCGAGCCCATGCCGCGGTAAGATTTGAACGAGCGACCCTGATACAGCTCGATTTCGCCCGGAGATTCTTCGGTGCCCGCCAGCATGGAGCCGACCATCACGCAAGAGGCGCCCGCGGCGATCGCTTTGGCGATATCGCCGGAGAAGCGGATGCCGCCGTCGGCGATAACCGGAATACCGGTGCCTTCCAGCGCTTCCACCGCGTCGGCGATGGCGGTGATCTGCGGCACGCCTACGCCGGTCACGATGCGGGTGGTACAGATGGAGCCAGGGCCGATACCCACTTTCACCGCGCTCACGCCGGCTTCAGCCAGCGCTTTGGCGCCCGCCGCGGTCGCGACGTTGCCGCCGACGATCTGCAGATCCGGGTATTTGGCGCGGGTTTCGCGGATACGCTGCAACACGCCTTCGGAGTGGCCGTGCGAGGAGTCGATCAGCAGGACGTCAACGCCTGCCGCCACCAGCGCATCAACGCGCTCTTCGTTGCCGGCGCCGGCGCCGACCGCCGCGCCCACGCGCAGACGGCCGTGCTCGTCTTTACAGGCGTTCGGTTTACGTTCCGCTTTCTGGAAGTCTTTAACGGTGATCATGCCCAGCAGGTGGAAGCTGTCGTCCACCACCAGCGCTTTTTCTACGCGCTTTTCGTGCATCTTCTGCAGCACCACGTCGCGCGCTTCACCTTCTTTCACGGTGACCAGGCGATCTTTCGGCGTCATCACCGCAGTCACCGGCTGAGTCAGATCGGTCACGAAGCGCACGTCGCGGCCGGTAATGATGCCGACCAGCTCGTTGTCTTCGGTGACGACCGGATAACCGGCGAAGCCGTTGCGCGCGGTCAGCTCTTTCACTTCCTGCAGCGTGGTGGCCGGGGTAACGGTCTGCGGGTCGGTGACTACGCCGCTTTCATGTTTTTTCACGCGGCTGACTTCTTCAGCCTGGCGCTCAATGGACATGTTTTTGTGGATGAAGCCCAGGCCGCCTTCCTGCGCCAGCGCGATGGCCAGGCCGGATTCGGTAACGGTATCCATGGCTGCGGACAGCATAGGGATGTTCAGGCGGATGGTTTTGGTCAGTTGAGTGCCGAGCTCTGCGGTGTTAGGCAGAACCGTGGAGTGGGCTGGAACCAGGAGGACGTCGTCAAACGTCAGAGCTTCTTTAGCGATACGTAGCATGGGCAATATCTCACCAGGGTGGGCTGTGAAAAAGATAAAATATTGCCGCGGCATTATACAGAGCGGAATCGGTTGCCTCCAGCACTTTCTTACAAAAAGTCTTGATTACCTTTTTCAGCCATGTAGTATCGACCAATTAAGTGATTGTTTTGAAATTTGATCTGGGTCACATGTCGCTACCTGTTTCGCCTTCCATTTTTACCGTAAGCCGCCTGAATCAGACGGTTCGCCAACTGCTGGAAATGGAAATGGGGCAGATTTGGCTCTCCGCCGAGATCTCCAACCTCTCCCAGCCCGCCTCCGGCCACTGGTATTTCACCCTGAAAGACGACCGCGCCCAGGTGCGCTGCGCGATGTTCCGCAACAGCAATCGCCGCGTCACCTTCCGGCCGCAAAACGGCCAGCAGGTCCTGGTGCGCGCCAGCATCACGCTGTATGAACCGCGCGGCGACTACCAGCTGATCGCCGAGAGCATGCAGCCCGCCGGCGACGGCCTGCTGCAGCAACAGTTCGAGCAGTTAAAACATCGCCTGAGCGCCGAAGGGCTGTTCGATCAGCAGTTCAAGCAGCCGCTGCCCGCACCGGCCAAACGCGTCGGGGTGATCACCTCCGCCAGCGGCGCGGCGCTGCACGATATCCTGCAGGTATTGCAGCGGCGCGATCCGTCGCTGCCGATCGTCATCTACCCCACCTCGGTGCAGGGCGCGGAAGCGCCGATGCAGATCGTGCGCGCCATTGAGACCGCCAACCGCCGCGATGAATGCGACGTGCTGATCGTCGGCCGCGGCGGCGGTTCGCTGGAGGATCTGTGGAGCTTCAACGACGAACGCGTGGCGCGAGCGATCTTCGCCAGCCGCATTCCGATCGTCAGCGCCGTCGGCCATGAAACCGACGTCACCATCGCCGACTTCGTCGCCGACCTGCGCGCGCCGACCCCTTCCGCCGCCGCCGAACTGGTGAGCCGCAATCAGCTCGAGCTGTTGCGCCAGCTGCAGTCGCAGCAGCAGCGGCTGGAGATGGCGATGGATTACTACCTGGCGCAGCGTCAGCAGCAGTTCACCCGCATTCATCACCGTTTACAGCAGCAGCATCCGCATCTGCGCCTGGCGCGCCAGCAGACGCTGCTGTTCAAGCTGCAGCGCCGAATGGAAGACGGTATGCAGCAGCAGCTGCGCCTGGCCACCCGCCGCAGCGAACGCATCCAGCAGCGGCTGGCGCAGGTGCAGCCGCAGGGCCGCATTCACCGCTACCAACAGCGCGTGCAGCAGCAGGAATACCGTCTGCAGCAGGCGATGGAGCGCCAGCTCAACGCCTACCGCCAGCGTTTCGGCGTGGCGTGCAGCCAGCTGGAGACCGTCAGCCCGCTGGCGACGCTGGCGCGCGGCTACAGCGTGACGCAAACTCCGCGCGGCGAGCTGCTGAAAACCACCAAGCAGGCGCAGGTCGGCGAACTGCTGAAAACCCGCCTGCAGGATGGCTGGGTGGAAAGCGAGGTGAAAACCATCACCGTCGCCAAAAAGCCGCGCAAGACGCGCGCGGCCGAGTAAGCCCTACTCCAGCGTAAAACGCTCGCCGGGTTCACCGTTCACCCACAGCGCGCGCGTTTCGCCTTCCGGCAGGCTGAGCATCAGCGTGCGCCAGGCCGGGCGGAAATGCCCTTCCGTCGTGATATCCACCATGATGCGCTGATGGTCGCAGCGCATTTCCCAGCGCAGCCACAGCGCATCGCCCTGCCGCCAGCCGTCGCTTTCGCCGTCGTCCTCAAACAGCAGCCCGCCGCTCGCCCCGCCGCCCTTGAGCGGAAACAGGCGCAGCTCGCGCCGATCGTCGGCGGCCACGTCCACATGCGCCAACCGCTGCGACAGCGGCAGCGCCGCCCCGGCGCGCACCAGCAGCGGCAGACGCTCCAACGGCGCCGCCAGCGTCACCGTCTGGCCGCCGCCGAACCACTGGCCGCTGTAGAAGCAGTACCAGCCTTCGCCGTTATCCGGCAGATACACCGAACGGCGACGTTGCCCCGGCTCCACCACGCTGGCCACCAGCAGATCGCGGCCAATCAGAAAATCGTCGTTTTCGCCAAAGGTGCGCGCATCCTGTTCGTGATCGAGAAAAGTCGGGCGCAGCATCGGCTCGTCGTCGGCGCAGGCCTGCCACAGCAGCGTGTAGAAATACGGCAGCAGCCGGTAACGCAGGTTGATCGCCTCGCGCACCGCCGGGGTGGCGGCCGGGTACATCCAGGGTTCGTTGACCGTGGCGTCGTCATTCCAGGAGTGGATGGTGAAACGCGGGTGCATCACGCCGTTTTGTACCCAGCGCACCAGCAGCTCCGCGTCCGGTTTGTCACCGGAGAAGCCACCGACGTCGTGGCCGAGGTTATACAACCCGGACAGGCTCATGCCCAACCCCATGCGAATGTTGTAGCGCAGCGTCTGCCAGCTGGTGCGATTATCGCCGCTCCAGGTCTGCACGTAGCGCTGCATGCCGGCGCAGCCGGAGCGCGAGATCAGGTACGGCCGCCGCTGCGGCGCAAAGCGCAACTGGGCCTCCATCGAGGCGCGCATCATCAGCAGCGGCATCACCGGGCGGAGATGTTTGATGGCGATCGGCCGTCCAAAGCCGTGGCAGCGCGCTTCGCCGTCCCACACTTCGTACTCGTTGTTGTCGTTCCAGGTCGAATCGATGCCCATCTCCAGCAGCTGCTGTGTGACGCCCTGCTGCCACCAACGCACCGTCGCCGGATTGGTGAAGTCGAGGTGCGATCCTTCGTCGTCCCAGAAGCTGGAGCGTTCCGGCGCGTCGCTTTGCGAATCGCGGATAAACAGCCCCTGCGCCGCCACCTCTTGATACTGCGGATGATCCTGCAGCAGGCACGGCTTGATGTTGGCCGCCAGCTTGAGGCCGGCGTCGTGAAACGCCTGGCTGAGCAGCCTGGGCTGCGGCACCTTGTCATAGTTCCAGTTAAACACGTAGCGTTTGTTGTTGATCGAGGTGTAGCCCGACGACAGCTGGAAAGAGTCGCAAGGGATGGCATGTTGACGGCACAGCGCAATGAACTGTTGCAGCTGCTGCTGGGCGTCCGGCGCGTCGGTGTAGTGCATGGTCGAACCGCTGTAGCCCAGGCTCCACTTCGGCCCGAAGTGGGTGCGGCCGGTCAGGCGCACGAACGCCTTGGTGACATCCAAAACCTTCGGCCCGAGGAACAGGTAGTAATCCAGATCGCCCGCTTCGGCCTGATAGCGGCGGTAGGCCGTATGGTAGTTGTCGATCTCGTTGCCCAGATCCAGCCAGCAGCTGCTCAGGTTGTCGTAGAACAGGCCGAAGCTCGCCTCCGGCCCGCGGGTGATGGTAAACGGAATGTGCTTGTACAGCGGATCGGTGCTGGCGGCGTTGTAGCCCATCGCGTCCAGGTTGCGCATCTCGAAGCGGCGGCCGGTGCGTTCCAGCTCGCCGGCCTTCTCCCCCAGGCCGTAATAGCGCTCATCGGCGAAACGCCGCTGGTAATGCGCCACGCCGTCGCCGTGCGCGTTGAGCAGGTAGGCGCTGGTCGGCCGATCCGCCGCCAGCGGCCGCCACTCGCCGTCGGCATTGCAATACTCCCACGCCAGCCACAGCGGCTGATGCACCGTCACGCGCAGCAGCGGCGTGCTGACCACCAGCCGATCGCCCTCCCGGCGCAGCTGATAGCCCGGCAGGCTGAAACCGGCGACGCTGAGCCGATCGCGCCCCTCCCAGGGCACATCCTCCTGCGGCGCAATGCTCCAGGTGCGATCCAGCGCCAGCTCGCCCTCACGTTTGATCAACACGCGGAACAGACCGTCTTCCAGCACGTACAGGCAGAAACGGTGGCGTTCATCGACCAGCAACTCGACGTGGTCGGCATGCTGCGCCGCCAGCGTCCAATTTTTCAACGTTTTCATACATATTCCACTTAGCTGTGTGAAGGGGTTTTCTTACCGCCGCGCTCGGCGATCAGGGCGATCAGGAACAGGGCGCCGATCAAATCGAAGAAGCCCATCGCGATAAACAGCGGGTTGAAACCGAGGGTGTCGGATACCGCGCCGATCAGGAGCGTGAACAGGAAGCTGGCGATCCAGGCGCTGGAGCCGCGCATGCCGTTGACCGTCGCCATTTGGTTCTTATCGAACGATTCCACCACCAGGGCGCTGAGCATGCAGGAGATCACCTGATGGCCGAACCCGCCGATCGAGATCAGCGCGATCGCCACATAGGGATCTTGGGTGATCGCCACGAACGCCAGCGACACCATCAGGAAAGCGCCGGTCACCGAGCTGGCGACCACCGAGTTGACGCGGCTGCAGCCGAACCATTTGCGGTATAGCGTGGTGAGATAGCCGCTGGCGACGCTGCCGATATCCGCCGCCAGGAACGGCAGCCAGGCGAACATCGCGATCTGCTTCAGATCCATGCCGCGTTCGGTGGCCAGGTACAGCGGCACCCAGAAACTGAAGACCGCCCAGGCCGGCTCGGCGAGAAAGGCCGGGATGGCGATGCCATAGAATTTCTTGTTCTTGCACAGGCTGACCAGTGAAGTGAAGAACGGCAGCTTCGGCAGCACCGGCTCGTTGTCTTCACGGATCAGATCCAGCTCTTGTTGGCTGAGGTTCGGGTGCTGCTGGGGCGAGTGGTAGAACAGCCACCACAGCACTACCCAGATCAGCGCCAGCCCGCCGGAGAACAGGAACGCGCCCTGCCAGCCGAAGGAGACGTGGGCGATGACGATGATCGGCGGCGCCAGCATGGCGCCGATGGAGAAACCGACGCCCGCCCAGCCGGCGGCGATCGGACGCTCCTTCTTCGGGAACCAGTCGGAGATCGCCTTGGCGTTGGCCGGGGTGGCCGCCGCCTCCGCGCCGCCCATGAAGAAGCGCAAAATGGCCAGTTGCAACCAGCTGCCGGCGCCGGCGTGCAGCATGCACACCACCGCCCAAATGCCCGCGCAGATCAGAAAGCCCATCTTCAGGCCGATGACGTCGATCAGCCAGCCGCAGATCGGCTGAAATACCGTATAGGCCAACTGGAACGACGCCACCACCCAGGCATATTGCTCGGTGCTCATGTTCAGGCTGGTTTTCAGTTCCGGCGCCAGAATGCCCAGCGAGTTGCGGGTAATGTAGTTGACCGTGACGCCCAACAAGAACAGCGCCAGCATCCACCAGCGTAGCGATTTGAACTTGCGCCGGCCGCTCTGCGCGACCGTCTGATTGATCTCCACACTCATCGGTTCTCTCCCCGCGGCCGCCCGTGACAGCGACGCGCGCATTGGTAGGGTACGTTGCGCTATCAAAAGGGGACGGTGAACACAGGCCAATGCCCGCATAACAGGCTGGCAGTCCATCACAACCCCATGATTTATTTTTTGTTTTCTTCTTTGCACACCGTTAAAATTGGACTGACAAGTCGCTAAAATTGGTGTACCAATGCAGACTACTCAGCGATCACGCACAGCGAAACGGAGTTTTTTGCAAAGATTTTCACAGGCGGGTGAAAAAATAGTCATAATGGCCGCAGGATCCAGTCAAAGTGCTGAAAAGCTGCAGTGAAAATATTCTCATGGACGAATTTGAAGGAGATCACAAAATGAACGGAAAGCTGAAAATCCAGGAGATCGCCCGCCAAACCGGGCTGTCGATCAGCACCGTTTCCCGCGTGCTGGCGGGCAAGGCCAACACCAGCGCCGAAGCGCGCCGCAAGGTGCTGGAATGCGCGCAGCAAAACGGCATTCTACAGGGCATTTCCAGCGGCCGACTGATGTTGAACAATGTGATGGTGTTCGCGCCGCAGCGCGCGTTCGACGTGCGCACCGATATCTTCTACTACAAGGTCATTCAGGGCATCGCCGCCGCACTGATGCAGCACGAGGTGCGCATCCGTTACTGCGGCCTGGAAGAGCAGCACAGCGACGGCGCGCTGTTTCTGGAAAAAATGAGCGATCCGCACACCGAAGCGGCGCTGATCATCGGCATCGACGACGAACACATCCATACCCTGGCGGCCGATCTGCCCAAGCCCTGCGTGCTGATCAACTGCACCGATCGGCAGATGCGGCTGGACAGCGTCTCGCCGGATCATCAGCTGATCGGCGACTATTCCGCCAGCTATCTGTTCCAGCAGGGACACAGCCATATCCTCAACCTGCAGTGTCTGCGCCGCCACACCATGGAGCTGCGGCTGGCGGGCATCCGGCAGGCCTACGCGCGGCATCATCTGCCGTTCGACGACGGCCGCCATCTGGTGACCACTTCCGGCTTCGGCAGCGAAGAGGCCGAACAGGCGCTGAGCACCTACCTGAACCGCGCCCCGCTGCCGACGGCGATCCTGGCCGGCGGCGACTACATGGCGGTCGGGGCGGTCAAGGCGCTCAACAAGCTGGGGCTGAGCGTACCGGGCGACGTATCGGTGATGAGCACCGATGGCTTCAACCTGGCGGAAATACACGACGTGCCGCTGACCTCGGTACAGGTGCCGCGTGATGAGCTGGGCTACGAGGCGATCCAGCTGCTGCAGCGGCGCATGCTGCGCGCCGACGCGCCGCCGTGCAACCTGCTGCTGCATGGCCGGTTGGCGGTACGCGCCTCGGTGCGGCGCATCAGTCACCACAAGACCACCCCGGCGGTGAGCACGCATAACCACAGGCTTTATGACGAGTAGACTACACTTAGGCTCAGTGCATTCATTCGATGAGGTAAATTTTTTGCCTAAGGAGAGCCACTATGCCAGCCCAGCGCATGCGTTCCGTTATTCCTCCCTACATGCTGCGCCGCATTATTGAACACGGTAACGCCCCGCAGCGCGACTGCGCGCTGCACACCCTGAACCACGTGCAAAGCCTGCTCGGCAACAAGCCGCTGCGTTCACCGACCGAGAAAAACGCCCGAGCCGGCGAAGCGCTCCGCGATATCTACGACGCCCAGAACGGCACCCAACTGCCCGGCAAACAGGTGCGCAAGGAGGGCCAGCCCAGCAACCACGACGTGGCGGTGGACGAGGCCTACGACTATCTCGGCGTCACCTACGATTTCTTCTGGCAGGCCTACCGGCGCAATTCGCTGGATAATAAAGGGCTGCCGCTGGTCGGCAGCGTGCACTACGGCAAGGAGTACCAGAACGCTTTCTGGAACGGCCAGCAGATGGTGTTCGGCGACGGCGACGGCGAGATCTTCAACCGTTTCACCATCGCCATCGACGTGGTCGGCCACGAGCTGGCGCACGGCGTGACCGAGAGCGAAGCCGGGCTGATCTACTACCAGCAGTCCGGCGCGCTCAACGAATCGCTGTCTGACGTGTTCGGTTCGTTGGTCAAACAATTCCACCTGCAGCAAACCGCCGATAAAGCAGACTGGCTGATCGGCGCCGGGCTGCTCGCCAAGGGCATCAAAGGCAAAGGGCTGCGCTCGATGTCAGCGCCCGGCACCGCCTACGACGACCCGCTGCTGGGCAAAGACCCGCAGCCCGCCAGCATGAAGGATTACATCCAGACCAAGGAAGACAACGGCGGCGTGCACCTCAACTCCGGCATTCCCAACCGCGCGTTCTACCTGGCGGCAACCGCGCTGGGCGGCTTCGCCTGGGAAAAAGCCGGCTACGTCTGGTATGACACAGTGTGCGACAAAGCGCTGCCGCAAAACGCCGACTTCGCCACCTTCGCCCGCGCCACGGTGAAACACGCGCAGGCGCGTTTCGATCAAAGCGTGGCGGACAAGGTGCAGCAGGCCTGGCATCAGGTGGGGGTGGAGTAATGAAACCGCTGCCGACGCTCAATCAGGATACAGTCATTGAGCTGGCGCGCGAGGGAGGCTTCGCCTACATTCCCAAACTGGCGGGCCAGCGCCGCATTGCGCTGGCCGATATCACGCCGGAGCAACGGCAGCGCCTGAATCAGTTGCTGAATCAGACGCTGCCGTACGCCCAGGAAGAGGGCCAACCCAACTCCCCCGGCTGCGGCGACCAGCGCTACTACCGCGTACAGATCAACTACACCAGCCCCACCCTGAGCACCGAGATCGTGCTGTTAATCCCGGAAAGCAGCGCGCCGCAGGCGCTGGTGGATCTGTGGAAAACCGGTCAGGTGGATGAGTGAGGGCTTACAGCGGCTGATAGCTGAAATTCACCCGTTTTTTGGAGATCAGCCCGTGCCCGTTCTGGCACAGGTAATCCACCGCCCCGCAGGCCTTCAACTCTTGCAGCGGCTGCCCGCACTCCGGGCAGCTCGCCAGCTGCCGATAATCGCGCTGACAGGCGGCACAATGGTAGTGACCCGCTACCCAATTCATGGTCTGACGACAGTGCGGACAATGCGCATCCATAACGGCTCCCAGGTTAAATCGCGCCCCATGAGCGCAAGAAATAGATCCCCAACGCGGTGGTGAAGAACGACCCGACGGTGGTGATAGCGATAATGTTGGCCGCCAGCGTGGCGTTGCCGCCCATGGCGCGCGTCATCACATAGCTGCCCGAAGCGGTCGGCGTGGCGGAAAACAGGAAGATAATGCCCAGCGCCGCCCCCTGAAACCCGCATAGCCAGCCGGCCAGCGTCATCAGGAACGGCACCAGAAACAGCTTGGCCGCCGACGACAGCGCCGCCACGTTGGACGAGCGGAACATGGCGCGGAAATCCAGGCTGGCGCCGGTGCACAGCAGCGCCAACGGCAGCGACAGCGCGGAGATATAGCTGCCGGTCTGGCGGATCACGGTCGGGATGCCCAGCCCGGTTTGCGCATACAGCAGCCCGCACACCAGGCCGATGATCAGCGGATTGGTGACAATGCTGCGCAGCAGCGACAGGTGGCTGATTTTCTTGCCCTGCCCACCCTGCAGGCTGCGCGTGAGGGTGATGACCGACAGTATGTTGAACAGGATCACGGTCACGGTCAGGTACAGCGAGGCGAGCGCAATGCCTTCGCTGCCGTAGGCGGTCATGGCGTAGGCCAGACCGACGATGGCGGTGTTGGCGCGAAACCCGCCCTGCACGAATACCCCGCGCTCACGCGGTTCTTTCACCACCCACCTGGCCGCCAGCTCCAGCAGCAGGAAGGTCGCCAGCGTGCCGACCGCGCCGAACAGCACCAGCGGCAGATTGCCGAGCAGCTGCGGATGGTTGGTGGCGATGCTGAAAAACAGCAGGCACGGCAGCGCCAGATTGAACACCAGGCGGGTCGCGCCGTCGACGAAGCGGTCATCCATCAGGCGCCAATGGCGTAACAGGATCCCCAGCAGCATCATCAACAGATTCGGCACGGTGACGTCGAACGCAAAACTCCAGGTTTCCCAGGACATGGTGTTCCTTCAGACAGGCGAGGTAATCTTCAGATAATAAAACGATTTCGGGCCAATAAAAAAGGGGCGCGGCATCACTGCCGCGCCCCTCATGAGCGATTACTTGCTCTTTTTCAGGTGGCTCATCAGGCGTTTGCGCTTACGCATCTGGGTCGGCGTCAGCAGGTTGCGTTTGCCGGCGAACGGGTTGTCGCCCTCTTTGAACTGGATGCGGATCGGCGTCCCCATCACGTTCAGCGAGCGACGGAAGTAGTTCATCAGGTAGCGCTTGTACGAATCGGCCAGATCGCTGACCTGGTTGCCGTGGATCACCACGATCGGCGGGTTGTAACCGCCGGCGTGGGCGTACTTCAGCTTCACGCGGCGGCCGCGCACCAACGGCGGCTGGTGATCGTCAACCGCCATCTGCATGATTTTGGTCAGCATCGAGGTGTTTACGCGACGGGTTGCGCACTCGTAGGCTTCCTGTACCGATTCGAACAGGTTGCCGACGCCGCTGCCGTGCAGGGCGGAAATAAAGTGCACACGCGCGAAGTCGACGAAGCCCAGACGCAGATCGAGCATCTCTTTCACGTGCTCGCGATCTTCTTCGCTCATGCCGTCCCACTTGTTGACCGCAATCACCAGTGAGCGCCCACTATTGAGGATAAAGCCGAGCAGCGAGAGGTCCTGATCGGAGATGCCTTCACGCGCGTCAATCACCAGCAGCACCACGTTGGCGTCTTCAATCGCCTGCAGGGTCTTGATCACCGAGAATTTCTCGACGGTTTCGGTCACCTTGCCGCGTTTGCGCACCCCGGCGGTGTCGATCAGCACGTATTCGCGTTCGTCGCGCACCATCGGAATGTAGATGCTGTCGCGGGTGGTGCCCGGCATGTCATACACCACCACGCGCTCCTCGCCGAGGATACGGTTAGTGAGCGTAGACTTACCGACGTTCGGGCGGCCGACGATCGCCAGTTTGATCGGCAGATCCTGCGGATTGAACGCTTCTTCCGGCTCTTCGTCTTCTTCGCCTTCCAGCGTTTCGCCGTTTTGCTCGGCCCAGTAAGCGGCGTTGGCCTCTTCCTCGGTCAGCTCGACGTCTTCCGGTTTTTCCGGCACGAACGGCACCAGCACGTGTTCAATCAGCTGGGTCACGCCGCGGCCGTGAGAAGCGGCGATAGCGAACACTTCACCCAGACCGAGCGAGTAGAAATCGGCGGTGGCGGTGTCCGGATCCAGACCGTCGGTCTTGTTGGCCACCAGGAAGGTCGCCTTCTGGCGGCTGCGCAGGTGCTGGGCGATGCCCTGATCCGCCGGCATCAGGCCGGCGCGGGCGTCGACCATGAACAGCACGATGTCCGCTTCTTCGATCGCCAGCAGCGACTGACCGGCCATGCGCGTTTCGACGCCGTCTTCGGTGCCGTCGATGCCGCCGGTATCGACGATGATAAATTCATTGCCTTCGATTTCAGCACGACCATACTTGCGGTCACGCGTCAGCCCCGGGAAATCCGCCACCAGCGCATCGCGCGTATGGGTTAAACGGTTGAACAAGGTGGATTTACCCACATTCGGGCGCCCGACCAGCGCGACGACAGGTATCATTGTTGAAGCCTCATTACTTAATAATCAATGCGTTACTGCACTGTGGATAGACACCGTCGGTGCAGCTTATAAAATACGAAACGGCCCCTGAACATTCAGGAGCCGTTTTCCCCTTCATCTTTCGCGCCACAGCGGCGTTGTCTGCGCACCTTCGCCTCGGTCACTTAGCTCACTAAGCTCCCGAGGACTCATGCGCTTGCCGCCTGGCTGCAACCCGAAATCATTCGGGTGCAAGAAGGGTTACGACGAGCGGCGTTAGCGGGTGAAAGCGTAAACTTTCCCGCCGCGAGCCTGGATGACCAGCTTGTCGCCGGCCACCATCGGCGCAGACAGGAAGCCGGAGCTGTCCACTTCCTGCTGGGCGACAAAACGGCCATCGGTGGTGTTGACCCAGTGCAGATAGCCTTCGGCGTCACCGGTCACCAGATAACCATTATACATCACCGGCGGCGTCAGGTTGCGGTGCAGCAGATCGCTTTGCGTCCACACGGTCACGCCGCCTTCGGTGCTGAGCGCCACCACGCGATCGTTCTGGTCGATCAGGTAGATGCGGCCCGCGTCGACGATGAAATCATTCACCGAACCCAGCTCGCGTTTCCAGATGATCTGACCGGAACGCAGATCCAGCGCCGTCAGGTTGCCGTTGTAACCCAGCGCGTAGACCACGCCGTCAACGATCACCGGCGTGGTGTCCACGTCGTTCAGGCGATCGATTTCGGTCGCGCCGCTCGGCTGAGAAATGCGCTGTTGCCAGATCAGTTGGCCCTGCTGCATCAGCACGGCGCTGACGCGGCCGTTGTCACCGCCGACGATGGCGGCGCCAAAGGCGACGGCCGGCGCGGATTCACCGCGCAGCGACAGCGAAGGCATGTCCAGGTTAACCGTCCACTTCACCGCGCCGTCGGCTTCGTTCAGCGCCTGCAGCATGCCGTTGGAGGTATGCACCAACACCATGCCGTCGCTGACAACCGGACGGGAGATCGCTTCGCCGGCCACTTTGGTCTGCCAGGCGATGGCGCCGTCGGCGGTGTTCAATGCGTAAACCACCGCTTTTTCGCTGCCGACGTAAACCTTGTCGCCCGCAACCGTCAGGCCGCCCGACAGCAGCGCAGACAGGTTGCTGGAGAAGAAGCCGGTCTTCTCGGAAAGATTGACCTTCCATTTCTCGTTGCCGCTGTCGGCATCCATCGCTTTCACGATGCCGAAGCGATCGGCGGCGTAAATGGTGCTGTCCTGATAGGCCGGGCGCAGGTGGGAGTAATACTCACCGATACCGTCGCCCACCGAGGTGCTCCACGCCTTGTTCGGCGTAAACTGATTTTCAACTTTCGGCAACGGCGACATGGTAACCACGTCTTCTTCGCTGTTAAACAGCGAGCAACCACTCAGCAAGGCAGCGGAAACCAGTCCGACCAAGAGTGTTTTACGCAATTGCATGGGAATTCCCCTTAGCTGGACAAGTTATTCAATTTCATGCGCAGCAGAACCTGCAGCGCTTGAGAAGCGTTGGACTCAATGCCTTTGCTGTAAGCTTCGCGCGCGCCCTTGGCGTCGCCCTTCGCCAGCAGCACATCGCCGCGCACATCCTGCATCATCGCCGCCCAGCCTTCGCCTTTCACGCCATCCAGCGTTTTCAGCGCTTCATCCAGCTTTTTCTCCTGCAGCTGGACGCGCGCCAGACGCAGGTCGATCATCGCCAACAGGTTGTCGTCTTTGGTCTGGCCCTGCGCCAGCGCCAATTGTTGTTCCGCCTTGGCGAAATCATTCTGTTCGACAAAGTGCTTGGCCAACTGCAGCGCGGCCAGTACGCCGTAGCTGTTGCCGTTGGCCTGGACAAATTTCTCTGCGGCAGCCACGTCATCCGGCTTGCCGGCCGCCAGACGATCGCTGGCTTCCTGATAGGATTGCGATGCCGCCATCATGTTGGAGTTTTCATGGCTCTGCCAGTAACGCCAGCCAACCAGGGCACCAATTCCGAGCACCACGCCCACCGCCAGCGCTTTGCCGTTCTCGGCAAAGAACCGACGCAGTGCGTCGACTTGTTCGTTTTCAGTGGTATAGACTTCCACGGTGTCCTTCTCCTTAACCTAACATCAAAGCCAGACGCGCAGCGACTTCGCTTTGCGCCAGCGTTTCTTGTTCACCACTGCGCAGGTCTTTCACCACCACCTGCTGCGCCGCCACTTCGCTCTCGCCCAGGATCAGCGCGATGCGCGCGCCCCATTTGTCCGCACGGGTGATCTGCTTCTTGAAGTTGCCGCCGCCGTAATTGGTCATCAGCTTCAGCTGCGGCGCCGCGTCGCGCACCTGTTCAGCCAGCTGCATCGCCGCGCTCTGGGTGCCCGCGCCGGAAGAGATGACGTACACGTCGATAGCCGACGGCGCCTTGAATTCCGGGTTGACCGCCTGCACCAGCAGCACCAGACGCTCCAGGCCCATGGCGAAACCGACCGCCGGGGTGGCGCGGCCGCCCAACTGCTCGACCAGACCGTCGTAACGGCCGCCCGCGCAGACGGTGCCCTGCGCGCCCAAGCTGGTGGTCACCCACTCAAACACGGTGCGGTTGTAGTAATCCAGACCGCGCACCAGGCGCTCGTTAACGGTATATGGGATACCTGCCTGCGCCAAAAGTTCACACAGACCGGCGAAGTGAGCACGGGATTCTTCATCCAGGTACTCGGACAGGCGCGGCGCGTCGTTCAGCAGCGCCTGCACCTCAGGATTCTTGGAGTCCAGCACGCGCAGCGGGTTGCTGTACATGCGGCGTTTGCAGTCTTCGTCCAACACCTCGACGTGCTGCTCCAGGAACGCCACCAGCGCATCGCGGTAGTTGGCGCGCGCCTCCAGCGAACCGATGGAGTTCAGCTCCAGCTTGACGTGCTCGGCGATGCCCAGCGCTTTCCACCAGCGGGCGGTCAGCAGGATCAGCTCGGCGTCGATATCCGGGCCTTGCAGGCCGAACACTTCCGCGCCCAGCTGATGGAACTGGCGATAGCGGCCCTTTTGCGGGCGCTCGTAGCGGAACATCGGGCCGATGTACCACAGACGCTGTTCCTGATTGTACAGCAGACCATGTTCGATGCCGGCGCGCACGCAGCCGGCCGTCCCTTCCGGACGCAGCGTCAGGCTTTCGCCGTTGCGGTCTTCGAAGGTATACATCTCTTTTTCCACGACGTCGGTCACTTCGCCGATCGCGCGTTTGAATAACGGGGTCTGCTCTACAATCGGCAACCGGATTTCGCTGTAACCGTAGCCGCCCAGCACCTGCTTGAGGGTGCCTTCAATACGCTGCCATAATGCCGTTTCTTCCGGCAGGTAGTCGTTCATGCCGCGGATGGCTTGAATGTTCTTTGCCACGTGAGTTCTCTGTCCGTTGTCTGTAAAAATGAACCTGATTATAGGGACTTTGCCGCCCGGTATTCAACGCGGATGCGGTTTTCCGCCCTTCAGGTGCATAAACAAGCGGGCCAACAGGCCCGCCGTGTAGCGATAACGCTTATTTTTCCAGCAGATTGACCGTGATACGGTTGCTTTCGTCCATCATCGCGGCCTTGGCGCGAATCTTCGCTTCCAGCTGGTCGATCATCTGTTCGTTGTCGAAACGCTCTTTCTGGCGCACGCCGTCTTCGTAGAAGCCGCTCTTCTTGTGGCCGCCGGTCACACCCATGGTGGACACCAGCGCTTCGCCCGGGCCGTTCACCACGCAACCGATGATCGAGACGTCCATCGGCGTGATGATGTCTTCCAGGCGCTGCTCCAGCGCGTTCACCGTGCCGATCACGTCGAACTCCTGACGCGAACAGGTCGGGCAGGCGATGAAGTTGATGCCGCGCGCGCGGATGCGCAGCGACTTCAGAATGTCGAAACCGACCTTCACCTCTTCGACCGGATCCGCCGCCAGCGAGATGCGCAGGGTATCGCCGATGCCTTCAGACAGCAGCATGCCCAGGCCGATGGCCGATTTGACCGACCCGCTGCGCGCGCCGCCGGCTTCGGTGATGCCCAGATGCAGCGGCTGATCGATGCGCGACGCCAGCAGACGGTAGGATTGCACCGCCAGGAACACGTCCGACGCCTTGACGCTGACCTTGAACTGGTCGAAGTTGAGGCGATCGAGGATATCCACGTGGCGCATGGCGGATTCCAGCAGCGCTTCCGGCGTAGGTTCGCCGTACTTTTCCTGCAGATCTTTCTCCAGCGAACCGCCGTTGACGCCGATGCGAATCGGGATGTTCTTGTCGCGGGCGCAGTCCACCACCGAGCGAATGCGCGATTCGTTGCCGATGTTGCCCGGGTTGATGCGCAGGCAGTCCACGCCGTATTCGGCAACCTGCAGCGCGATGCGATAATCGAAGTGGATATCGGCGACCAGCGGCACGTTGACCTGCTGCTTGATCAGCTTGAACGCCTCGGCGGCGTCCATGGTAGGAACCGAAACGCGGACGATGTCGACGCCCACGCGCTCCAGCGCTTTAATCTGATTAACCGTTGCTTCAACATCGGTGGTACGGGTGTTGGTCATCGACTGCACGGCAATCGGCGCGCCATCACCAATAGGCACCTTGCCGACGTAAATGCGTGTAGATTTTCGACGGTTGATGGGCGCTTGGTTATGCATTACTTACTCTCCATTGCTGCTCTGACATCACGACCGGGGCCGCGCGATTACTGCGCGGCGACGGTCAGGCGAGCAACACGGTTTGACTTAACGAACCGGCTCAAATCAACCGGTTTACCCTGATACTGGATCTGTACTGCCGCCGGCGCGCCGATGGTCAGTTTGTACGGCGCAGTGCCGGTCAGGTTCAGCTTGCCGCCCTGCTTCTGGGTGCCGCTGAACAGCGTTTTACCGCTCGCGTCGGTCACCTGCAGCCAGCAGTCGGCGGAGAAATCCATCACCAGCGCGTTCGGATCGGCCGCCGGCGCAGCCACGCCCGCATCGGCGGTCGGCAGCGGCGATTGCGCCGCCGGCGCGGTTTCCGGCAGGGTGGTCTGGCTTGGCGACACCACGGCAGGCTGTTGCTGAGCCGCGCCCGGCGTCTGGGCGGTCGCCGCCGGCGCCTGAGCCACTGCGCCGGTATCGGCCGGCGCGGCGCTGTTGTCGGTCAACGGCACGTTGGTGCCGGCGTCGGCGTTGCCGTCCGTCAGCGGCACGGACTGCCCTTCGTTATTCTGTGAAAGCTGCGCGGAGGATTGATCGGCCATGGTGGCGATCTCTTCCTGCTGCGCCTTGTGGTTTTGCCACCACCAGGCGCCGGTCAGGCCAATCACCACGAACACGATAAGCCAGGTGAAGCTCATCAGCCAGCCGTCGCGTTTCTTGCGGCGCTTGCCCAGCGAGAAACTTTGCATCGGCGCCACTTTCGCCATCTTCAACGGTGCCTGCTTGGCCAGCATCGGCAGCAGTTCGTCTTCCGGCAAATGCACCAGCTTGGCGTAGGAACGGATGTAGCCGCGCACGAAGGTGGACGCGAGGTCAGCGGACACGCTGTCTTCCTCGATATCGCGCACGGTGGACATTTTGAGACACAGGCGTTCTGCAACGGCCTGTTGGCTCAGCCCGAGTTGCTCACGGGCCTGACGCAGGCGCTGGCCCGTCGTCATGGATACGGTTTTATCTTGGGAGGCTTCAGTATTCATTAGCTAAGAACTGCTGGTACTGTTTGGATTGTGGAAAACTTCGCGCTAACTGCTTGCCATAGCGTTGAACGCTATCCTGACGGCCGGCTAACGCGGCGAAACGAATCTGTAACCATAAGCTGCTGGCGCTAGCCGGCAGAACATGCTGATAAACATCCAATAAAAGTTGCGACTGGGCGCGCTTCCCTTCTCCAAATTGCTTTTCGGCCTCCGCCAACAGCGGAGCGCCTTTGTCCGGATCGACTTTCAGCGCGCGGCTCAACAGCGTGCGCGCTTCATCGTTTTGTCCGGCCTTGAGAAAACAGTAACCTGCGTTTTCCAGGCTGTCGGCGACCTGACCATAATCGGGCGCCAGCGCCGCAGCGCTAAACTGCTGTTGCGCCGGTACATACTGCCCTAAACTGCAAAGAAACGCACCGTAATTATTCAGTACGGTGCCATTGCCCGGCGCAAGTTTGAGCGCTTGCCGATAACGCTGTTCGGCCGCGGCGTTTTCACCGATCCGCTGCGCGTAGAGCGCCATGCCCAACTGCGTGCGGTAATCCTGCGGGGCCGCGTCCAGCGCCTTTTCGAGGTTCTGGCGCGCGGCGTCCATGTCACCTTGCTGCAGGTACTCCAGCCCCAGCTGCAACCGCGTCTGGCCCGCCTCAGCGACCTGTGCTTCCTTTTCCGGCGATGAGCCGGAACACCCGGCCAACAACCCGACCGCCAGCCACACACCCCACAGTTTCAGCTTCATGCCCGCATTCATTTCCTTATCGGCCGTCAGCTAACGCCCATTAGCGTCAACATCTCGCATAACAGGCTGTTAGATAACAAAAAAGGTGCTATAGGATTCAGACCGCCCGTACGTTGATAGGTTCCCCGGCCATTTTCTTTTTCAGGGTACGCTTGGTACGGTCGATCACTTCACCCGCCAGTTGCCCGCAGGCGGCATCGATATCGTCACCACGGGTTTTACGAACAATAGTCGTAAAGCCGTATTCCATCAACACCTTGGAGAAACGATCCACCCGGCTGTTGGAGCTGCGGCCGTAAGGGGCGCCCGGGAACGGGTTCCATGGGATCAGGTTGATCTTGCACGGCGTGTCTTTCAGCACTTCCGCCAGCTGATGCGCATCGTCGGTGCTGTCGTTGATATGATCCAGCATCACGTACTCGACGGTGACGCGCCCCTGGTTGGCGTTGGATTTCTCCAGGTAGCGACGCACCGCGGACAGGAAGGTCTCGATGTTGTACTTGCGGTTGATCGGCACGATCTCATCGCGGATGGTGTCGTTAGGCGCGTGCAGCGAAATGGCCAGCGCCACGTCGATCATATCGCCCAGCTTGTCCAGCGCCGGCACCACGCCGGAGGTAGACAGGGTCACGCGGCGTTTGGACAGGCCAAAGCCGAAGTCGTCCAGCATGATTTCCATCGCCGGCACCACGTTGTTCAGGTTGAGCAGTGGTTCGCCCATGCCCATCATCACCACGTTGGTGATCGGGCGTTGGCCGGTCACCTTCAGCGCGCCGATGATTTTCGCCGCGCGCCACACCTGGCCGATGATTTCCGACACGCGCAGGTTGCGGTTGAAGCCCTGCTGCGCCGTCGAACAGAATTTGCACTCCAGCGCGCAACCCACCTGCGAGGAGACGCACAGCGTCGCGCGGTCGGCTTCCGGGATGTACACGGTTTCGACCTGCTGATCGCCCACCTTGATCGCCCACTTGATGGTGCCGTCGGCCGAGCGCTGTTCTTCCGCCACTTCCGGCGCGCGGATTTCCGCCACGCGCTGCAGTTTGCCGCGCAGGACTTTGTTGATGTCGGTCATCTGCTCGAAATCGTCGCAGCAGTAGTGATAAATCCACTTCATCACCTGATCGGCGCGGAACGGTTTCTCGCCCATTTCGGCGAAGAACTCGCGCATTTGCTGGCGGTTCAGATCCAGCAGGTTGATTTTGGCCGCAGCCGGTTGCTCCACGTTAACGGAGGGGGTAGTCAGCGAATTATTTTCAGACACGGTGTGCTCGGACGTGATGGGTTCTAACATAATGATCTCTGGCCTCGTTATTACACGTTATGGCGCTAAAGAATGGAAAGTAAGTTGTGCATTTCAGCCCGCGAGATTCGGGTGGCGGCACTAAAAACACGCCCCTGACAAGTCGTCTTATCAGGGGCGCGGCATTGTACAAATTTTAGTAGCGGGTTTCTATGGCTGAAAGGCATTCAGGGCATTTTTATTGTTTCAGCCGGTGAATGCCTGGCTATCAGCTCAGAAACGGCACGATTAACGTGCGCAGATTTCGCTTTCGTTGAAGAAGTAAGCGATTTCACGCTGTGCGGATTCAACGGAGTCGGAACCGTGAACGGCGTTAGCGGTGAAGCTGTCCGCGTAGTCGGCGCGCAGGGTGCCGGCCAGTGCGTTGTCCGGGTTGGTTGCGCCCATGATGTCGCGGTTGCGCTGCACGGCGTTTTCAGATTCCAGAACCTGCACCATGATTGGGCCGGAGGTCATGAACTCTACCAGACCGTCGAAGAATGGGCGGCCTTTGTGCTCAGCGTAGAAGCCTTCAGCTTGCTCGCGAGTCAGACGCAGCATTTTAGCGGCGATGATTTTGAAACCGGCGCGCTCGAAACGCGCGTAGATAGCGCCGATGTCGTTGTTGGCTACAGCGTTTGGTTTAACGATGGAAAAGGTACGTTCTACGGTCATGATGGCCTCTGTATGACTTCCAAAACAGGCCGGTCTGCAATGTTGCCGGCCTTCTCAAGTGGCGCAGATTATATGTGCGCCGTTAACGCTTGCCTACGGGAAAATCAACATTTCATTAAAAAAATATGATCTTCCTGCGGCATTTCCGACCACGCGCCGCGTTACTGGGTTTTGTCGGTGGACGGGATCAAATTGCGCAGCCAGCTGCCCCAGCGGCGCTGATAAAACGGCTGCGTATGGGCGATTAGGTAGTGGCTGATGCCGCGCTCTTTCTCCGACACCAGGCAGAAATCGACCGGTTCGTCATTCGGCGCCGTTTCGCTGGCGACGCTGCCGGCCTCGTTGATCAACGCCTCGATCTCCGCCGGTTCTGCATCCACTTCCAGCCCGATCAGCAGATTCGGCTTCTCGTCCGCCGCCTGGTCGTGCATCAGCGCCAGAAACGCGCGGCGCACCGGTTTGCGCTGGCTGAACAGCGTGGTCAGCGCATCCACCATCGCCGACGGGTACTCTTCGGGCTGCCCCAACAGGATTTGGGTCTCTTTGTCGACGTAATGCTCAACCGGTTTGACGACGCCGCCGGTCGCCAGCAGCATCGCCACCTCTTCCGGGTAGAACTCTTTGCCGTATTCCGCCTTCGGGTTGAGGAACAGATCCGCTCCCTGGGTGATTTCAAACAGCACCCGAGCCGGCATGGCGATGAACGGCTGTTCGTCCTCAACGGCCTTCTGCAACGCTTCCAGCGAGGTGAAGAACGGAATGATGCTGCCGCCGTCCTGCTTTTCCCAATGCTGGATATTGACCGGCGTATCCGCGTTCAGCGTAATGTCGCCGTCCTGCTGCACCTGCTCGCTGTCGCCGAGGATCAGCACCGTGGCGTCGAGCAGTTCACGGAAGAACGCCGGACGGTGGGCCGGCTCCGTCACCGCCAGCTTCAGCAGGCGTTCAAGCTCGTTCTCGCTCGGGGCGGCATCGTGATGATGGGCACTCATGGCAAACTCCAGGGATCAAATAGCGAGGCCCAGCATGCTGGGCCCCGAAGATAATGCGCATTCTAGCGCCCGACGCGGCGGGCGTTCAATTATTTGGCTTTGCTCAGCAACAGATTAGCCAGGGTGCGCACGCCCAAACCGGTCGCGCCGGCCGACCACTGATCCACCGCGCCTTTGCGGTAGGTGGCGGAGCAGTCGATGTGCAGCCAGCCCTGTTGGTAATTCTTGACGAAGTGCGACAGGAAGGCCGCCGCAGTGCTGGCGCCGGCGGTATAAGCCGGGCCGGCCACGTTGTTCAGCTCGGCGAAGTTGGACGGCAGCTGGCTGCGGTGGAATTCGGCCAGCGGCAGACGCCAGAACGGCTCTTGCTCGGCGGCGGCGCTGCTCAGCAGCTCCTGCGCCAGCGCATCGTCAAAGCTGAACAGCGCGTGATAGTCGTTGCCTACCGCGGTTTTGGCCGCGCCGGTCAGGGTGGCGCAGTCGATAATCAGCTGCGGGTTCTGCTCGGCGGCATCGATCAGGCCGTCGGCCAGCACCAGGCGCCCTTCCGCATCGGTGTTCATTACCTCAACGGTTTTGCCGTTGCGGTAACGAATGATGTCGCCCAGTTTGAAGGCGTTGCCGCTGACCATGTTGTCGGCGCAGCACAGGTACAGCTTCACGCGCTGCTTCAGACCGCGCGCCGCCGCCAGCGCCAGGGCGCCGGTGATGGTGGCCGCGCCGCCCATGTCGGATTTCATCGAATCCATGAAGGCGCTCTGCTTCAGGCTGTAGCCGCCGCTGTCGAAAGTGATGCCCTTGCCGACCAGGCATGCGAACACCGGCGCATCCGGGTTGCCGGTCGGGTTGAAATCCAGTGCCAGCAGCACCGGCGGGCGTTCGGAACCGCGGCCGACGGTGTGGATGCCGGCATAGTTCTGCTCGCGCAGATCTTCGCCCTTGGTGATGCGGTAGCTGACGGCATCGCAGCCGACGTCGCACATCAGATCGACGGCGCGGGTCGCCAGCTGCTCCGGCCCCAGCTCTTCCGCCGGCATGTTGATGGTGTCGCGCACCCAGTCGACGATCTTCAGGCGCTTATCCAGCTCCTGACGCGCGGCTTCCGGCAGTTCGGCCCATTCGACGTTGCGCTGCCCTTTCGGCCCGCGATAGCCTTGCCAGAACGCCCAGCTGTTTTCCAAATCCCAACCGTCGCCGGCCAGCTTGACGTTTTTGATGCCCTGACCGTCAATTTTGCGGCCCGCGCGCTGGATCGCGCCCAGCTTGTCGGCCCCGGTCAGGTGGATAGTCATCCCTTCGCCGTTGGTGCTCAGCAGCGCTTTCTCGCCCCAGCGGGCGTCGGCAGGTTGTTGCGACAGCGTGACCTGCATGAATTCTGTTGTCATAGCCTTCTTACTCCGGATGTTCCCTTTATTATTTCATTAGGGCTTTATTGCATACCCTATGGATTTCAAATTGCAGCTAGGCGCCCAGCGATCTCATCCCCAGGAGCTTACTCAGGTAAGTGACTGGGGTGTGATCGTGCAGGTAACAACGCTGCGGTTTGAAAGACGACGGGTATGTCGGATACAAAATAAACGGGCCGCCCATGGCAGCCCGTTACGCTATTTACTCCGCTTCATCTAACCAGACCAGCAGGATCGCTTCCAGTATTTTTTCGTTGGAAGCCTGCGGATCGTCATCGAACTCTTCCAGATCGCAGATCCACTGATGCATATCGGTAAAACGCACGGTTTTCGGATCGGTGTCCGGGTATTGGTCGTACAGGGCTTCGCCGATTTCACGGCTGTCGGTCCACTTCAGTCCCATTATGATCTCCGGGTTGACGCTGCGGCTAACAATTAATGCTCACGCGCGTGGTTGACGGTGTAGCGCGGCATTTCGACCACCAGATCTTCGTCGGCGACCAGCGCCTGGCAGCTCAGACGGCTTTCCGGCTCCAGCCCCCACGCTTTGTCCAGCATGTCGTCTTCCAGCTCGCTGCTCTCTTCCAGCGAATCGAAGCCTTCACGCACGATGCAGTGGCAGGTGGTGCAGGCGCAGGATTTCTCGCAGGCGTGCTCGATTTCAATGCCGTTGCGCAGCGCAACGTTGAGGATCGACTCCCCTTTTTCGGCTTCCAGAACCGCCCCTTCCGGGCACAGATCTTGATGGGGCAGGAAAACAATTTTAGGCATGGTTAAACCTCATCCACAGAATGGCCAGCCAGCGCGCGGCGAATGGAAGCATCCATGCGGCGCGCGGCAAAATCTTGCGTTTGTGCATCTAATGTTTTGATGGCGTCTTCGATAGCGGCGGGGTCTTCACCCTGCACCGCCTGCTGCAACGCCTGGGTCGCGGCGGCGATCGCCTGGCTTTCCGCCTCGCTCAGCAGCGCGGCGTCGGTAGCCAGCGCGCCCTGCAGGCTTTCCAGCACCCGCGCGGCTTCCACGCGTTGCTCCGCCAGCTTGCGCGCGCCCACGTCGCTTTGCGCGTTGGCCATCGAATCCTTGATCATGCCGGCGATTTCGTTGTCCGACAGGCCGTACGACGGCTTAACCTGGATCGAGGCTTCCACGCCGGTGGATTTCTCCATCGCGGTGACGCTCAGCAGGCCGTCGGCATCCACCTGGAAGGTGACGCGAATGTGCGCGCCCCCGGCAGGCAATGGCGGCAGGCCGCGCAGCGTGAAGCGCGCCAGCGAACGGCAATCCTGCACCAGCTCGCGCTCGCCCTGCAGCACGTGGATCATCATCGCGCTCTGGCCGTCTTTAAAGGTGGTGAACTCCTGCGCGCGCGCCACCGGAATGGTGGTGTTGCGCGGGATCACTTTCTCCACCAGACCGCCCATGGTTTCGAGGCCCAGCGACAGCGGGATCACGTCCAGCAGCAGCATGTCGCTGTCCGGCTTGTTGCCCACCAGAATGTCGGCCTGGATCGCGGCGCCGATGGCGACCACTTTATCCGGATCGATCGACGTCAGCGGCGTGCGGCCGAAGAAGGCGCCCACCTGCTCACGCACCAGCGGCACGCGGGTGGAACCGCCGACCATCACCGCTTCCAGCACCTCGTCGGCGGCGACGCCGGCGTCTTTCAGCGCGCGGCGGCAGGCCATCAGCGTGCGTTTCACCAACGGAGCGATCAGCGCTTCAAACTGGGCGCGGGTCACTTCACCCTGCCAGCCGGCCACCTCGACGCGCACGCTGTCGGCATCGCTCAACGCGATTTTGGCGGCGATGGCGGCATCCAGCAGTTGGCGCTGCACGCCGTGGTCGCTGCGATCGGCCACGCCGGCCTGCTCGCGCAGCCAGTCGGCCAACAGGTGATCGAAGTCGTCGCCGCCCAGCGCGGAATCGCCGCCGGTGGCCAGCACTTCGAACACGCCGCGGCTGAGGCGCAAAATGGAGATATCAAAGGTGCCGCCGCCCAGATCGTAAACCGCGATCACCCCTTCCTGGCCGGAATCCAGCCCATAGGCGATCGCGGCCGCAGTGGGTTCGTTCAACAGACGCAGAACGTGCAGGCCGGCCAGACGCGCCGCGTCTTTGGTGCCCTGGCGCTGCGCGTCGTCGAAGTAAGCGGGAACGGTGATCACCACGCCATCCAGCTCGCCTTCCAGCGCCGCTTGCGCGCGCGCGGACAGGGCTCGCAGGATATCGGCGGAGACGCCGACCGGGTTAACCGCGCCGGCGGCGGTGACGATCAGCGGCAGGCCGTTGTCGCTGGCTTGGAATTGGTACGGCAGGTTCGGGTAACGTTGCTGCACGTCCGCCAACGAGCGGCCCATCATGCGTTTGATGGAGCTGACGGTATTGGCCGGATCCTGCGCCGCCTGTTGGCGCGCCTCCCAGCCGACGCGCTGCGCGTCCGCCTGATAATGCACTACCGAAGGCAGCAAATGGCGACCCTGTTCGTCGGCCAGCGTTTCCGCTTGCCCGCTGCGCACCGTGGCGACCAGCGAGTTGGTGGTGCCCAAGTCGATGCCGGCGGCCAGACGTCGCTGGTGCGGCGCGGCGCTGAGGCCAGGCTCACTAATTTGTAATAAGGCCATGTTGAAGCTTCCACAATCAGAATCAGAAGGTGTTACTCAAAACCCAGCAGTTTTTCTTCGAGTTGTTCAACCTGTTGCTGGAGTTTGTCCAAGAAGCGCAGCTTGCGCACGGTGTCGGCGGCGTCCGCCCACTGCTCACTGTCCAACTGCTGCAGCATCAGCGCGCTGCGCTGTTTGACCGAGGCGGCCAGCCGCGCGCCGAAATCGGCCAGCAGGCTTTCCGCCTCCGGCTTGCGCTCAATGGCGTCGAGCTCTTCGCGCAGTTCCAGCTGTTCCATCAGGAACGCGGTGTCGCGCATCGTATGCTGTTCGTTGCCCAGATCGAAGCCGTGCAACGATAGCATATACTCCGCGCGTTTTAACGGGTGCTTCAGCGCCTGGTAGGCTTCGTTGATGGTCGCCGCCTGCTGCAACGCCATCAGGCGTTCGCGCTCCGGCTGGTTGGCGAAACGATCGGGGTGGAATTGGCGCTGCAGATCCTGGAAGCGGGACGCAAGCAGGCTGCCGTCCACGGTGTAGCGAACTGGCAGCCCGAATAAAGTAAAGTAATCCATAGCGTGCTCTGGGCGTTAGCGGATGAAGTTCCCCCGCCGAAACGGGGGAGCACGATGGACTGTCAGACGTTGAAACTCTCGCCGCAGCCGCACTCGCTTGAGACGTTCGGGTTGTTGAACTTGAAGCCTTCGTTCAGGCCTTCCTTAACGAAATCAAGCTCGGTGCCGTCAAGGTAGACCAGGCTCTTGCCGTCGATGATCACCTTGATGCCTTTGTCTTCAAATACGATGTCGTCATCGTTGGCTTCGTCAACAAATTCCAGCACGTACGCCATCCCGGAGCAGCCGGAAGTTCGCACTCCCAGACGCAGGCCGAGACCTTTGCCGCGGTTCGTCAAAAACGCCTGAACACGCTGCGCAGCGCTGTCGCTCATGGTAATAGACATCACAACCTCACACTTCACATCAAAGCCCGGCGCGGCCGGGCCGACTCAGACAAATTACTTGGCGCTATGCTTGCTCTTATAGTCGGCAATCGCTGCTTTGATGGCGTCTTCAGCCAGGATCGAGCAGTGAATTTTGACCGGCGGCAATTCCAGCTCTTCGGCGATCTGGGTGTTTTTGATCGCTTCAGCCTGATCGAGCGACTTGCCTTTCATCCATTCGGTCACCAGTGAGCTGGAGGCGATGGCGGAACCGCAGCCGTAAGTTTTAAAGCGCGCGTCTTCGATGATGCCTTCATCGTTAACCTTGATTTGCAGCTTCATGACGTCGCCACAAGCCGGCGCCCCTACCATGCCGCTGCCGACGGTAGGATCTTCGTTGTCGAAAGAACCCACGTTACGCGGGTTTTCATAATGATCGATTACTTTTTCGCTGTAAGCCATGACCTTGCTCCTGAAACCTGAGAATTAATGATGCGCCCATTCGATGCTGTTGATGTCCACGCCCTGCTTGAACATCTCCCACAGCGGGGACAGATCGCGCAGACGGCCGATGGATTTACGCACCAGTTGAATGGTGTAGTCGATCTCTTCTTCCGTGGTGAAACGCCCCAGGGAGAAACGGATCGAGCTGTGCGCCAATTCATCGCTCATGCCCAGCGCGCGCAGCACATAGGACGGCTCGAGGCTGGCGGAGGTACAGGCTGAACCGGAAGAAACGGCCAGGTCTTTCAGCGCCATGATCAGCGACTCGCCTTCAACATAGTTGAAGCTGACGTTCAGGATGTTCGGTGCGCCGTGCTCCAGATCGCCGTTCAGATACACTTCTTCCATATCTTTCACGCCGTTCCACAGACGATCGCGCAGGGTGCGCAGACGCGCCATCTCTTCGGTCATCTCTTCTTTGGCGATGCGATAAGCTTCGCCCATGCCGACGATCTGGTGGACAGGCAGGGTGCCGGAACGCATGCCGCGCTCGTGACCGCCGCCGTGTACCTGCGCTTCAATGCGGATGCGCGGCTTGCGACGCACGTACAGCGCGCCGATGCCTTTCGGGCCATAAATTTTGTGGCCGGAGAACGACATCAGGTCGACTTTCAGCTTGCTCAGATCGATAGGCAGTTTGCCCACGCTCTGGGTGGCGTCAACGTGGTAGATGATACCGCGCGCACGGCACATTTCGCCGATCGCTTCGATATCCTGCACCACGCCGATTTCGTTGTTGACGTGCATGATGGAGACCAGGATGGTGTCATCGCGCATCGCCGCTTCGAGATCCTGCAGGCTGATGATGCCGTTGCTCTGCGGCGCCAGGTAGGTGACTTCAAACCCTTCGCGCTCCAGCTGACGGCAGGTGTCGAGCACGGCTTTGTGTTCGGTTTTGCTGGTGATGATGTGCTTGCCTTTTTTCTGGTAGAAATTGGCAGCGCCTTTGATCGCCAGGTTGTCGGATTCGGTCGCCCCGGAGGTGAAGACGATTTCGCGCGGATCGGCGCCCACCAGTTCGGCGATTTGGTTACGGGCGATGTCTACCGCCTCTTCCGCCTGCCAACCGAAACGGTGGGAACGGGAAGCCGGGTTGCCGAAAGTGCCGTCCAGGGTCAAAAACTGCATCATCTTCTCAGCAACGCGCGGGTCAACCGGCGTCGTTGCTGAGTAATCCAGATAAATCGGTAATTTCATTGCTCTTGTGCTCCGTACATCACTTCCAAAAACTAAAATAATTTCGCCAGCTGCTTATGCGCGCAGATTAACGTTGATAGTTTCTTGCGGACGACCGTTGGCCGTGCGGCGCGTATCGTTGTTTTGACGATCCGCCACCACCAGCACTTCCTGGTTGTTGACCAGTTCAGCCAGCGTAATGTTGTTCAGGAACCCGCTGATGCGCTCGCTCAGATCGCGCCACAGGGCGTGGGTCAAGCAGCGATCGCCGCCCTGACAGCCTTCTTTGCCCTGGCAACGGGTTGCATCTACCGATTCATCGACGGCAGTGATGACAGCGCCAACGGCGATCTCACCCGCGTCTTTACCCAGCAGATAACCACCGCCCGGACCGCGCACGCTGGCCACCAGGCCATTCTTGCGCAGACGGGAGAATAATTGTTCCAGATAAGAGAGCGAAATACCCTGGCGTTCGGAAATGTCCGCCAGTGGCACCGGCCCTTCCTGGGAATGCAGCGCTACGTCGAGCATAGCGGTTACGGCATAACGGCCTTTGGATGTCAGTCTCATAGCTCAATGGTTACCTGTTGGTCAAATATGGCCGAAAGTCTGACATTCCTGAGTAAAACAGTCAACTATTTAACCTAGTAATTAACTCAAGTATTAGCACGTTTTGAACTTAGCAAGAACAAAGGTATATAAAATACATGTTATAACCTTTGGATAACTAATACTATTGTCGCCCACCGTTATGCCACATCAATTAATTACCTTGATGTTTATCCTGTTTCTCGATCGAGGTCAGCATGCCGCGCAGGATATTCAGCTCCTGCCCTTCCGGGCGTGCGCGGGTGAACAGCCGACGCAGGCGGCTCATCACCTGGCCCGGATGGGACGGGCGAATAAAACCGGTGCGCTGCAGCGTCTGCTCAAGGTGCTGATAGAAACGCTCAAGGTCGTCCACCAGCGGATACGGCGTCTCTTCCAGCTGCGGCGCGCCCGCCTGTTGGCGATCGAGGTAAGCCACGCGCACTTCGTACGCCAGGATCTGCACCGCCATCGCCAGGTTCAGCGAGCTGTAGTCCGGGTTGGCCGGAATGGCGACGTGGTAGTGGCACTTCTGCAATTCATCGTTGGTCAGCCCGACGCGTTCACGGCCGAACACCAGCGCCACCGGCGCGTGCTCGCCCTCGTGCACCGCGCGCACGCCGCATTCGCGCGGCTCCAGCATCGGCCACGGCAGGGTGCGAGAGCGCGCGCTGGTGCCCACCACCAGGCTACAGCCGGCGATGGCGTCATCGAGGGTATCGACGATGGTGGCGTTGCCGATCACGTCGCTGGCGCCGGCGGCCAGGGCGATGGCCTGAGAATCGGGTTTGATCAGCGGATTAACCAGATAAAGGTTGGTTAACCCCATGGTTTTCATGGCTCTGGCGGTCGAGCCCATGTTGCCGGTATGTGAAGTCTCTACCAGAACAATGCGGATATTGTGCAGCATACAAACTCTGAGCGTGGCGGAAAATCGCAGCATCTTAACACAGCCGTAGGCAATTTGCCGAACAGCTGCTATACTTCGCGCCGTTTCCTGTTCTTTAACATCCTAGTTGGAAGATACCCATGCATCCGATGCTGACTATCGCCGTGCGCGCTGCGCGCAAGGCCGGTAACCTGATTGCCAAAAACTACGAAACCCCGGACGCTGTAGAAGCGAGCCAGAAAGGGACCAATGACTTCGTCACCAACGTCGATCGCGATGCAGAGCATCTGATCATCGACGTCATCCGCAAGTCTTATCCGCAACACAGTATCGTGAGCGAAGAACGCGGTGAGCTGATCGGCGAAGATCGCGATGTGCAATGGGTGATCGATCCACTGGATGGCACTGCAAACTTCATCAAACGTTTCCCTCATTTCTCCGTTTCCATCGCCGTACGCATCAAAGGCCGCACTGAAGTGGCCGTGGTTTACGATCCGATGCGCAACGAACTGTTCACCGCCACGCGCGGTCAGGGCGCCCAGCTCAACGGTTACCGTCTGCGCGGCACCAACGCCAAAGATCTGGATGGCACCATCCTGGCGACCGGCTTCCCGTTCAAAGTCAAACAGCACGCAACGCCTTACATCAACATCGTAGGCAAGCTGTTCACCCAGTGCGCGGACTTCCGCCGCACCGGTTCCGCTGCGCTGGATCTGGCCTATGTGGCCGCCGGCCGCGTAGACGGTTTCTTCGAAATCGGCCTGAAGCCGTGGGACTTCGCCGCGGGCGAACTGCTGGTGCGTGAATCCGGCGGCCTGGTCACCGACTTCGTCGGCGGCCACAACCACTTCAGCTCCGGCAACGTGGTAGCAGGCAACCCGCGCGTCGTGAAAGCCATGCTGGCCACCATGCGCGAAGAACTGAGCGAAGCGCTGAAGCGTTAATCGCCAGAAGCGAATCGAACAAAGCGCTGCCGATGCAGCGCTTTTTTTATGCCCGTCAGCGGGAGAAGGGGCGGATGCCGCCGCCGAATTCCGGCTGCGCGCTGACGTACAGCAACAGCCCGGCGGCCAACAGGATCAGGCCCCCGGCCAGCGCCAACGAGCCCCAGGCCACCGCGCTCCAGGCGGCGGGCGCACGCGAGCGGCTAAGGCGCACCGCCAGCCGTCGGCTGTAATGCACCAGCAGCGCCAGCATGGAGATGGTCAACGACGTGCCAAACGCCATCGCCAGCGCGGAGATCACTCCCCAGCCGAACACGCCGATCACCTTGGAGAACAGCAGCACCAAAATCGCCCCCGAACAGGGACGCATGCCCATCGCCAGCACGATGGCGGTCTGGGTGCGCCAATCGCTTCCCGCCTGCAGCTCGCTGTCGCTCGGCAGATGCCGGTGGCCGCAGCCGCAATCGGCGCTGTGCACATGCTCCGCCGCCAGCGGCGTCAGGCTGTTGATGCGCAGCGCCGGCGCCGGGCGCATCGCCTTGATCGCCGCAAACAGACGTTTCAGCGCGCGCCAACTCAGCAACACGCCAAGCAACATCACCAAAATAAAGCTGCCCTTCTCCAGCCAGAAGCTGCTTTGGTGCAGCTGGCGCGAAGAGAGCTGCAATACCACCAGCATCAGCGTGACCAGCGCGATCGCCACCCCGCCCTGCACCAGCGAAGCGGCGAAGGTCAGCTTCAGGCTGCTTTTCAGCCGCGCCGGGTGAGTGGCCAGATAGGTGGCGATCACCACTTTGCCGTGGCCGGGGCCGAGCGCATGCAAAACGCCATAGCCGAGGCTGAACAGCGTCAGCGCCAACCCTGCCTGCTGCGGCGCGGCCTTCACCTGCTGCAACAACCCCGCCATCTGCTGGTGCAGCGCTTTTTGCCATACCACGCTCTGCATCAGCAGCTGCGGCCAATAGTGCCACGCCAGCAGCGCGGCGGCCGCCAGCGCCAGCGTGAACGGCAGCAGCGGCCACAGGCCGAAAGCCCAGTGGCGCCGGTTTATCGTCGGTTGCGAGAGATTCAGCGACATTGCAGCGTCACCCGCTGGGCGAACTGCTGCCCCAGCGCCAGGTCTTCGCCGGGCGAGTCGTTCTTGTCGAGCGACAGCGCATAGGCCTGCAGCGACGCATTCGGCTTCGGCGTCATCAGCTTGTAGCTGCACAGTTGCGCCATCTCCGGCGGCAAATGCAGCGCATTTTGGTCTTTATAGGTCATATCCACGAAATAAGTCGGATCGTAAGTAGAAAGCTCGAACGGCTTGCCCGCCAGCGGCTGCGGCTCGGCCAACGGCAGCACGAACTCCAGTACCGCCTGGTTGCCCTGGCGCGACAGGTGATATTCGCTGGGCAAGTTCAGGTATTTCACCGGCTTGCCGTCGCGGTAAAGGTCGGTGAAATAGTGCTGCCCCAGCACGTTGGCCATCACTTCCGCCGCCAGCTTTTTCCACACTTCCGAATCGCTCTTGGCGTTTTTCGCATCGTAGAGCAGATCCGCCGAGGTGATTTCATCCATCACCCACACCATTTTCAGGCCGACCAACCGCTGATCCTTGGCGACGAAGGTGGTGTTCATATCGATAAAGCTGTGCGGATGCGCGATCGCACCGGCGCTGAACACGGCGCCAAAGGCAGCCAAAAGTCGACGTAACTTCATCATTATCCTGCTTTACTATATTTGTTATAACGTAACACAAATAAATGTCGAACGGCCCGCCTCTGCCGGCGATATTTGTGACGAAAGTTGTAAGCCGAAGTAAAAGCCGCGCGTTAACCCTGCCGGCACAAAGCCTTTTGCTATGCTTAGGCATAATCGCAACCTTTTATGCCGGAAGGTGATATGAGCCTGGACACCTCTCCCGTGCCTGAGCTCTCCGGACAACAACGGCGCTGCCATCTGCTGCTGATGCTGTACACGCCGGAGCCCGAGTTACAGCTGGAGACCCTCAGCCGAATCAATGGCGTCGCCCCCCCGATAACCCGGCAAGATATAGCCGAGGTGGCCAGTGAAATCCAGCGTTTCCACCATCTGGAGATCGCCGTCGATCCCGACCATGGCTACCGATTGAGGGGCAGCGCGCTCAACCAACGCCTGTGCCTGCTCCATTGGCTAAGGCGCACCCTGCGCTGCAGCCCGCGGTTCGTCGAAGACGATTTCGCCCCGCGCCTGCGGCAAGCGCTGGCGGCCGATGCCGAGTTGACATCGCTGTTGGCCCAGTCGCTCGACGCCTGCGAGCCGCTGCTCAATCGTCACTTTGACGCGCGCGACCGCCAATTCCTGCAGCATTATCTGCTCTACTGCGCCTGGCAAAACCGCCTGCAGCAACACCCGTGTTTCGACGCCGTTCAGCGCGACTGGCTGCGGCAAAAACCGGAGCAGCAAGCCGCCGCCTGGCTGCATCAGACCTGCAACCGGCTGTTTAACCAGCCGCCGCACGCGGACGAGCGCGATTTCCTGGCGCTGACCTTCACCCTGTTGAAAAGCCACAGCTACCACAGCAACGACTCGGCGCATGAGCAGCGGTTGATGACGGCGATCGACAGCATGGTCGAGCGGTTCCAGCAGCTGTCCGGCATGGCTTTCAGCAGCAAGGCGGAGCTGGTCAGCCAGCTGTTCGCCCATCTGGCGCCGGCGCTGGAGCGCTGCCGTTTCGCCATCGGCATCGACAATATGCTGCTGGAAGAAGTGGTGCGCAAATACCCGCGGCTGATGCGCACCACGCAGGAAGCGTTGAAACCGCTGGAGCAGGAGTACGGCGTGCATTTTTCCAACGAGGAGGCGGGCCTGGTGGCCATCAGCTTCGGCGCCTGGCTGATGCAGGACAACGCGCTGCAGGAAAAACAGGTGCTGCTGCTGACGCTGGATAACCCGCAGTTGGAAGAGGAAGTGGAATATCAGATCCGCGAGCTCACGCTGCTGCCGCTGAACATCAAGTATCTGCCGCTGAGCGACTATCTGTGCGGCGGAGCGCCGCAGGGCGTCACGCTGGTGATCACCCCCTACGCGGCGGTGCACAGCGCTCCACACCCGCCGCTGATCTATACCGAACTGCCGCTGGAAAACCGCCAGCGCCAGGCCATCCGCGCGCTGCTGGAAGCCCCTTAATCACCGGCTGACGCTGACCGCCGGCGGCCGGATGAACAAGGCCGGCACCGCGACCGCCGCCATCACCCAGAATACCCCGCCCTGCCAATGTTCGAACAGGAACCCGGCAATGACCGTCATGACGGCGATACCGCCGCCCATCGCCAGCGCCGAATACACCGCCTGCAGCCGGATCACCTCTTGCCCCTGGCGCGCGGCGATAAAGCGCATCGCCGCCAGATGGCAGACGGTGAAGGTGCCGCAATGCAGGATCTGGATCAGCAGCAGCCAGCCCAGCTCGGTGCTGTAGGCCATCAGGCTCCAGCGCAACACGCCGCAACAGGCGGAAAGCAGCAGCAGGTTGCGCGCATTCCAGCGGCGGAACAGCACGTTGCTGCTGGCGAAAATAATCACTTCCGCCACCACGCCCAGCGACCACAGATAACCGATGGTCGAGGCCGAATAGCCCGCCTCCTGCCAGTAAATGGAGCCGAAGCTGTAGTAGCCGGCGTGCGCGCCCTGCAGCAGCGTGACGCACAGCAGGAAGCGCCACACCGGCCCTTCTTTCAACAGCGCCCACAGCGAACGCTCGGCCCCGCCGTGCGTGCGCGCTTCGCCCTGCGGCATCACGCTCGGCTTCAGCAGCATGCCCAGCAGCATCGCCAGCACGCTGAGGATCAGGCTGTAGAGAATGGCGTTATGGCCCCACACCGCCACCAGTTGCCCGGTCAGCGCCGAGCCGATGACGAACGCCAGCGAGCCCCACAGCCGCACCCGGCCATAGTCCATGCGGATCTGCTTTTGCCAGGTGGCGGCCAGCGCGTCGGTCAGCGGCACCAGCGGCGAGAAGAACAGGTTGAAGCCCGCTATCACCAGCATCAGCCAGCCCCAGCCGTTGCCGAAGCAGAAGCCAACCGCGAAAGCCAGGGTCAGCAGCGCCAGCAGGCGCAGCGCGGAAACCAGATGAGAGGGATCTTTAACGCGGGGAGCAATCAGTAAACTGCCGAGGAAGCGGGCCACCAAACCGGCGCCGAGCAATATGCCGATGGTTTCGGGCGCGATGCCCTCGCCTTTCAGCCACACGCCCCAGAACGGTAAGAAAATGCCGTAGGAAAAAAAGTAGGTGAAATAACTGAGCGCGAGCCAACGCGTGGATTGCAGAACCATGATCCCTCCGGAGTGAGGGCAATACTTTGACAGAGCTCACACCGCCCCGCAATCTTCATTCCGCTTCAATGCGTTAGAGTGCCAGACAGCTCACAGTTTACCGCGAGCGGCCACAAAAAAACCCGCCGCAGCGGGTTTTATCAGGCAAAAGCGGGATTATGCGTAAACCGGCAGGCGGGCGCAGATATCCAGCACTTTCTTCTTGGTGCGTTCGATGGTGGCTTCATCGTTGATGTTGTCCAGCACATCGCAGATCCAACCGGCCAGTTCGCGCACGTCGGCCTCTTTGAAGCCGCGACGGGTCACGGCTGGGGTGCCGATACGCACGCCGGAGGTGACGAACGGGCTCTTCGGATCGTTCGGCACGCTGTTTTTGTTGACGGTGATGTTGGCGCGGCCCAGGGCGGCGTCCGCTTCTTTACCGGTCAGGTTTTTATCGACCAGATCCAGCAGGAACAGGTGGTTATGGGTGCCGCCGGAGACCACTTTGTAGCCGCGCTGCAGGAACACGTCCACCATCGCCTTGGCGTTGACCGCCACTTGCTGCTGGTAAACCTTGAACTCAGGCTCCATCGCTTCTTTCAACGCCACCGCCTTGCCGGCGATCACGTGCATCAGCGGGCCGCCCTGGCCGCCAGGGAACACGGCGGAGTTCAGCTTCTTATACAGATCTTCGTCGCCGCCCTTCGCCAGGATCAGGCCGCCGCGCGGGCCCGCCAGGGTTTTGTGGGTGGTGGTGGTGACGATGTGTGCGTGCGGTACCGGGTTCGGGTACACGCCGGCGGCGATCAGGCCCGCCACGTGCGCCATGTCGACGAACAGGTAAGCGCCGATGCTGTCGGCGATTTCGCGCATTTTGGCCCAGTCAACCACGCCGGAGTAGGCGGAGAAGCCGCCGATGATCATTTTCGGCTTGTGGGTTTGCGCCTGCTTGGCCAGATCGTCATAGTCGATTTGACCTTTGTCGTCGATGCCGTAAGGCACCACGTTATACAGTTTGCCGGACAGGTTAACCGGGGAACCGTGGGTCAGGTGGCCGCCGTGCGCCAGGTTCATGCCCAGAATGGTGTCGCCCGGCTGCAGCAGCGCGGTGTAAACGGCGAAGTTAGCCTGGGAGCCGGAGTGCGGCTGCACGTTGGCGTAATCGGCGCCGAACAATTCTTTGGCGCGGTCGATAGCCAGCTGCTCAACGATATCCACGTATTCGCAGCCGCCGTAGTAACGCTTGCCCGGATAGCCTTCAGCGTATTTGTTGGTCAGCTGGGAACCCTGAGCCTGCATCACGCGCGGGCTGGTGTAGTTCTCAGACGCGATCAGCTCGATGTGCTCTTCCTGACGCACCACTTCCTGCTCCATGGCACGCCACAGTTCCGCATCGTAATCGGCAATGTTCATTTCACGCTTTAACATCCGGCATCTCCTGACTTAAATCAGCTAACTAAAAAATCACCAAATAACTACCCGTTTGGGTTCTGCGCCACAGTGTAAACCGTTTCGCCCCACCGAAGATAGGTCTTGACAGAGGTTTTTACGCAAACGATTGGCATAAGGCGGCGCAAGGCTTTGATCCGCTAAACGCCGCCGTTTATCAACGGACATTTCCTCATGCGAACGATGCGCTTTTTTCATGTTCTGTGAGCGCGATCGACGCCCGAAGAACACCGCAACGAAAACAAGGGTATTTACAAGCGGCGTGGAACTCAATAAGATGCATTTAAAATACATCATTAAAATTCTCGTCAAGATCCCAACCCAAGGAGCGCTCCCATGCTGGATAGCCAAACCATCGCTACCGTAAAATCCACCCTTCCCCTGCTGGCTGCGACCGGGCCGAAGCTGACCGCCCACTTTTACGATCGCATGTTCGCGCACAACCCGGAATTGAAAGACATTTTCAACATGAGCAACCAGCGCAACGGCGATCAGCGTCAGGCGTTGTTCGACGCCATCTGCGCCTATGCCGCCAACATCGAGAACCTGGCGGCGCTGCTGCCGGCGGTGGAGCGCATCGCGCAGAAGCACACCAGCTTCAATATCCAGCCGGAACAATACCAAATCGTCGGCGGCCACCTGCTGGCGACGCTGGACGAAATGTTCAGCCCGGGTCAGGAAGTGTTGGACGCCTGGGGCAAAGCCTACGGCGTGCTGGCCAACGTGTTTATTCAGCGTGAAGAGCAGATTTATCAGCAGAGCGAAACCGACAACGGCGGCTGGCGCGATCTGCGCGCATTCCGCATCCTGAAGAAACAGCCGCAGAGCGACGTGATCTGCAGCTTCGTGCTGGCACCGGTGGACGGCGGCCGGGTGGCGGACTTCAAACCGGGGCAATACCTGGCGGTCTACATCAAGCACGACAGCCTGGAGCATCAGGAAATTCGCCAGTACTCGCTGACCACCTCACCGAACGGCGAGTTCTACCGCATCGCGGTGAAGCGCGAAGATCAGGGGAAAGTGTCCAACTACCTGCACCGGCAGGCGCAGGAAGGCGACGTGATCGACATCGCCCCGCCGCACGGCGACTTCTTCCTCGACGTGGCGCCGACCACGCCGGTGGCGCTGATCTCCGCCGGCGTCGGCCAAACCCCGATGCTCGGCATGCTCAACAGCCTGCACGACAACCAACACCAGGCGCAGGTCCACTGGCTGCACGCGGCGGAAAACGGCAGCGTGCATGCCTTTGCCGAGGAAGTGGCGGATATTGCCGGGCGCATGCCGAATCTTAGCCGCCATGTGTGGTACCGCGAGCCGGGCGCCGATGACGTGGAAGGCCGCGACTACCACAGCCGCGGATTGATGGATTTGAGCGCGCTGCGCGGCAGCCTGGCCGATCCGCAAATGCACTATTACTTCTGCGGCCCGGTGGCCTTCATGCAGTTCGTGGGCAAACAGCTGCTGGAGATGGGCGTAGAGGCCGAACGCATCCACTACGAATGCTTCGGCCCGCATAAGGTGCTGTAATGCTTGCGGAGCGCGGCCGTCAGACCGCGCTCCCTCTTCATTTCGCCTGCAGTTGGCGCGCGTCCTGCACCTGCTGCACCGTTACCGGCGCCGCCTGGTTGCCCCAGCTTCCCCGCAGATAGCTCATCAGGTCGGCCGCCTGCCGGTCGTTCAACGCCCAGCCGTAAGCCGGCATCCCGAGCGCCATCGCCTGCTGCGTGATCGGGGTATGCGCCCCTTCCAGCACCACCCGCAGCGCGGTCAGCGGATTGTCCGCCGTTACCGTGGCGTTGCCCGCCAGCGCCGGGATGGTGAAGTCGGTGCCCTCTCCCTTATTGCCGTGGCAGGTCGAGCAGTACATCGCATAGGTCGCCTTGCCGCTCGGGTTATCCGCCTGCGCAGCCTTCGAGGCGGCGACAGGGTCCGGCGCCAGGCTGCGCAGGTACACCGCGATGGCGTTCAGATCGCCGTCGCTGAGGTACTGCGTGCTGTGGGCCACCACCTCGCTCATCGGCCCGGCGACCGCCGCATGGCGGCTGCGGCCGGTTTTCAGCAGCGCCGTCACCTCTTCCGGCGGCAGGCCGCGCAGGTTGGAAGCGTACCAGCCGTCCAGCTCGGCGCCGCTCAGGAACACCGGTTCCTTACCGTCCAGCCCCTTCTCCTGCATCGCCCAACCGCGCGGCGTGTGGCAGCTGCCGCAATGGCCCGCGCCCTGCACCAGATAGGCGCCGCGGTTCCACTCGGCGCTTTGCTGCGGATCTGCCTGATACGGCTGGTCGTCGTGGAACAGCGAGTTCCACACCGCCAGCGGCCAGCGCATCGACAGCGGCCAGCTGATGTCACTGTCCCGGTTGGCGACGTTCTGCGCCGGCACCTCGTTCATCAGATAGTCATACAGCGCGCGCATGTCTTCCGCGCTCATTTTGGCGTAGGAGGTGTACGGCATCGCCGGGTAGAGCCGGTGGCCGTCTTTGGCTACCCCCTGGCGCATGGCGCGATCGAACTCCTCGAACGAATAGGCGCCAATGCCGTGCAGCTTGTCCGGCGTGATGTTGGTGGCGTAGATAGCCCCGAGCGGCGTCGGGAACTTCATGCCGCCCGCCAATTCGGCGCCGCCCGGCGCGGTATGGCAGGCGGTGCAGTCACCGGCTTTGGCGACGTATTCTCCGGCCGACATCGCCTGGGCCGAGCCGCCGGCGGCCAGCAGGCTCAACAGGTACAGCGAACGCAGACTCATGCTCCCTCCTTGGCGGCAACCTTGCCGTAGGCCAGTTCGTTAACCGCGCGCCACGCCTGATCGATCGCCGAGTTGGCGTACGGGCTCCAGTCGGCATCGGAGTTGGCGATAGCGATCTTGCCGATCGGCTGCCGCGCCGTTTCGATGATTTTCTTGGCTTCGTCTTCGTCGTCAAACAGCCCGTTGAGGAAGTAGGAGTAACCGTGCGACCAGCGGTTGACGGTGATCGCCTGAATGTCGCGCTGATGGTCGAAACCAGCCTCGCCCAGCATGCCCTGCAGCTGTTCGCGGATCATCTGTTCGTGCACTTCGAACGGCGTGCCCAGCAGCAACGCGCGCCCTTTGCGCGACTGTTCGCGCGTGCTGAGGCCGCTGCCCGGCAGCGTCGGCACATACACCATATGCAGGCCGATCGGCCGATCCGGATCGCGCGGGTGCTGATAGCCGCCCATGCTCACCGGATAGTCCAGCTTCACGCGGCTGTACGGCGCGGCCGGCGAATAAACCTCGTGCACACCCAGCTTGATGAACGGCTGCCAGTTGCGGATCACCACCTTGCTGTACACCAGCGGCGCCTTGACGTTCTGCTTCAGCGCCTCCTGCTGCTCGTGCGACATCTCCGGCACCAGATACGGGATCATCATGTTGTAGCCGGCCATCACCACCTGCCCGGCGCGCACCTTGGCCATCTTCTCGCCGGTCATGTAGGTGACTTCCACCTTGTCGCCGACGTTGGCCGCGTGCAGCCCGGTGCTGTTCAAACGCAGCTTCACCGGCCATTCCGGCCGATCGAGCTGGCTGTAGTCGAATTTGGCCAGCACCACGTCGTTCATGTCCTTGCCGGCCGGCGCCACCGCCGGGATCAGCTGGCGCACCATCAGGCGCGCCAGCGTGGCGTTGCCGTCCGGGAAGTGGAACACGTAAGGATCGTCGAGATCCGCCTGCGACTCTTCGTCCAGCGGCGGCAGATTCATGTCGTCAAGGCCCGGCAGATCGCAGATGCGCGCATCGCTGCACGAGGTGCCATCAATACCCACCGCCTGGAAGTCGTTGGTGGTCTGCTGGAAATAGCGGATCGCCAGTTCGCTCAGGCCCACCTTCTCGCGCAGGAACTGGGTATAGCTGTGGGTATCGAGCCACTCGACCTTCTGCTCCAGCGTCATCTCTGGCAGATAATCCTTCTCCACCGTGTGTAGCGCGATCAGCGCCTGGCGATCGCTTTCCGGCAGCGGGAAATCGCCGATGAACGCTTCATAAGAACGGCCGTTGAGCCGATCGCGCGGAATGTCGTCCGCCACCGTACGCCCCGGATCGCCGCTCACCACCTTGTCGACGCCGAAGTTCTTGCGATCGAAGTAAACCCCGCGGCTCAAATTCAAATCCGGATAGAAGGTGGTGTCGAAAGCCTGTTCCAGTTGGTCGATATCGACGCCGAGCTTGCGCAGCAGCCCCATCGCCACCGGGCTGAAGTTGGAGCGCGGCGACTGCAGCGATTCGCTGCCGCCGTAGCCGAGCAGCATGCCGTCGTCGCTGTTGAACTCGTTGCGCTTGGCGTGGCCGCCGAAGTCGTCGTGGTTGTCGATCAAAAGAATGCGCTGCCGCTCGCCTTTCAGTTGCTGCCAGAAACAGGCGGCCGCCAGCCCGCTGATGCCGGCGCCGACCACCACCAGATCGAACTCTTCAACGGCGGGTACGCTGCCGAAATCAAAGGTTTTGCCGTCGCGCCCCAACTGGTGCGCATGCTCGAACGAGCCCGGATGGTTGCCCCGCAACCCGGTCAGCGCCGGCGGATAGTACAGGGTTTGATTGGCCGTTTGCGGCGACGCGCGCAAGATTTGCAGCGGCGTCAACCCGGCGGCGATGGTGATCGCCACTCCGTTGAGAAAATCGCGTCTGGTGATACCCATATAGGCTTCCTTTCAATTTTTATTATCATCAGCCGGCCGGAGCCGGCTCAAAGGCCGCGCTATTGTGCGGATAATTACTGTAAAATCAATGTTTGAACATCACATGACGAATGGCCGTGTAATCCTCCAGCCCGTACATCGACATATCCTTGCCGTAGCCGGATAATTTCTGGCCGCCGTGCGGCATTTCGCTCACCAACATGAAGTGGGTGTTCACCCAGGTGCAGCCGTATTGCAGGCGGGCGCTTAAGCGATGCGCGCGGCCCACGTCGCGGGTCCACACGGACGACGCCAGCCCGTAATTGGATTCGTTCGCCCAGGCCAGCACCTGCTCTTCGTCATCGAACGGCGTCACCGTCACCACCGGGCCAAACACTTCGCGCTGCACGATCTCATCGTCCTGGCGCGCGCCCGCCAACAGCGTCGGCTGGAAGTAGTAGCCCGGCCCTTTCACCTTCTCGCCGCCGGTCACCACCTGCACGTGCGGCAACGCTTTGGCTCGCTCGACAAAACCGGCCACCCGCTCCAGATGCTGGGCGGTAATCAACGGCCCCAGTTCGGTGCTCTCGTCGTCCGGCGCGCCGATCTTCAGGCTGGCCACCGCCTCGCCCAGCCGCTTGACCAGCTCGGGATAAATGCTTTTATGCGCGTAGATGCGGCACGCGGCGGTGCAATCCTGCCCGGCGTTGTAGAAGCCGAAACCGCGAATGCCGTCGACCACCTGCTGCAGATCGGCATCGTCGAACACCAGCACCGGCGCCTTGCCGCCCAGCTCCATATGGGTGCGCTTAATGCCGGCGGCGGTGTGGGCGATGATGTGCTCGCCGGTGGCGATCGACCCGGTCAGCGACACCATGCGCACCTTGTCATGCCCGGTCAGCCGATCGCCCACGCCGGCGCCGCGCCCGAACAGCACGTTGAGCACGCCCGGCGGGAACAGCCCGGCGGCCAGTTCGGCCAGTTTGAAAGTGGTCAGCGGCGTCTGCTCAGAAGGCTTGATCACCACGCAGTTGCCCGCCGCCAACGCCGGCGCCAGCTTCCAGGCCGCCATCATCAGCGGGTAGTTCCACGGCGCGATCGAAGCCACCACGCCGAGCGGATCGCGGCGGATCATCGAAGTGTGCCCGGCCAGATACTCGCCGGCCGCCATGCCGGTCAGGCAGCGGCTGGCCCCGGCGAAGAAGCGAAACACGTCGGCCACCGCCGGCAGTTCGTCATTCAATACGCAGTGATAAGGCTTGCCGCAGTTGAGCGACTCCAGCCTGGCGAAGGTCTCGGCATGCTCGTCGATCAGATCCGCCAGCTTGAGCAGATGCTCGGCGCGCTCCTTCGGCGTGGTTTGCCCCCAGGCGGCGAACGCGGCGTCCGCCGCCAGCACCGCGCGATCGACCTGCTCCGGGCTGGCCTCCGCCACCTGCGCGATCACTTCGCCGGTCGCCGGGTTATACACCGGCTGGGTCGCGCCCTGGCCATTCACCAGTTGGCCGTCAATCAACAGTTGGCTTTGCATAGGGTTATCCTTTTGTCAGAGGTCGGGTAAGGAAATTATTTGCCGCTGCCGGCGACGCTTTCCCCACCTTTGGTCAGGTAGTAAGCGCCGAGGATCGGCAGCATGGTCAACAGCATCACCGACAGCGCCACCACGTTGGTGATTGGCACGTCGCGCGGGCGGCCGAGCTGGTTCAGCAGCCACAGCGGCAGCGTGCGCTCGTGGCCGGCGGTAAAGGTGGTCACGATGATTTCGTCGAACGACAGCGCGAACGCCAGCATGCCCCCGGCCAGCAGCGCCGAGCCGAGGTTCGGCAAGATCACGTAACGGAAGGTTTGCCAGCCGTCGGCGCCGAGATCCATCGACGCTTCGATCAGGCTGTACGAGGTGCGGCGGAACCGGGCGATGACGTTGTTGAACACGATCACCACGCAGAACGTCGCATGGCCGACGACGATGGTCAGGATGCCGGGCTCGATGTTCAGCGCCTTGAACGCCGCCAGCAGCGCCAGGCCGGTGACGATCCCCGGCAGCGCAATCGGCAGCAGCAACAGCAGCGAAATGCTGTCCTTGCCGAAGAAATCGCGCCGATACAGCGCCGCCGCCGCCAGGGTGCCGAGCACCAGCGCGATGGCGGTCGCCAGGCAGGCGATCTGCGCCGACAGCAACACCGCATCGATAATGTCCTGCCGCCCGGCGGCGACGTTGAACCAGTGCAGCGTGAAGCCCTTCGGCGGGAAGCTGAAGGCCGCGTCCTCGGTGTTGAAGGCGTAGATGGCGATGATCGCCAACGGGAAATGCAGGAAGACAAGTCCGCCCCAGGCGGCCAGCTTCAGCCCTAAGGGCGCGCGTTCAGAGTGCATCGAAAGCCCCCAGACGTTTGACGATGGAAAGATAGATGGCGATCAGGACGATCGGCACCAGCGTAAAGGCCGCGGCCATCGGCATATTGCCGATCGCGCCCTGCTGGGCGTACACCATGCTGCCGATGAAATAACCCGGCGGCCCCACCAGCTGCGGCACGATAAAGTCGCCCAGCGTCAGCGAGAAAGTGAAGATCGATCCGGCGGCGATGCCCGGCACCGCCAGCGGCAAAATGACGTGACGGAAGGTCTGCGCCGGCCGGGCGCCCAGATCCGCCGAAGCGTGCAGCAGCGAGGGCGGCAGGCGCTCCAGCGCCGCCTGGATCGGCAGGATCATGAACGGCAGCCAGATATAGACGAACACCAGAAAACGCCCCAGCCCCGAGGTCGACAGCGTGTTGCCGCCGACGCCGGGCACCGTCAGCAGCGACGCCAACAGCGGCTCCAGCCCCAGGTGCTGCAGGAACCACTGCGCCACGCCATCTTTCGCCAGCAGCAAAGTCCAGGCATAGGCTTTGACGATATAGCTGGCCCACATCGGCATCATCACGGCGATGTAAAAGAACGCCTTGACGCGGCCGCTGGTGTAACGCGCCATGTAATAGGCGATGGGGAACGCCAGCGCCGCGCTGGCCAGCGACACCAGCACCGCCATGGTCAGCGTGCGCAGGATAATGTCGTAGTTGGCCGGGTTGAACAGCGCCGCCAGGTTGGCGAAGGTCAGATCCGGCGTCACCGCCATGGTGAAATCGTCGAAGGTGTAAAACCCTTGCCACAGCAGCGTCAGCAGCGAACCGAGGTACACCGCGCCGAACCACAGCAGCGGCGGCACCAGCAGTAACAGCAGATACAGCGTCGGCCGGCGATAGAGCCAGGTCGACAGCGCGCGCACGGTACCGCCGCGCGCCGGGGGGGAATCGATGCTCATGTCCATCTCACCTCTCCTCCAGCAGCGGCACCATCGCCGCGCGCGGCCAGCAGGCGACGATCGGCTGGCCGATCTGCCGCTGTTGCCCTTCGGCGATCCACTGCGGATTGGCCTGGCTGACCAGCAGCTTTTCGCCGCCGTTCAGCGCGATTTCATACCGCGTGGCCGCGCCCTGGTAATGGATTTCCTGCAGCGTGCCCTGCACCTGGATCTCGTCCTGCGCCGCGCCGCCGTGCTCCAGCAGGCGGATATGTTCCGGACGGATCGAGAAGGTTCGGCTTTCGCCCAGCAGGCGCTGCGCCAGCTCGCTGCGCACCACGTTGGAGGTGCCGACGAACTCGGCGACGAACGGCGTCTTCGGCCGCATGTAAAGTTCGCGCGGCGTATCCACCTGTTCGATGCGGCCGTTATTGAACACCGCCACCCGATCGGACATCGACAGCGCTTCGCTTTGATCGTGGGTGACGAAGATAAAGGTGATGCCCAGCTGACGCTGCAGCTTCTTCAGTTCGCCCTGCATCTGCTCACGCAGCTTGAGATCCAGCGCGCCGAGCGGCTCGTCCAGCAGCAGCACCCGCGGCCGATTGACCAGCGCGCGCGCTAACGCCACGCGCTGGCGCTGGCCGCCCGACAGGTGCGCCGGTTTGCGTTCGGCAACGAAACCGAGCGCCACGCTCTCCAGCGCCTCTTGCGCCCGCGCCAGCCGCTCGCTTTTGGCGACGCCCTTCACCATCAGGCCGTAGGCGACGTTTTCCAGCACCGACATGTGCGGGAACAGCGCGTAATCCTGAAACACGGTGTTCACGTCGCGCTGATACGGCGGCAGGTTGGCGGCTTCCTGACCGTGAATGCGAATCGAGCCGGAAGTCAGCTGTTCAAAGCCGGCGATCAGGCGCAGGCAGGTGGTTTTGCCCGAGCCGGATGGCCCGAGCATGGAGAAGAATTCCCCGTCCTGAATATCGATGGATACCCGATCCACGGCGCGAACATCGCCGAAAGTCCGCGAAACATCGATGAATTGCACGGCAATGGTCATTTTCTGTGCTCCATACGGATGTGATTCGGGCGCAGCGGGCTGCGCCCCGCGGCTTAGCGGCCGCCCATGATGGCGATGTAGTCCTGGGTCCAGCGGCTGTACGGTACGAACTTGCCGCCATGCGCCTGAGGCGTTTTCCAGAAGGCGATTTTGTCGAACTGGTTGAAGCCGTTGGTTTCGCAGCCCTTCTCACCCAGCAGCGCGCTGGCCTTGCAGCCCGCCGGCGAAGCCGGCACCGACCCGAACCAGGCTGCCACGTCGCCCTGCACCTTCGGCTCCAGCGACCAGTTCATCCACTGGTAGGCGCAGCTCGGGTGTTTGGCGTCGCTGTGCAACATGGTGGTATCCGCCCAGCCGGTCACGCCCTCTTTCGGGAACACGGTGGCGATCGGCTGCCCCTCGCCCTTCAGGGCGTTGGCCTGATACGGCCAGGCGCTGGAAGCCACCACGCCTTCGTTTTTAAAGTCGCTCATCTGCACCGAGGTATCGTGCCAGTAGCGGTGGATCAGCGCGTGCTGGCTGCGCAGCAGCTTCAGCGCCGCCTGATACTGTTCTTCGTTGAGCTGGTAAGGATCGCTGATGCCGAGCTGCGGCTGGGTGGCCTTCAGGAACAGCGCCGCGTCGGCGATGTAGATCGGGCCGTCGTAAGCCTGCACCCGCCCCTGGTTGCTCTTGCCATCCGGCAGGTTCTGCTGCTGGAAGATCACCGCCCAGCTGTCCGGCGGCGTCGGGAAGGTTTTGGTGTTGTACATCAGCAGGTTTGGCCCCCACTGGTACGGCGTGCCGTAGGTTTTGCCGTCCACGGTATACCAGGCGCCGTTCAGCAGGCGCGGATCGATGTTCTTCCAGTTCGGGATCAGCGCGGTGTTGATCGGCTGCACCCGCTTGCCGAAGATCAGGCGCAGCGAGGCGTCGCCGGAGGCGGTCACCAGATCGTAGCCGCCTTTGGCCATCAGGCTGACCATTTCATCGGAGGTGGCGGCGGTCTTCACGTTCACCGCGCAGCCGGTTTGCTTCTCAAACTGGGTGACCCAGTCGTAGTTTTTGTCGGACTGGCCGCGTTCGATGTAGCCGGGCCAGGCGATGATGTCCAGCCGGCCTTCGCCTTTGCCCAGCGACTGCGGCAGATCGGCCGCCTGGGCCAGGCCGCACAGCACGGTGAGACAGAGCGCGGAGACGGTGGTGGTGACTGCGGTAGTTTTTCTCATCGTAATTCCCCCTGTGTTGCGTATCTGTGTGCGGCAGGGAACGGCTGCCGCCCGATTTTGCTTTATAGAACCGCTAGAAGCTGGCTTTGAACTTCGCCATTACGTGCCTGACAACGCTGTAATCCTGCAGCGAATCGCTGGACAGATCCTTGCCGTAGCCGGAGCGTTTCAGGCCGCCGTGCGGCATTTCGCTCGCCAAGGTGAAATGGGTGTTGATCCAGGTGCTGCCGTACTGCAAATGGGCGGCGATGTGCAGCGCCCGATCGATATTTTGCGTCCACACCGACGAAGCCAGCCCATATTCCGAGTCGTTGGCCCACTCGACCGCCTGCGCCAGATGCTCGAAGCGCGTGACGCTGACCACCGGGCCAAACACCTCGCGCTGCACGATCTCGTCGCTTTGCAGGCAGCCCGCCAGCAGGGTCGGCTGATAGTAGAATCCCGGCCCGGAGTGCGCCGCGGCGCCGGTGATCAATTCGATATGCGGTTGGCTGAGCGCCCGCTCGACAAAGCTGGCGACGCGATCGCGCTGGCGGCTGCTTATCAACGGGCCGATCTCGTTATCCTGATCGCGCTTGCGGGCGAAGCGCAGGCTGGCGACCGCCTCGCCCAGCGCGTCCACCAGTTTGGGATAGATGCCGGCCTGCGCGTAGATGCGGCAGGCGGCGGTGCAGTCCTGGCCGGCGTTGTAATAGCCATAGGTGCGAATGCCGTTGACCACTTCGTCAAGATCGGCGTCGTCGCAGACGATCACCGGCGCCTTGCCCCCCAGCTCCAGATGGGTGCGCTTGACGCTTTTGGCCGCCGCCTGAAGAATTTTTTGCCCGGTGACGATATCGCCGGTGACCGACACCAGCCGCACCTGCGGGTGCCCCACCAGCTGGCTGCCGACCCCTTCACCGCCGCCGTAGACGATGTTCAGCACGCCCGGCGGCAGGATCTCCTGCAGCGCCGGCACCAGCGCCAGGATAGTCAGCGGCGTGTGCTCGGACGGTTTGAATACCACGGTATTGCCCGCCGCCAACGCCGGCGCGATCTTCCACGCCGCCATCATCAGCGGATAGTTCCAGGGGGCGATCGAGGCCACCACACCAATGGGATCACGGCGGATCATCGAGGTGTGGCCCGGCACATACTCACCGGCCAGCTGCCCTTGTTGAGCGCGCACCGCGCCGGCGAAAAAGCGGAACACGTCGACCGCCGCCGGCAGATCGTCGTTCAGCGCCTGATGCAGCGGCTTGCCGCAGTTGAGGGCCTCCAGCTGCGCCAGCTGCGGCGCCTGCCGCTCGATGGCGTCGGCGATGCGCAGCAACAGCGTGGCGCGCTGGGCCGGCGTAGTGCGCGACCAATGGCCGAACGCCTGCTGCGCGGCTTTTACCGCGCTGCCGACCTGCGCCGAAGAGGCTTCGGTCAGGGCGATCAGCGTCTCGCCGTTGGCCGGATTGACGATGCATTCCTGCTGGCCTTCGCCGTCGATAAGCTGACCGTTAATGAACTGCTGACAGGACAAACCTGAGAGAACCTGCACATCCGCCATCGCCTGACGCCCCTAAGTGACAAAAACGTTAACCAAATGTGAATAAGTTAGTTTTAATCAGCCTAAGCGAGCCTCTGGCGGGCAACAAATTCTAAATACTGAACGCCGCGTTCGATTAAATCGAATGCTTAAGCCCGGCGGCGTGTTTGCTGCCGTTCTCGCGCGCGATGGTGAGGAACGGCGTCACCAGCTCCGGCCGCGCGCTGCCGCGCCGCCATGCCAGCCCGATATCCAGCGGTTCCAGCAGATCGTCCAGCTTGCGTGCCTCGATCATATTGCCCTCCAGCGACCAGGCGCGGTACGCCATGTCCGGCTGGATGGATACCCCCATCCCCGCCGCCACCAGGCTGCGCACCGCCTCGGTCGAGGCGGTCTTCATCGCGATCTCCGGCTTCAGCCCGGCGCGCGCCCAGATGCGCCGCGCGTGCACGTCCATTTCATCGGCGTTGAGCTGGATCAGCGGCTGTTTGGCCACGTCCGCCAGGCTGATGCTCTCGTGCTCCAGCAGCGGGTGCAGCGGCGGCAGCCACAGGCGGTACGGCGAGTGCATCAGCACCTCGGTCTGCAGCGCGTCGCGGTCCTCGATGTTCGACAAGATCAGCACCCCGATGTCGATCTCGCCGCTGACCAGCAGATGCTCGATGTACGGGCGTTCGTCTTCAACCACCTGCACGGTGACGTTGGGATAGGCCGATTTAAAGCGCGTGAGCAGTTCCACCAGGAAGTAGCCGGCCACCAGGCTGGTGACGCCGATGGTCAGCTTGCCGGTCAGGCTTTCAGTGCCGATCTGCAGGCTGCGCTTGGCATTGTCCACCGTCGCCAGGATCAGATACGACTGGCGCAAAAACTGGTGCCCCTGATGGGTCAGCGTCATGCCCTTGGCGTGGCGATCGAACAGCCGCACGCCGATCTCGGTTTCCAGCTGCTGGATAGCGAGCGTCAGCGAAGACTGGGAGACAAACACCGCCTGGGCGCCGGCGGAGATCGACCCGGTTTCCGCCACCGCGATAAAGTGGCGGATTTGGCGTAACGTCATCATCCCCATCGCCTTTCAAGCCGCTGCGTTGTTGTCTGCGTTCGCTTACCCCAGTCACTTACTTGAGTAAGCTCCTGGGGATGCACGCCCTTGCCGCCTAGCCGCAACTTGAAATTCATTGGGGATCACCTTAATCAAAATAGTTACGTTGATTGTAGATCTCGCGAGAGAAGCGATCGGGAAAAGTATCAAAAACGCGATAGCGTTCGCTTTTTTAGAATGCCGACAGGCAAAAATGAGGGGAACAATGAGGCGAAGAAGTGCGATGTGCGGGGGACAGAAATGACAAGGGCGCAGCAAGCTGCGCCCTGATGGCCGATGATCCTGCGGAGGATCAGATCGCTTCTTCGTCCTGCTCGCCGGTACGGATGCGCACCACGCGCGCCACGTCGAAGACGAAGATCTTGCCGTCACCGATCTTGCCGGTCTGCGCCGTCTGCATGATGGTTTCTACGCAGGTGTCGACGATGTCGTCGGCAACCACGATCTCTATCTTCACCTTCGGCAGAAAGTCGACCATGTACTCGGCGCCGCGGTACAGCTCGGTGTGGCCCTTCTGGCGGCCGAAGCCTTTGACTTCGGTGACCGTCATGCCGGTGATGCCCACTTCGGCCAGCGCTTCGCGGACGTCATCCAGTTTGAACGGCTTGATAATCGCGTCGATCTTTTTCATCTTCTTTCCTTATTACCAATTTTTGCGGCCAAAACCGGATGTGATGGGATAACGGCGGTCTTTGCCGAAGTTACGGGCGGTGATGCGCGGCCCGACGGCGGCCTGACGCCGCTTGTATTCGTTGATGTCCACCAGGCGGATCACCTTGCGCACGATCGCTTCGTCGAAGCCTTCGGCCACCAGATCGGCGACCGACTTGTCGCGCTCAACGTAGCCTTCCAGGATCGCATCCAGGATATCGTACGGCGGCAGGCTGTCCTGATCGACCTGATCCGGCGCCAGCTCGGCGGACGGCGGACGATCGATTACCCGCTGCGGGATCACGTAGGAGACGGTATTGCGGTATTCGGACAGCTTGAACACCAGCGTTTTCGGCACGTCTTTCAGCACGTCGAAACCGCCGGCCATATCGCCGTACAGCGTGGCGTAACCGACCGCCATTTCGCTCTTGTTGCCGGTGGTCAGCACGATGCTGCGGCGTTTGTTGGACAGCGCCATCAGCACCACCCCGCGGCAACGCGCCTGCAGGTTCTCTTCGGTGGTGTCGCGCTCGGTGCCGGCGAACATCGGCGACAGCTGGCCCATAAAGGCATCGAACATCGGCTCGATGGAGACGATATCGAACTCCACGCCGAGGATTTCCGCCTCTTCCTTGGCGTCGGCGATGCTGATGTCCGCGGTATAGCGGAACGGCATCATCAGCGCCTGCACCTTGTCTTTGCCCAACGCATCCACGGCGATCGCCAGCGTCAGCGCCGAGTCGATGCCGCCGGACAGCCCCAGCACCGCGCCTTTGAAACCGTTCTTGGTCACGTAGTCGCGCACCGCCAACACCAGCGCCTGATACACCTGCGCCAGCTGCGGCAGTTCGGCGGCCGGATCGGCCATCGGCACCACGTCCAGCTCGTTGAATTCCAGGCGAGTAACCTGCTCGTCGAAGGCCGCCAGACGGTGGGTCATGGTGCCGGCGGCGTCGAAGACCTTGGAGCAGCCGTCGAAGATCAGCTCATCCTGGCCGCCGACCTGGTTGAGGTACACCAGCGGCAGCTGGGTGCGCTGGCAGTGGCCGGCCATCAGCGTTTTGCGGATATACGGTTTTTCGCGGTTATACGGCGAGGCGTTGATCGACAGGATAATCTCCGCGCCGGCGGCCTTGGCGGCGTCGATCGGCTCCGGGAACCACAGATCTTCGCAAATCAGCAGCCCAAGACGGTAGCCTTTCAGTTCCACCACGCAGGTGTCGTTGCCGGCGTGGAAATAGCGCTTCTCATCGAACACGCCGTAGTTCGGCAACTGCTGTTTGAAGTAACGGGTCAGCAGGCGGCCTTCGGCGAACAGCGACAGCGCGTTGTACAGCTTGTCGCCTTCGCGCCACGGGTGGCCGACCAGGATCGCCGTCTCGGCGGAAGCCTGCTGCAGGCGCAGCAGCTGCGCATCACAGCGCTGATAGAAATCATTGCGGTACAGCAGGTCTTCCGGCGGGTAGCCGGACAGCGTCAGTTCGGTGAACATGACCAGATCGGCTCCCGCCTTCTGCTGCTCCTGCACGATTTGCAACATGCGTTCGGTGTTGCCTTCAATGTCGCCGACCAGCAGGTTCAGCTGGGCCAGGGCGATGGAAAGTGATCTGCTCATTTGTGTACGATCCCGCTTAATACGTTCCATGGTGCTCTACGCCGGGGCGCGCCGCGGCAAAGAGAACGGAGTGTAAATCATTCCGCCGGATTTGTTGAGAACCTGCGTGGCAGGCGCCGGCGGGAATCTGTCATTCTTTGAAATCGTTGGCGTCCAGCTCGTGGCGCGACAGCAATTTGTAAAACTCGGTGCGGTTGCGGCCCGCCATACGCGCGGCCTGGGTCACGTTGCCCTTGGTGATCTGCAGCAGTTTGCGCAGATAGTGCAACTCAAACTGGTTGCGCGCTTCGGCGAAAGTCGGCAGCGCGGTGTTTTCCCCTTCCAGCGCCTGTTCCACTAGCGCCTCGCTGATCACCGGCGCCGAAGTCAGCGCCACGCACTGCTCGATGACGTTGACCAACTGACGCACGTTGCCCGGCCAGCTGGCGGTCATCAGCCGCTTCATGGCGTCGGTCGAGAAGCTGCGCACGAACGGCTTGTGCCGCTGAGCCGCTTCGCGCAACAGGTGATTGGCCAGCAGCGGAATGTCTTCGGCGCGCTCGTTGAGCGCCGGGATCTTCAGGTTTACCACGTTGAGGCGATAGTAGAGATCTTCGCGGAACTCGTTCTTCGCCATCGCCTTTTGCAGATCGCGGTGGGTGGCGGAGATGATGCGCACGTCGATGTCCAGATCGCGGTTGCTGCCCAGCGGCCGCACCTTGCGCTCCTGCAGCACGCGCAGCAGTTTCACCTGCAGCGACAGCGGCATGTCGCCTATCTCGTCGAGGAACAGCGTGCCGCCCGCCGCCGCCTGGAACAGCCCTTCGCGGCTGCTGACCGCGCCGGTGAAGGCGCCCTTGGCGTGGCCGAACAGTTCGGACTCCAGCAGTTGCTCCGGCAGCGCCCCGCAGTTGATGGCGATGAACGCCTTGCCGGCGCGCGGGCTGGCGGCGTGGATCGCCTGCGCCAACACCTCTTTGCCGGTGCCGCTCTGGCCGTTGATCAACACGCTGACGTCGGACTGGGCCACCATTTTCACCTGCTCCAGCAGCCGCAGCATCAACGGGCTGCGGGTGACGATGTCTTCGCGCCAGGCGTCGTCACCCGCAGGAGAGGCCGACAGCGACAGCGCCTCGTCGATGGCCTTATAGAGCGCATCGCGATCCACCGGTTTGGTGAGGAAGCTGAACACCCCCTGCTGGGTGGCGGCCACCGCATCGGGAATCGAACCGTGCGCGGTAAGAATGATCACCGGCATGCCCGGCTGATGCTTTTGGATTTCGGCGAACAGCGCCATGCCGTCCATCTCATCCATGCGCAGATCGCTGATCACCAGATCGATCTGTTCGCGCGCCAACAGGCGCAGCGCTTCCTGGCCGCTTTCGGCGGTGGTGACGTGAAAACCTTCGCTGGTCAGGCGCATGCCCAGCAGCTTCAGCAGGCTGGGATCGTCGTCAACCAATAACAGGTTGGCCGGTTTGCGTGCGGTCATTGCGCGTGGGACTCCTTATTGGCGGGGTGCGGCGTATAGGTGTCTTCCGGTTCAACCGGCAACGCGGTGCCTTTTTCCGGTTCGTCCTGCGTTTCAGCGCCTTTGGCGGCCGCGCCGCTTTTACCGGCGGCTTCGCCCTTCTGCTGGCCCGCGCCGTTTTCCGGGATTTCCCCTTGCAGCTGCTTGCGCGATGAGAGCTGGCGCTCGATATCGGTCAGGTTTTCCAGCTTGCGCGAGGTGTCCTGCAGCTGCGACTGCAGGCGCGCCTGGCTCTGGCGCAGCGAATCGATCTGGCTGTCGCTGCTCTCCTGCAGATGCTGATAGCGCGCTTTCTCATCGAACAACGTGATCTGCAGCATCTGCTGCTGGCGCCACAGCTGCGTCAACGGACGTAGCGAACCGGGGAACTCCATCCGGTAACTGTTGATCCTGTCGAGCATCTGGCGGCGTTCACCGGAGGTCGGCTGTGCGCTCCCCAGCAGGATGCTCTGTTTGAAAACGCCGGACCAGCTGTCACCCGGCACCGTTTTCGCCAGCGCACGCGCCTGGGTCGAGCCGATGCGATCGGCGCAGTCCATCGCGCGCAGCCAGTAGAGCGCGTTATCCAGCGCGTCCTTGTCGTCCAATTGCCACAGGGTATCGCAAGCCGCGGTGCGGTAATCGATCACCTTGGTATCCGGGATCGCCTCTTGCTGCTGAGCGCTCAATCCGCCGCTGACGGCGCGATCGACGCAGCCCGCCAGCAACAGCGGCATAAAGAAAACGGCGCCCAGCCAGGTGATCGGGCGTTTGCCGAGCGGCGCTCTGTGCGTGGCACGCGGTGAACGTTCGGTCTGTGAAAGACGAAGGCGTTTAGACCATGTGTACATTATTTATTCATTCTCGGCGGTTAACGGCAGTTCAATGCGGAAGCAGACGTCTGCACCGGCGACCGTCGCCAGTTGCAGCTCACCGCGCATGCGACGGATACAGTCCTGAGCGATGCTCAACCCCAGTCCGCTTCCTTTTACCGCCCCTTTTCGCTGGTGACTACCCTGGAAAAAAGGCTCGAAAATCATGGCTCTTTCAGCCTCGGGGATCGGCGTGCCGGTATTGGCGACGTCGATTTGCACCCGTTGTCCAACCTGACGGCTGCGGATCCAAATGTTACCGGATTCCTTGCCGTAGTGCACCGCATTGGAGTAGAGATTATCCAGCACGCGCATTAATAGCGTAGGCTCTGCCCAGCAGATTTCCGCTTCCAGCGCGATTTCGGTGGAAATCATCTTCGCCCGCGCCGGCAAACTGTGCGCGGCGACCACCAAATCGACCATCTCGCGCAGCTCGACGTTCTCGTGCTCCGCCGGGCCATCGGCCAGTTTGCGGTTGTAATCCAGCAGTTGTTCAATCAGCTGCTGCAGGTGGCGGCTGCTGTTGTCGAGGATCGTCACCACCTCTTTCTGGTCGGAAGTCAGCGGCCCCGCCACCTCGTCGGCCAGCAGTTCGGTGCCTTCGCGCATGCTGGCCAGCGGCGTTTTCAATTCGTGCGAGATATGGCGCAGGAACTCGTGGCGCTGCGACTCCAGCCACGCCAGCCGTTCGCTCAGCCAGATGATGCGCTGCGCCAGCGAACGCAGCTCGCGCGGCCCTTTGAACGATGCGGTGCTGCCCAACGCGCGCCCTTCCCCCAGGCGGTTGATCATCCGCTCCACGGCCTTGACCGGCCCGATGATCATGCGGGTGAACAGCACCACCAGCAGCACGCTGACCAGGAACAGCAGCAGCGCCTGCCAGCCGAAGAACTGGCCGCGCTCGGCGATGGCCTGCTGCAGCTGCTGGCCGCGCGAGAACACCACCGCGCGCGTGGCCTGCACCATTTCGGCATTGGAGCGCGAGAACGACTCGAGCAAGGCGGAGGCTTCTTGGTCCGGCCCGCTGTTATGGCACTTGATCGCCGCCAGCTGGGTCAGCAACTGACGCAGCGTTTGGTAGTAGCGCTCGTCCGGCAAGATCGGCGCGTGGGCGTCCAGCATCTGCGAATACTGCTTGCGCTGATTTTGGTACAGCTTCTGCAGCGTGGGCTCAACCAGCACGCAGTACTGACGATAGCTGCGCTCCATCTCCAGCGCCACGCTGGTCATCGCCTCGCTGCGCCGCGCGTCCACCAGCGTGGTGCGGTTGATGTCCGCCGCCTGCGCGCTCAGGTGATCCAGACTCTGGTAGGCCTGATAGGCCAGCACCAACAGCGGCAGCAGCACCAACAGGAACGCCAGCAGCACCAATTGCCGCAGCGAACGTGGGAATAAACGCCATTTTTTCAACGAAATCATCTCATTCTCTCAGGCCTGTCACGATGCTAACTGACTCGCCGGAAAGAGAAAAGCCCGGCAAGGGAGAATCCTGAACGCACAAGGAAAAAGTCGCGGGATCGGTGAACCGCGCCGATAGGGTTGGCCTGCCGATGGCATACGGCCCCGGTAACAAAAACCGGTACGAAAGCGAGAGTGTGGGAATAGCGTCTGCGTTCGAGGGCATAGGCAACGAAACAGGAGTAAGCGCAGCGTTGAGAATTGACGCCGGGGCAATAAGCTTGCCCCGCCGCAAGGAAAGTGTGGATGCCCTTGAACCTCGTCCCCAGGGTGATGTAGCGCAGCGGCTGGCATCGAACAGGACGAATAGCATCCGTAAGTATCCAGGATTGATGAACCCTTCATCACAGTTGGATACAGGCGGTGCCTCACTCCACGTGTCGCCCGATGCTTGATAAAGCCGCTTGCGCGGTCTGTTATCGGTTTGGTTGGACGATAGGCACCATTTCTTTGGCATCATTCGGAGGCTTATGAGGCGATTTGCCGTTTATAATTACGGCGCCGTCATAAAAAGGTGAATGAGCAACCGCAGAGAATAATGCACGTTACGTGCCAACTTTGCAATTAAATTAATAACAAATTGATTTTGCTAAAAAATAAATAAAATCCTGCCGTTTGATTCGCCGATTCCGCGCCGAGCAATGATGAAATAAACGCCGCTCTGTCGCCAAATGCAGACAACTAAAGTCAAACCTGTTTACCGATAATAAAATCAATGGGTTAAATGTCTCCATTTAGCGACAAGCAAACCAGCGCTTGTCGCAAAATGCAGACACTGCCGCCAATCGCCGAGTGCCGGCCATAAAAAAGGGCGCAATTGCTTGCGCCCTCTGTACGGTGGTGGCCGTTTTTAGCCCAGTTGCTTACGGGCGTTGCGGAACATGCGCATCCACGGGCTATCCTCGCCCCACTCTTCCGGGTGCCAGGAGTTGCTGACGGTGCGGAACACGCGTTCCGGATGCGGCATCATCACCGTTGCGCGCCCGTTGGCGCTGGTCACGGCGGTGATGCCATTCGGCGAACCGTTCGGGTTAGCCGGGTAAGCTTCCGTGACCTGACCGGCGTTGTTGACGAAACGCAGCGCCACCAGGCCGTGGCTTTCCAACGCCGCCAGATGCGCCGCATCGCGCACTTCGACATGCCCTTCGCCATGGGAAACGGCGATCGGCATGCGCGAGCCGGTCATGCCCTGCATGAACAGCGACGGGCTGGCCGCCACTTCCACCAGGCTGAAGCGCGCCTCGAAGCGATCCGACAGGTTGCGCACGAAGCGCGGCCAGTGTTCGGCGCCCGGGATCAGCTCACGCAGGTTGGACATCATCTGGCAGCCGTTGCACACGCCCAGCGCCAGCGTCTGCGGACGGTGGAAGAACGCCTCGAACTCGTCGCGCACCCGCTCGTTGAACAGGATAGACTTCGCCCAGCCTTCGCCGGCGCCCAGAACGTCGCCGTAAGAGAAGCCGCCGCAGGCCACCAGCGTGTGGAAGTCCTGCAGATCGCTGCGCCCGGCCAGCAGATCGCTCATGTGCACATCCACGGCGTCAAAGCCGGCTCGATGGAACGCCGCCGCCATTTCAACGTGGGAGTTCACCCCCTGCTCGCGCAGCACCGCCACTTTCGGGCGAGCGCCCTTGGCGATGTACGGCGCAGCGATGTCTTCCTCGGGTGCGAAGGTCAGCTTCACGTTCAGGCCGGGATCTTGTTCATCCTGCTTGGCCTGATGTTCCTGATCGGCGCACGCCGGGTTGTCGCGCAGACGCTGCATCTGCCAGGTCGTTTCCGCCCACCAGGTGCGCAGGGTATTGCGGCTTTCGCTGTACACCGCTTTGCCGTGCTGATTGATGACGAAACGATCGCCGGCCTGTACGCTGCCGATGTGATGCACGTTGTCGGTCAGACCGTGCTGCGCGAACGCCCGCTTCACGTCGTCGAGACGTTCGGCGCTCACCTGGATCACCGCGCCCAGCTCTTCGTTGAACAGCACCGCCAGCGCATCGTCGCCGAGGCCATCGAGGTTAACCTCTACGCCGCAGTGACCGGCGAAGGCCATCTCCGCCAGCGTCACCAGCAGGCCGCCGTCAGCGCGGTCGTGATAAGCCAGCAGCGCGCGATCGGCCACCAGCTGCTGCATGGCGTTGAAGAAGCCCGCCAGCTGCGCGACATCGCGCACATCGGCCGGTTTGTCGCCCAGTTGGCGATAAACCTGCGCCAGCGCGGTAGCGCCCAGCGCGTTATGGCCGTTGCCCAGGTCGATCAACAGCAGCGCGCTGTCGCCCTTATCGGTACGCAATTGCGGCGTCACGGTGTGGCGCACGTCTTCCACGCGGGCGAAGGCGGTGATGACAAGCGACAGCGGCGAGGTCATTTCACGCTGTTCATTGCCTTCCTGCCAGCGGGTTTTCATCGACATGGAGTCTTTGCCCACCGGAATGGTGATGCCCAGCGCCGGGCACAGCTCTTCGCCCACCGCTTTCACCGCTTCGTACAGGCCGGCGTCTTCACCCGGGTGGCCGGCGGCGGCCATCCAGTTGGCGGACAGCTTCACGCGCTTCAGGCTGCCGATTTCCGTGGCGGCCAGGTTGGTCAGCGCTTCCCCGACCGCCAGGCGGCCGGAGGCGGCGAAGTCCAGCAGCGCCACCGGCGCGCGTTCGCCGAGCGACATCGCTTCGCCGTAATAGCTGTCCAGACTGGCGGTGGTGACCGCGCAGTCGGCTACCGGGATCTGCCACGGGCCGACCATTTGGTCGCGCGCCACCATGCCGGTGACGGTGCGGTCGCCGATGGTGATCAGGAAGGTTTTCTCCGCGACGGCCGGCAGATGCAGCACGCGCTTCACCGCGTCGGCCAGCGTGATGTTCTCACGCTGTACCGCCTGGCCCTGCGCCTGCAGACGGGTCACGTCGCGGGTCATCTTCGGCGTCTTGCCGAGCAGCACGTCCAGCGGCATGTCGATCGGCTGATTGTCGAAGTGACGATCGTTCAGCGTCAGATGTTGCTCTTCGGTCGCTTCGCCGATCACCGCGTAAGGCGCGCGCTCGCGGCGGCAGATCTCGTCGAACTGCGCCATCTGCGCCGGGGCGATCGCCATCACGTAACGTTCCTGCGATTCGTTGCACCATACTTCCAGCGGGCTCATGCCCGGCTCGTCGTTGAGGATGTCGCGCAGTTCGAAACGGCCGCCGCGGCCGCCGTCGCTCACCAGCTCCGGCATGGCGTTGGACAGGCCGCCGGCGCCGACGTCATGGATAAACAGGATCGGGTTCTGGTCGCCCAGCTGCCAGCAGCGGTCGATCACTTCCTGACAGCGGCGTTCCATTTCCGGGTTGTCGCGCTGCACCGACGCGAAGTCCAAATCGGCATCGGACTGGCCGGACGCCATCGATGACGCCGCGCCGCCGCCCAGACCGATATTCATCGCCGGGCCGCCCAGCACCACCAGCTTGGCGCCGACGGTGATTTCCCCTTTCTGCACGTGATCGGCGCGGATGTTGCCGATACCGCCCGCCAGCATGATCGGTTTGTGGTAGCCGCGCAGCTCCACGCCGTTATGGCTGTTGACGCGCTCTTCATAGGTGCGGAAGTAACCCAGCAGCGCCGGGCGACCGAATTCGTTGTTGAACGCCGCGCCGCCCAGCGGGCCTTCGGTCATGATGTCCAGCGCGGTGACGATGCGCTCCGGTTTGCCGAAGTCCTGCTCCCACGGCTGTTCAAAGCCGGGAATGCGCAGGTTGGACACCGAGAAGCCCACCAGGCCTGCCTTCGGCTTGGCGCCGCGGCCGGTGGCGCCTTCGTCACGGATCTCGCCGCCGGAGCCGGTCGCGGCGCCCGGCCACGGCGAGATCGCCGTCGGGTGGTTGTGAGTTTCCACCTTCATCAGGATATGCGCGTCTTCCTGATGGTAATCGTACGTGCCGTTCTCCGGCGCGGCGAAGAAGCGGCCGACCTGCGAGCCTTCCATCACCGCGGCGTTGTCTTTATACGCCGACAGCACATAGTCCGGCGTCTGCTCATAGGTGTTCTTGATCATTTTGAACAGCGACTTGGGCTGCTGTTCGCCGTCGATGATCCAGTCGGCATTGAAAATCTTGTGGCGGCAGTGCTCAGAGTTGGCCTGCGCAAACATATAGAGTTCGATATCCGTCGGGTTGCGCCCCAAACCGGTAAAGGCATTCAGCAGGTAATCGATCTCGTCCTGCGCCAGCGCCAGGCCGAGCCGGACGTTGGCCTGCTCCAGCGCGGCGCGCCCTGCGCCCAGCACGTCGACCGACTGATACGGCGCCGGCTGATGGTGCGCGAACAGCTGTTCAGCCTGTTGCAGCTCGCTGAAGACGGTTTCCATCATGCGATCGTGCAGCAGCGCGGCGAGCTGGTGCCACTGGGCCTCCGTCAGCTCAGGCGCCTTGACGTAGAACGCCAGACCGCGCTCCAGCCGCAGCACCTGTTGCAAACCGCAGTTGTGGGCGATGTCGGTGGCTTTGGAAGACCAGGGGGAAATGGTGCCCGGGCGCGGCGTGACCAGCAGCAACCGGCCTTCGGGGGCGTGTTCGGCGAGAGAAGGACCGTACTTGAGCAAGCGCTGAAGTTTGGCGTGTTCTTCGGCACTTAGCGGTGCGCTAACATCGGCAAAGTGGACGTACTCGGCGTAGATATCACTGACGGGCAGGTGGGCGTCCTGGCAGCGGGACAGCAGTTTGGTAATGCGAAAAGCCGATAAAGCGGGCGAACCACGCAGAATTTCCATAATCAAAGTTCTCTCGTCTTCGAAGCGACGGATAAGACGCTTCATTGGGCGCAACAGGGGAAAACGCGCGTCATTATAGAGAATCCTCGCCGCCGACGAAACCGTTTGCGTAGGGATTATTGATAAAAGCGCGCCGCACCGTCGAATTGTCATAACGTGTCAATAAAGTTGCACACTGGCGTTTTGTTGCGCAAAATGCCCCCCGCACTGGTGATTTAACCATGAGAAAAGTCGCGGTTGTCGTCGCCGGCGTACCTGTGCCACCACTGGATAACTATTTGAAACGTCTTAAAATAAACTACATCCTCATCGGCGTTGTCACCCTGCTTCTGGCTCTCGCGCTATGGCCCAATATCACCTGGCGCAGCGGCCAGGGCGGGCAACTCCAGGAGATCATTTCCCGCGGCGAGTTGCGTATCAGCACGCTGAACTCACCGCTGACCTATTTCAACACCAAGCAAGGGCCGGGTGGGCTCGACTACGAACTGGCCAAGCGCTTCGCCAACTACCTCGGGGTAAAACTGGTGGTGATCCCCCATCAGAACATCAATGACCTGTTCGACGATCTGGACGACGACGACGCCGACCTGCTGGCGGCGGGCCTTATCTACAACCAGGAGCGCCTCAGCCGCGCGCGCACCGGCCCCGCCTACTACTCCGTTTCCCAACAGCTGGTGTACCGGCTGGGCACCCCGCGGCCAAAAGGCTTCGCCGACATCAAAGGCAAGCTGGCGGTCGCCTCCGGTTCCGCGCACGTCAGCACGCTAAAGCAGCTCAAACAGGATAAATACCCGGATCTCGCCTGGGAGTCCTCCAGCGATCTCACCTCCAAAGAGCTGCTGGAGCGGGTTGCCGACGGCAAGCTGGACTATACCCTCGGCGATTCGGTGACCATCGCGTTGCTGCAGCGCATCCATCCGCAGCTGGCGGTGGCGTTCGACGTCACCGACGAAGAGCCGGTCACCTGGTACCTCAAACGCGACGGCGACGACAGCCTGTACGCGGCGATGCTGGATTTCTACAGTCAAATGGTGGACGACGGCACCCTGGCGCGGCTGGAAGAGAAATACCTCGGCCACGTCGGCAGCTTCGACTACGTGGATACCAAAACCTTCCTGTCGGCCATCGACTCGGTGCTGCCCAACTTCCGCCCGCTGTTCGAGAAACACGCCAACGAGATCGACTGGAAGCTGCTGGCGGCCATCGCCTATCAGGAATCGCACTGGAATCCGCAGGCCACCTCCCCCACCGGCGTGCGCGGCCTGATGATGCTGACCCGCGCCACCGCCGACGGCCTGGGGGTCAACGATCGCCTCGATCCGGAAGAGAGCATTCAGGGTGGCGCCCTTTACCTGCAGCGGCTGATGGCCAAGGTGCCGGACAGCGTGCCGGAAGATGAGCGCATCTGGTTCTCGCTGGCGGCCTACAACATGGGCTGGGGCCATATGCTGGACGCGCGCAAGCTGACCAAAACGCAAAAAGGCAACCCGGACAGCTGGGTCGACGTCAAACAGCGTCTGCCGATGCTCAGCCAAAAACGCTACTACCCGCAGCTGACCTATGGCTATGCGCGCGGGCGCGAAGCCTACAATTATGTAGAAAACATCCGCCGCTACCAGGTCAGCCTGGTGGGTTATCTGCAGGAAAAAGAGAGAAAGGCGGCGCAAGCGGCCGCCGAGCAGGAAGCGTTGGGAAAAGGCTATCCGACGGTGATGCCGGAACTGGCGCTCAACTACTGATTATTCCGGCTTATCCGCCGCCCGCTGCGCCAGCTTGAGCGCTTTTTTCTGTTCGCGGCGCAGGCGGAAGAAATTGCTCAGGGTGGCGGCGCATTCGTCCGCCAGCACGCCCGAGACGATCTCCACCTGATGATTCATGCCCGGATGGCGCAAAATATCCACCAGCGAACCGGCCGCGCCGGTTTTCTCGTCGGCGGCGCCGTACACCAACCGGCGGATGCGGCTGTGCACCATCGCGCCGGCGCACATCACACAGGGTTCCAGCGTGACGTACAGCGTGGCGTTCAACAAGCGGTAGTTTTGCAGCACCGCGCCGCCCTGGCGCAGCGCCATGATCTCGGCGTGCGCGGTAGGATCGTGCCGGCCGATCGGCCGATTCCAGCCCTCGCCGATCACCTGATTGTCCAGCACCAGCAGCGCACCCACCGGCACCTCGCCCTCTTCCTGCGCGCGCAGGGCCAGCTGCAATGCCTGACGCATCCAGTACTCATCGTTATATTCAGTCATCGCATAATTCCTCGTGCGCTTTTGCGGCGGGCATTATACACACTAGCCTCCCTTTGTCGTAGCCGCCCGCCAATGGCTATACTGGCCACATCAGCGTGTGATTCAGGGACAAGAAACATGAAACTCAGTAAAAAGAACGCCGTCGTGGTGCGCAAGGCGCTGGACGGCTGGGTTGGGGAAGGCGCCTTGACCCCCGAGCAACAACAGCAACTGCTGCTGCATGTGGACGTGCAGCCTTTCGATTGGCGGCGGCTGGCGCGCTATGCGTTTCTCGCCGCGCTGGCCTCGTTGCTGATCGCCGTCACCAGCCTGTTCGCCGACAGCGCACTGCTTGAATGGCTGAGCGAACTGTTCCGCTTCGACGCGCCGGTGCGCATGGCGATCGCCGGGGTGTTGGCAGCACTGGCCTACGTCTGGGCGCTGCGTCGTCGTCAACGCCACCCGGAAAAACGCTACGGCAATGAGGCGGCGCTGTTTGTCGCCGTGTTGCTCACCGCCTGCGCCTTATGGCAACTGGGCGTCTGGCTGGATAACGGCAGCGGGCGGGTTTCCGTGCTGCTGCTGGTCGCCGCGCTGCTGTACGGCGCCATCGGCTGGTTCAGCCGCTCCGGGCTGGTATGGTGGTTCGCCCTGCTGTCTCTCGGCAATGCCTTCGGCGCCGAGACCGGCTACCTGTCCGGCTGGGGCGCCTACTGGCTCGGCATGAGCTACCCGATTCGCTTTATCGCCTTCGGCGCGGTGCTGATCGCCGCCGCATTGCTGCTGCGGCCGCTATTGGCGCAGCGCGGCCTGCAGCGGGTGTCGCTGGCGATGGGCCTGCTGTACCTGTTCATCGCGCTGTGGCTGCTGTCCATCTTCGGCAACTACGGCGATCTCGACAGCTGGTACCGCGCGCGCCAGATTGAGCTGTTCCACTGGAGCCTGCTGTTCGGGTTGGCCGCCTTCGCCGCCATCTGGCTGGGGTTGAAGCATGACGACGCCATGCTGCGCGGTTTCGGGCTGACCTTTCTCGGCATCAACCTCTATACCCGCCTGTTCGAGTTTTTCTGGGACAGCATGCCGAAGACGATTTTCTTCGCGCTGCTCGGCCTGAGCCTGTGGGCGTTGGGGCATTATGCGGAGAAGATTTGGCAGCTCGGACGCAAACCGCACGACGTAACCGACGACTGATCGCGGCAGAACAGCAAAGGGCGGAATTCTCCGCCCTTTGTTTATTCCAGCTGCTGCAGCTCGCCCTGTTTGCTCACCCGCCAACGGTGCTCGCAAAAAAACAGCAGCGGGTTATCCTGCTTGCTGTCGCTGTAACCGCTGTACAGCTTCAGCGGCGCGCCGAGCCGTTGCTCCAGCTGCACCACTTTTTGTACGCCCAGACAGCGCAAGGTCAGCACCCAGCCGCCATAGCGGCGCGCGATGCGGCTGCCGACCAATCGCACCCGCGGCAGAAACGCCGAATCCCGATACACCTGCGCCACCAGTTGCTCCGGCGAGCCGGTAATCAGCCACACCTCGGCATCGTGCTCATCCAGATACTGCCGCAAGCGCATTTGCACCACCGGAAACGCAGTGACCTTCTGGCGGAAAACCTCGATGAACTGCCGCTCCAGCGCCTTCAGCGTCGCTTCGGTACGCCCGAAGGTGATAGCCCACAGCAACAGGCTCATCGGCCAGCGCGCTGCGCGCCCCAGCAGCAACAGCGCCAGACCAATCAATGGCAACAGCGGTATCACCAGCAGCAAATTCAGCGGTAAACGGCGCAGCAGGAAACGCAAGAAACTGCCGAACATATCCTCCTGATGCAGAGTGCCGTCCAGATCGAAAAAGACCACGCGGCGCCCTGCTGCGGCCGACGGTTGCTGCTTGTCGTTCAAACGCTACTCCTCGGGATCGTTGAACCCCATCATCCAGGTGAAGAGAAAACCGGCGATAATCGTAATCAGCATCCCCGCCAGATACAACATCACCTTACCTGAGACGATGGTCAACGCCAAAGGCAGCCCCGAAATGCCAAAGGTAATCACCGTCGCCACTTTCCAATAGCTGATCAGCGCGCCGCCTACCGCACCGCCGAGGCAGGCGCCGATAAACGGCCGGCCCAGCGGCAGCGTCACCCCGAAGATCAGCGGCTCGCCGATGCCGAGAATGCCGACCGGCAACGCCCCTTTGATCACCTTCTTCAGCCGCGCGTTACGGGTTTTCAACAGCACCGCCAGCGCCGCCCCCACCTGACCGACGCCGGCCATCGCCAGGATCGGCAACAGCGGGTTGGAACCGTGCGCCTGCACCAGCTCGACGTGGATCGGCACCAGCCCCTGGTGCAAGCCGGACAGCACCAGCGGCAGGAACAGCCCGGAGAGCAGCGCCCCGACAAGCAGCCCGCCCTTGTCGATCGCCAGATTGGCGCCGTGGGCGATGGCATCGGAAATGGCGCCGCCGATCGGCTGCAGGATCAAGATCGCCAACGAGGCGGTCACCAGCGTGGTCAGCAGCGGATTGAGGATCAGTTCGACCGACTCCGGCAGCAGCGTGCGCAGGCGTTTCTCCACCCAGCACATCAACGCTACCACCAGCAGCACGGCGATCACCCCGCCGCGCCCCGGCTGCAGCGCCTCGCCGAACAGGGTGATCTGCGCCAGCGCCGGGCTGGAGAGGATCCCGGCCATCACGCCGCCCATCGCCTGTGAGCCGCCGAACACCCGCGCGGCGTTCACCCCGACCAGAATGTTCATGATGGCGAACACCGCGCTGCCGAAGATCGCCAGCAGCCCCAGCGCGTTCGGGTAGTCCAATGCCAACTGTCCGGCGATGTCGGGCCGTTTCAGCAGGTTGATGATGCCAGTGATCAGCCCCGAGGCGATAAACGCCGGGATCAGCGGAATAAAAACGTCGGCCAGCTTTTTCAGCGCGCCGCTCATCGGCGCCGCGTATTTCTGTTTGGCCTGCGCCTTGGTGCGGGCGGCGTCACCAACGGCGGGCTGCGCGCTGCCGCTCAGCAAAGCGCGCATGGCGTCCACCACCTTGGCGGCGGCGCCCGGGCCGACGATAAACTGATGCTGTTCACCCTGCTTGATATAGCCCTTCACGCCGGGCAACTGCTTGAGGGCCGCCAGATCCAGCCGCTGTTCGTCGCTGACCTCGACGCGCACCCGCGTCATGCAGTTCTCCAGTTTGAGGATATTGCCCTCGCCCCCCACGCCCGCCAGGATCTGTGTCGCCAATGCCGTTGTCTTGTCCATCGCCGCCCCCACCGTGAATTAACGCGCCAACGCCGCGCGCAGGTAGCCGTCGTGCCGCTGCAGCCGCTGCTGCGCCTCATCGGCGCTGACGCCGGCTAAAATCATCAGGATCGCCGGTTTGACCTCAAAGCCGGTCTGCACCAGCGCCGCCTCCGCCTGAGCGCGTTCGGCGCCGGTGGCCTCCACCACGATGCGGCAGGCGCGATCCACCAGTTTGACGTTGGTGGCCTTCACGTCCACCATCAGGTTCTGGTAAACCTTGCCCAGCTTGACCATCGCGCCGGTCGACAGCATGTTAAGCACCAGCTTCTGCGCGGTGCCGGATTTCAGGCGCGTTGAACCGGTCAGCGCCTCCGGCCCCACCACCGGCGAGATCGCCACCTGCGCTTCGTGCGCGATCGGCGAATCCGGGTTGCAGGAGATGGCCGCCGTCGGGCAACCCAGCCCGCGCGCATAGCGCAGCGCGCCGATCACGTAGGGCGTGCGCCCCGAGGCCGCCAACCCCACTACCATATCGACGGCGGTCAGGTTCAGCGCCCGGAGATCGGCTTCGCCCAGGGCCTCGTCGTCTTCCGCCCCCTCCACCGCTTTGAGCAGCGCGCCCGGCCCACCGGCGATCAGCCCCACCACCACGCCGTGCGGTACGCCGAAGGTCGGCGGGCACTCGGAGGCATCCAATACGCCCAGGCGCCCGCTGGTGCCGGCGCCCAAATAAATCAGCCGCCCGCCGGCCTTCAGCGCCGCCGCGGCCAAATCGACCGCCTGCGCGATCGCCGGCAGCACTTTTTCAATCGCCTCCGGCACCTTGCGATCTTCCTGGTTAAAGCAGCGGACCATGTCCAACGTCGACATCTCATCCAGCCCCATAGTGGCCGGGTTGCGGGTTTCCGATACCAGTGCGCCTAAGTTCATCTGTTCACCTTTGAATTTTTAATTCACAAAATTAAGTCAATATTTGAATATTTTATTCAACAAAGCGAGCGCTATTTGCTATTTTAACGACGAGCTCACAAAAATTTTCACCGCGCGTTTTCGCTGCCTGCGTGGCAAAATGGCCGCTGGTTTCCAGGGAAAGATCAATGAGTACCCTTCTGCGCATTCGCCAGATGTATCCGACACTGGCGCAAAACGACCGCAAGCTGGCGGATTTTTTGCTGAACAACGCCGAACAGGCGCGCCATCTCAGCTCGCAAAAGCTGGCCCAGTTGGCCGGCGTCAGCCAATCGAGCGTGGTGAAGTTCGCCCAAAAGCTGGGCTATAAAGGTTTCCCGGCGCTGAAGCTGGCGCTGAGCGAGACGCTGGCCCAGCCGCAGGCCGAACCGGTAGTGACCGTTCATAACCACATCCTCAGCAGCGACACGCTGAAAACCGTCGGTGAAAAGCTGTTGGCGGAAAAGCAGGCGGCGCTGCGCGCGACGCTGGACATCAACAGCGAAGAACGGCTGCATCAGGCGCTGGACATGCTGCGCCAGGCGCGCCGGGTGATGCTGATCGGCATCGGCGCCTCCGGGCTGGTGGCCAAGGATTTTTCCTTCAAGCTGCTGAAAATCGGGGTGATGGCGGTGGCCGAAGCGGATATGCACGTTCAACTGGCGGCAGTGCAGGCGCTGGACAAACGCGATCTGCTGGTGGCGATATCCTTCAGCGGCGAGCGGCGTGAAATCAATCTGGCGGCGGAAGAAGCGCGCCAGGCCGGCGCCAGGGTGCTGGCGCTGACCAGCTTCTCGCCCAACGGCCTGCAGCAACGCGCCGATCACTGCCTCTATACCATCGCCGAAGAGCCCCGCACCCGCAGCGCGGCCATCTCTTCCAGCACCGCCCAGTACGCTCTCACCGACCTGCTGTTTATGGCGCTGATCCAGCACGACCTCGATCATGCCCGCGACCGTATCAAGCACAGCGAACAATTGATGAAAAAGTTGGTTTAACCGGTATAATCGCCGCTGCGAAAAATACCCCTGTTAATAATGAGAGATACGCCATGGCCCTGCTAATCACACGCAAATGCATCAACTGCGACATGTGCGAGCCGGAATGCCCGAACCAGGCGATTTCGATGGGCGATGAGATCTACCAAATCGATACCGACCGCTGCACCGAGTGCGTTGGCCATTACGATACGCCAACCTGTCAGCAGGTCTGCCCCATCGACAACACCATCATTACCGATCCGCAGCATCGCGAGACTAATGAGCAGCTGTGGGATAAGTTCGTGGTGTTGCACCACGCCGATCGCATTTAACCCGCCGCAGGACTGACAAGGGCGCCGCAGGGCGCCCTCTCTATTTTCAGCTTTCGACGATCACCGTCGCGCAGGCATAGCGCCTTTCATCGGCCAGCGAAACGTGGATCGCGGTGACCCCCATCTCCCCCGCCAGCTCGGCGGCGCGGCCGTGCAAACGAATATTCGGTTTGCCCAGCGCATCGTTGAACACCTCGAACTGGTTGAACGCCAGGCCGTTGCGAATGCCGGTGCCGAACGCCTTGGCGGCGGCCTCTTTCACGGCGAAACGCTTGGCCAGAAAGCGAATCGGCTGCTGGTGCTGCTGGTACAGCGCCCATTCGGCGTCGCTCAGCACGCGGCGCGCCAGACGATCGCCGCTGCGCTCCACCACCGCTTCGATACGCGCCATCTCGACGATGTCGGTACCCAGCCCGAGCACCGCCATTACCGGCGCGCTTCCCGCATCAGCACTTTCATGTCGGCAACCGCGGCCGGCAGCCCGCTCATCACCGCCTGGCCGATAATCGCATGACCGATGTTCAGCTCGTGCATTTCCGGCAGCGCGGCGATCGGCTGCACGTTGTGATAGGTCAGGCCGTGGCCGGCGTTGACCTTCAGCCCCTTTTCGGCCGCGTAGGCGGCGGCGACCGCGATGCGGCGCAGCTCGGCCTGTACCGCCAGCTCGCCCTGCGCTTCGGCGTAGGCGCCGGTGTGGATTTCGATATAGGGGGCGCCCACCGCCACCGCCGCGTCGATTTGGCGATGATCGGGATCGATGAACAGCGAGACCAGAATGCCCGCCTGCGCCAGGCGCTCGACCGCCACGCTCATTTTGTCCAGCTGGCCGGCAACGTCCAGGCCGCCTTCGGTAGTCACTTCTTCACGCTTTTCCGGCACCAGGCAGCAGAAGTGCGGCTTCAACTCCACGGCGATGTCCAGCATCTCGTCGGTCACCGCCATCTCAAGATTCATGCGCGTCTGGATGGTCTGGCGCAGCAAGCGCACGTCGCGGTCGGTGATGTGGCGGCGATCTTCGCGCAGATGCACGGTAATGCCATCGGCCCCCGCCTGTTCGGCAATGAATGCCGCCTGAACCGGATCCGGGTATTGGGTTCCGCGCGCGTTACGTAACGTGGCGATGTGATCGATATTGACGCCCAGCAGCAAATCAGCCATGACAACCTCTAAATACGATTTTCAGTGCCAGCAGTTTACACGCGGGCGCAGGGCGGCAAAAGGGGAAAAGGTCAGGCGTCGTCGACCGGCGTATTCGGCTGTTTGCGCACGAATTGGCGAAACAGTTCGCGGCTCTTCAACGGCTTGCCGCCGAGGTAGGGTTTCAGCGCCATGCGGGTGAAGCGCTTGGCGGCGCGCAGCGTCTCGGCATCGGGAAACTGCCGCTCCGCCAGCGCGCGCAGTTCGCGCCCGGTGAAGCTGTAGTGATCCACCACCAGGCTGGCGATAAAGCCTTTCTCTTCACGGTAGCGGTAGGTCATGGCGTCATCCACCGGCAGGCCGCTGCCGGCGCAGTGCAGGAAATCGAGGCCGTAACCCAGGTGCTGCAACAAGGCCAGCTCGAACTGGCGCAACGCCTGTTCCGGCGAGCTGTCTTCCGCCGCCAGCGCCTGCAGGCACTGCAGGTAGTCGAAGAACAGCACCGAGTAGTTGGTTTCCTGCTCCAGCACGCGCGCCAGCAGTTCGTTCACGTACAGGCCGCTGTAAAGCATCATGCCGCTGAGGGGTAAACCGAGAGAGACCGCTTCGGCGTTGCGCAGCGTTTTCACTTCGCCGCGGCCGCCCCAGCGCACTAACAGGGGGGTAAAGGGCTGCAGGCAACCCTTCAGATTGGAGCGGCGGCTGCGCGCGCCTTTTGCCAGCAAGCGCACCCGCCCATGACCTTCGGTAAACAGATCCAGCATCAGACTGGTTTCACTGTACGGCCGCCCATGCAGGACGAAAGCGCGCTCCCAGCCGTCCACGGATCGTTACTTCAGATCGTCAACATAGCCCAGGCTGCGCAGCGCACGTTCGTCGTCCGCCCAACCGGATTTCACTTTCACCCACAGCTCCAGATGCACTTTGGCATCGAACATCTGTTCCATGTCCTGGCGCGCTTCGATGCCGATGGTTTTGATCTTGGCGCCCTTGTTGCCGATGACCATTTTCTTCTGGCCTTCGCGCTCGACCAGGATCAGGCCGTGCACATCGTAGCCGCCGCGATCGTTGGCCACGAACTGTTCGATTTCCACCGTCACCGAATACGGCAGCTCTTCACCCAGGAAACGCATCAGCTTCTCACGAATGATCTCAGACGCCATAAAGCGCTGGGAGCGATCGGTGATGTAGTCTTCCGGGAAGTGGTGTTCCGCTTCCGGCAGCAGCTTGCGCACGATGCCGGCGATGGTGTCGACGTTCATCCCTTTCTCGGCGGAGATAGGCACCACGTCGAGGAAATTCATCTGCTGGCTGAGGAACGCGATGTGCGGCAACAGCTTGGATTTGTCGGTGACGTTATCGACCTTGTTGATCGCCAGCAATACCGGGCAGCGCAGGCTGCGCAGCTTGTTGACCACCATTTCGTCGTCGGCGGTCCAGTTGGTGCCTTCGACCACGAAGATAACCAGTTCGACGTCGCCGATCGAGCTGCTGGCCGCGCGGTTCATCAAACGGTTGATGGCGCGTTTTTCTTCGATGTGCAACCCTGGGGTATCGACGTAGATCGCCTGATAGGCGCCATCGGTGTCGATGCCCATGATGCGGTGACGGGTCGTCTGCGGCTTACGCGACGTAATGGAAACCTTCTGCCCCAGCAGTTGGTTCAGCAACGTCGATTTGCCCACGTTTGGGCGGCCAACGATGGCGATAAAACCGCAGTGTTGTTTTACTTCACTCATTCAAGCTCCAGCTTTTTCAGCGCTTGTTCCGCTGCCGCCTGCTCGGCTTTACGGCGGCTCGAGCCGGTGCCCACCACGGGCTCGCTCAAACCACTCACCTGGCAGTGGATGGTAAACTCTTGGTCGTGCGCTTCACCGCGAACCTGCACCACCAAATAAGAAGGCAACGGCAGATGACGCCCCTGCAAAAATTCCTGCAAACGGGTTTTCGGGTCCTTCTGCTTATCACCGGGGCTGATTTCGTCCAACCGGCTGCGATACCAGTCCAAAATCAGGCGCTCGACGGTCTGGATATCGCTGTCCAGGAACACGCCGCCGATCAATGCCTCCACCGTATCCGCCAGGATTGACTCGCGGCGGAACCCACCACTTTTCAATTCGCCCGGCCCAAGCCGCAGACATTCGCCCAAGTCAAACTCGCGCGCCATCTCCGCCAGCGTGTTGCCGCGCACCAGCGTGGCGCGCATGCGGCTCATATCGCCCTCGTCTACGCGAGGAAAGCGGTGATAGAGCGCATTGGCGATGACAAAGCTAAGAATCGAGTCACCCAGAAACTCAAGACGTTCATTGTGTTTACTGCTGGCGCTGCGGTGAGTCAAAGCCTGCAGTAAAAGCTCCTGCTGTTGAAAAGTGTAGCCCAGCTTCCGCTGCAGCCTGTTTATTACGATGGGGTTCATGAGTTACCAATAGATCAAGAATGCGTCAAAAACTTGCAGCATACGGAACAGGCCTGCTTCGCCGAAAGCCGATCCAAAGCTGTTTCGTTTGCAGTGGCTCCCAGCAGGAGCCAACTTTTATCGCTCGAGAAAGTATTCTACAACGAGTGGAAACATAATGCTGTGTTTATATCCCCTTAATCTTTCACGCCGCAGCAGGCTGCGGCGTGAAATTGACAGGGAATAAATCAGCGATTAATGAATGCCGCCAATCCGGCTGAAACGCACGCCGGTAGGCCACTCGCCTTCCTGCTTTTCAAAGCTCATCCAGATGGCCGTGGCTTTACCCACCAGATTCTTCTCCGGCACAAAGCCCCAGTAACGGCTGTCCGCGCTGTTGTCGCGGTTGTCGCCCATCATGAAGTAATGCCCGGCCGGCACCACCCACTCCGCCAGCGGTTTGCCCGGCTGTTGGTAGTAAGCGCCCACCTGATCCTGCGTGCCCGGCACGGTCAGGATGCGGTGCGTCACGTTACCCAGGCTCTCCTGACGTTCACGCAGACGAATGCCGCCCTGCGGCACGTTGTCATTCAGCGGGATCTGGTAGAAACCGTTGCTGGCCTCGCCCATGCCGCTGCGGCTGAACAGCTGTACGAAGTCGCTCGGCTGCGCGTCGGCGTAGGTGACCGCCAGCGCGGTATCGCAGGACTGCCCGCTGTTGCACGACGGCTGCACCGTAACGCGCTTATTCACCGGATCGTAAGTAATACGGTCGCCCGGCAGGCCAATCACGCGCTTGATATAATCCAGCTTCGGATCCAGCGGATATTTAAATACCGCAATATCGCCGCGCTTCGGATGACCGGTTTCAATTAGCGTGGTCTGGGTTATCGGATCTTTAATGCCATAAGCATATTTCTCCACCAGAATGAAATCGCCAATCAACAGCGTCGGCATCATTGAGCCGGACGGGATTTGGAACGGTTCGTAAATAAACGAGCGCACCACAAAGACCAGCAGCAACACCGGGAAGACCGATGCCCCGGTCTCTACCCAGCCTGGCTGCTTAGCCACTTTCGCCAGCGTTTTATCGTCTACTGCGCCCGCGGTCTGCTCGTTAACCGCCGCAATCTTCGCGCGGCGGGCCGGCGCCCATTTAAAGCGCTCGAAGCACCAGATGATCCCGGTGACCAGGGTGGCCAACGCCAAGATCAGGGCAAACATATTCGCCATGCAAACTCCCTCGTTTCGCGAACTCGTCGCGGTTACTTGCCGTCTTTACCGACGTGCAGAATGGCCAGGAACGCTTCCTGCGGCAGCTCGACGTTGCCGACCTGCTTCATGCGTTTCTTACCGTCTTTCTGTTTCTGCAGCAGCTTTTTCTTACGGCTGACGTCACCGCCGTAGCATTTCGCCAGCACGTTTTTACGCAGCTGCTTCACGGTGGAACGCGCGATGATGTGCGTGCCGATCGCCGCCTGAATCGCGATGTCGAACTGCTGACGCGGGATCAGATCTTTCATCTTTTCCACCAATTCACGGCCGCGATACTGCGAGTTGTCGCGGTGGGTGATCAGCGCCAGCGCATCCACGCGCTCGTTGTTGATCAGCACGTCCACGCGCACCATGTCGGAGGCCTGGAAGCGCTTGAAGTTGTAATCCAGCGACGCATAACCGCGCGACGTGGACTTCAGGCGGTCGAAGAAGTCGAGCACCACTTCCGCCATCGGGATTTCATAGGTCAACGCCACCTGGTTGCCGTGGTAGACCATGTTGGTCTGCACGCCGCGTTTCTCAACGCACAGGGTGATGACGTTGCCCAGGTATTCCTGCGGCATCAGCATGTGGCATTCGGCGATCGGCTCGCGCAGTTCCTGGATGTTGTTCAACGGCGGCAGCTTGGATGGGCTGTCGACGTAGATCACTTCTTTGCCGGTGGTTTCCACTTCGTAGACTACCGTCGGCGCGGTGGTGATCAGATCCAGATCGTATTCACGCTCCAGACGCTCCTGAATGATCTCCATGTGCAGCAGACCGAGGAAGCCGCAGCGGAAGCCGAAGCCCAACGCGGTGGAGCTTTCCGGTTCGTAGAACAGGGAGGCGTCGTTAAGGCTCAGCTTGCCCAACGCATCGCGGAAAGATTCATAGTCGTCGGAGCTGATCGGGAACAGGCCGGCGTACACCTGCGGCTTCACTTTTTTGAAGCCCGGCAACGCTTTATCCGCCGGCTGACGCGCCTGCGTCAGGGTATCGCCCACCGGCGCGCCGAGAATGTCTTTGATCGCACAGACCAGCCAGCCCACTTCGCCGCAGTTCAGCACGTCGCGATCGACCTGCTTCGGCGTGAAAATGCCCAAACGATCGGCGTTGTACACCTGGCCGGTGCTCATGACCTTGATCTTGTCGCCCTTGCGCAGCGTGCCGTTCTTGACGCGCACCAGCGACACGACGCCCAGGTAGTTATCGAACCAGGAGTCGATGATCAGCGCCTGCAGCGGCGCATCCGGATCGCCCTGCGGCGCAGGAATGTCTCGCACCAGGCGCTCCAGCACGTCGGGCACGCCGACGCCGGTTTTGGCCGAGCAGCGCACGGCATCGGTGGCGTCGATGCCGACGATGTCTTCAATTTCCTGCGCGGCGCGATCCGGATCGGCGGCCGGCAGGTCGATTTTGTTCAACACCGGCACCACTTCCAGATCCATTTCGATCGCGGTGTAGCAGTTGGCCAGCGTCTGGGCTTCTACGCCCTGACCGGCGTCCACCACCAGCAGCGCGCCTTCGCAGGCCGCCAGCGAGCGGGACACTTCATAGGAGAAGTCAACGTGGCCTGGGGTGTCGATAAAGTTAAGCTGATAGGTCTGCCCATCCAGCGCCTTGTAATCCAGCGTGACGCTCTGCGCCTTGATGGTGATGCCGCGCTCGCGCTCCAGATCCATGGAATCGAGCACCTGCGCAGCCATTTCACGGTCGGACAGGCCACCGCAAATTTGGATAATGCGGTCAGACAGCGTCGACTTACCGTGGTCAATATGGGCAATAATGGAAAAGTTTCTTATGTGTTTCATTATATTGGTTATTTCTCAGATTAAGCGCTTTCGTTTTTAATCGGTGGACACAGTGATGGACATAAAACCAAAACTACCCACATAGCATGGGGCGCATCTTACACTGTCTATGCGTTGCGCGAAAGCCAGCGGCAGACTACGTTTTGTAAGATATGGCTATCAGGAGATAGGAATGGGCAGCATCACCCTCGCCGGCCGGCAGATCTTCATTCTCAACGAAAACGACAGACACCCAGAGCCCACAACAAATTAGCAACAAAAAAACCCGCAATTAAGCGGGTTGGTTATGACCTACACCTTTCGTGTAGGTCACTACGAAAACTTCGTGAGTCTTTAAAATAACTTACGGAGATCTACACCATATACTGCCATCCAAGCTTCACGCGGCCATGATTTTACAGTGCCAAATCGAGGGTCTTCGACGCTATGTGGCACTGCGTTGTTTTCTCGGCACCACTTGCGAAGCGGCTGCCATTTAAACTTCTCACCGGTTTTCTTCTCTACTGGGATGATAGCAGCGTAATTCTTCCCTTCTCCAAGACGCTCAGCAAGTTTGTTCTTCTCCCGCACGGCTACCGATGCAGTTGCCATCGCAGTGGCCTCGCGTTTCTCGCCAATCCAACGCCGCTCCTTAATTGCACGATCGCGTTGTTCAGTAACTATGCGATTTTCTTTAACCTTTGCCAGCAGGTTTTCAAGTGCGTGCTCGTAGTCCAATGGCAAGCCAACAGGCTCGTGAGGTCTGAAGTATGAATCCTCCAGCTTCTCGAAGAATGACCATGCTTCATCAGTATCAACGATTTTGGACATGCGTGCGGCGCCCTTTTCAGTCCAAAGAGTAAGCGAACGGGCATTCTTACCAACAGAGCCACTATCATTGGCTCTGTTCTTAAACTCCCGTAACTCGTTGCCTGATAAAGTGAATAGGTGCATTCCCTCCACGAACCGCCCCTTATTATTAGCCAGGTTCATGCGGATACTTTTTTCTTGGCACCCATAACCCTTAGCCAAAGTTTCGGTGGTGACTACTCTTGTTCCACCCCACTCCATCACTGGCAGAATATCAGGATCGACAAGGTGCGCAGTCTTTGCTACATTTACAGCTGTTGATTGTTGCATTCAAATCTCCAATCAGTAGTGACATAAGCCGCCAGCCCTACACTGGCGGTTTTTATTTGCCCAATGTCTGGGGCAAAATCCCTAATGCTTCCGCATCATTTTCTCCGTCGCTGGTCTGCGACTTATAAAACCTGTTGGCTCAAAGCCTAGATTGGTGGCAACGCCGCGAGCGATAGCCTTAAACGTGTCTGCATTTCCCAGAAGCTCAACATCAGCACCAAAGACGTTATCTCTGATGATGATCTTCACAAAGTATCGGTGAAGAGGTGAGTTCTCCGGAATTTGTCCAGCCTCACGATCTAATATATCCAGAACCCAGCGACGAAACTCTTTCGCTACCGGCGTGCGAGCAAACATAGCTATCAAGTGAGCACCACGCAGGGAAAAAACCCGTGTTTCCTGCGTTCCGCCAGGGGTGGTCAAATTGACCACCCCTGTCATTTTGTCAGTAAATTCATCAGCGTGCCGCGAGTAAATCCGTTGTACAGCCTTATCATCGGCATACCGCAAAGCGTAGCCGATTTGAGATGCCGTTAACCATGTACCAGGCACTTCGGTAACCGGAGACAAAACCACACCATGGAAATTAAGATCGGTCTTCGCTACAATGTTCATGTTAGTTTCTCCCAAAGTTACTGACATAGAGACCCGGCTAGTGTTCACGCACTGCCGGGTTTCGCCTTTTTGGTTACGCACTTTTTGCCCGTCCAATCGACCGATTCATCCTCTCAGTAAGAACCCTAACTATTTCGCTGTTTAATGACCTTCCGGCAGCCTTTGCTTGAATGCTCATCCAATCTTTCACTTCTGCCGGCATCCTTACCGGATACGGATTTACTTGCTTTTGCTCTTTCATAACCCACCATAGATACATAAAGATACATTGTTGTTTGAGGTCACACCCAGATTATGATCCATTTTGTATCGTTGTCAATCTCACAGGATAAATTATGATGTATCTATTTCTATCTTAACAGGCCGGAATCATGTCCAAGCAATACTCTCCTTACCCATTCAGAATGCCTGCCGAGATTCGTGAACAGCTAGAGGAAAAGGCTACAGAGGCAGGAAGAAGCCTTCAGCAAGAGATGCTACGTAGGATTGAGTTGACCCTTAAACTAGAGGGTGCGCTTAAAAGCCGGGTTAATAGCATTGATGGTCTACACGACCTAGTCTTTGATACCATCATGGAAAACAAGAAGTACGAATCGCAAATAAGGGCGTTCACTGAGAACATGACGAAGTTACAGGAACAAAACAGAGTTCTTGCCATGTCCACTCGGTTAAGCGAAGAACAACGATTTGATGGGGTAAGGCGAAACTTATCGATTATTAGAGATGCTCTCGAAAAGGCTGAGAAGTCACTACCTCCTCAAACTGAAGAACCTTTCGATAAACGCCCCTCATACAACCCAAACAAAAAGCCCACCTAAGTGGGCTACTTCCACTACGATTGCAATTCTGCTTTCAACGAGTTGAATCGCGCATAGAGCGTGTTTTTGGCGTCAACCGACAGAACTCCAGGAATGATAATTTTCGCGGCAATGTCCCCTTGGAAACCATTGCTCAATGGATTTCCTGCGCCACCGACGATCAACTGTCGGGATGCAGCCGTTGCGAACGGCTTAGCAGGGATCTCTTTCTGCTGCAATAGTGCGCCGTCATGCTCCCAACGATGATACGCGCTCGTCGCCTCGATTGCCGCAATATGCCACTGATTATCACGGAACCCCGTAATCACCGTGTTGATCGGGTAGTTGCTTGGGTCACTGACCGCCGTCCCGCCGTGGTTAATCCATACTGCATCGGTCAGGAACGAGTCGTTACCGAACCTGACGCGCAGCCAGTCAGGAACCGTCGTATAGTTCCCGCAGATATTACCGCCGGTTCCCGTGTAACCTTCTGTGTTTGCAAGAGGTATCCGATACAAAATGAATTGAGCATAAATCCCATCTGCAGGCAGGGATTCATAACTACCCTGTGCGATCAGCGCGCCTGAGTTTGAAGCGGCGCGGCCGAACCGCAGCGCGAAACCTTTACCGGCGGCAATAACCCGCGGAGCCAGAGCGGCAACTGGAGCCCAGTTTGCGCGCCCGGTTTTATCTCGAACAAGAGAAACCTCACCACCGCTTGAAACCACTCCGCTTTTTGCCTCAAGCCACGCAGTAGGATTCATTTTCAGGATGTCGATCTCTTGCTGAGTGATATCGAGTTTCGGCAGATTAGGGTTATTCGCCGGGCGGTCAGCTTTGAAAACCACCATTGCATTAGCCATTAATTTAACTCCCAAGTGAAAGCCGGTAGCCACTGATATTCCGTCTCTCCGGTGTAAAGGTTGGTGATGCCATCTTTTGTGCGGAATAACCCGCGCGCGCCATCAATCGGCCCGGATTGGTTATTGCTTCCCGTCCGTCGCTGCGCATAGCTAATCTGTACACTGCGTGTATTCGTTGGATTGTCTACCGTCAAGCGAATGCCGATCTTACCGAACGGCACTGCGTCAGTAATGCTGATAGCTGAATTATCACGCGCACGAATACCAAACCCGGCACCGGCACCCAGCCCTGTAGAGCTCACAATAACATCGGAAACGTCTTTAATAATCTCTACAGATGAGGCACAAATAATGTCAATTGTGTTTGCGCCAGACCAGTAGACATTCATTGGCTTTATCGGAATATATCCCGTGCCAAAACATTCGAACGCCACCGCACGAGCGAGTGATACACCGCGCATATTTTGCCCCTTCGAGTTGATGTGAATAATATCGCCGGGATGCGGGTATTGATAACCGGGGCCGGTGAATCGAATGTTACCCAACCCGTCCGCACTCAACTGCCCTTGTCGAACGTTTTTAATATCCCATTCGGTATACGGCCACCAGCTGCACTGCTCAACAAAGACAGGGACGTCAGGATGATCACCGCCGAATATTCGCTTAACTTCGGCATTATAATTCCTGTCCAAGTTTCTCAGGAATCGGGTATATAAATCTGGGTAGATGCCCGGCGTACCGTCAATATCCGTCTCGCCAGCTTTCACATCAAGCCCTAACACCACCGGCTTAAATCCCATGCGTTCACAGATACGCTTAGCATCGATCAACCCCTGCACAAGGGTAGACCAAGAAAACGTCCCTTTTGTCAAATTCCGGTATGCCTTACCACCCTCAGCAGCAACATAGCGCAGAATATGAATGCGCTTACCCGTCAGCTTTTCTACCTCACTGATAATATGCGCTGCCGAAGATGAACATGCTGTCTCTTTCCAGCCCCCGTTCACTGTATCTTTCAGCGACACGATTTCATCAATCAGAGCAGGGCCGCGATTCGGGTTCTCTTTCCCGGCACCCCGGTCAGATTTGAACATCCAGGCATTGTCGGGATAGAGCTGAGTTGTGGCGATCAAGACGTCATCTGCGTAAGTGCTCCACCCTTGGGCGAGGGATTGGCCGAACGTCGGCAGGATATACATCACAGGGCGCAGATCATCGGAAACGGAGATACGCGTCGCGCCGTAGTTCATCACCAAATCGCTGGCAGCTGTTGCCTGCTTTATTTGCTGTGCGGCTGGCTTTAAATCGCCAACGCGTTTAAGTCCATCCGGCGTGGCAAAATAATATCCACCGTCTTCAGTCCATGCCTCTGTGATATTTTTATACGGATCGACAATGATTTTCGTGCACACCGCACCATCAGGTAACGTATACGGCTGCGCCTCGATGTATGGCCGCACCACGACGTCAGAATCAGCAGCCACAACTCGCAGCATTCCATTGCTATCGATAAAGGCATGTCGGCCGTCATCCAGCATCAGCGGCGCAAAATGACCATCGGCGAACTCAACCCCAGCAGCAATATTATCGGCGATCCCCGCTGGCGTGTTGGGGACAATATTCACCCGTGTTTTCATTTCGTTTAGCGCGTCAGTTACGGCAGCTCCCGCAATAGACGTCTTCCCAGTAGGAACGATTCGCCCAGAAGATACTGTATATTCGAGAGCTAATTCTGTTTCTGATTGAGATCGCACCCAGAAGAATTGACGAGTCTCTTTTCCATCATCTACTGCTTTTTGTGCCTCCAACTCATCTGTGTATATATCTGAGACTTTTTGAGCAGCTTCAGCATATCCTTTAGCCTCTTCCGCGTATTTCTCCGCATCTTGCTGAGCGCCAATTATTTCATTTACACGCTCTGCAACCTGCTTACGTACTGTAGGGAATGGTTTCTGGAACCGATCATAAGCCTCATCTTGCTCACCGTTAAGGAAGTCATCATAAGCAAGAGCATTGTCGTTTAAGTCCTTCATACTGTTTGAAGGACGCGGATTTCCGGTGTTGTATCTTTGTGCCATAGAAATTCCTGATGGTAATTTTACCGTTGACAATTAGCACCAATGGGGCTAATATTTATCACATGAGGTAGCGGAAAGGCCGCAGCCCGACCCCGGAAGGAAGAACGAGATGACAAACGACATGACCGCAGCAGAGCTTGAAAAAATCCACGCTGAAATCGCCAAGTTGATGGCTGAGACAGCGAAGATTAACCGGGAGACAATGTGGTATCCGGTAGCCGTAGCAACCGGTTTAATCGGTGCAGTGGCTACAGTAACAACGATCATCATCAAATTTATTTAAGAGAAGCCCCGAAAGGGGCTTTTTTGCAGGTGAAAAATGAGATTGATAAACGAATACACCCCACCAACTCCTGAAGATCTGGAACGATTAAAATCAGAGCTTGGATATACTGGAAACCAAATGGCCGATTTGGCTGGAGTGGCAAGTAATAGCCAGTGGAGGAAGTACACTGGCGGAGCCGAACCGCGAGCAATGTCACCTCATATTCTTTTCTTCATTGCAGCACAATTGTCTTTAAACGATAAAGACTTACAGCTTGTTATTGATGAAATGAAAAGGATCGGAGCATCTCTTACGTGAGTTACATAATGAATAACAGAAATATTATTCCTATTCAGTGGCTTAGGGCAGTGGCTGTGACATTAGTTGTTTGCTGGCATGTTATGGTTAAGGCTCATGTTCTTAATATAACCACCAGTGATTATTTCTACATTGGAAATTCAGGGGTTGATCTCTTCTTCGTTATATCTGGATTCATCATGGCTTACACGGCGCAAAGAAATGCTAACGGTGTCGAATTTATTTTACGAAGGATAATTAGAATACTTCCTTTATACTGGCTCATATCAATTTTCGCCTTGCTTGTTTACCTATATAACCCAAGCATGGTTAATAGTAACTCACCTCATACTACTTTGATTAATTCATTCACATTAATTCCAATTGAAAACTATGCGATGTTAGTTGATGTTGGGTGGACGCTTAGGTATGAGTTTATATTTTATTTAATTTTATCACTTTCATTCATGTCTGGTAAGACAATGGGGTTGGTCATATGCTCCATAATAATGATTGTTCTTCCTACAATCGGATTAATTGTTAATTCAAATGAATTTTACTTTACATTCATCACGAATCCATTATTGATAGAATTTTCACTTGGCATAATAGCATTTTACGCTTCATCAAATTCAATTATACAAAAAAACCATAATGCTATCATCATTTCTGGCCTAACACTGCTTGTATTAATTGAACTTTATGCACCATTCATTAACAGGTGCTTTAAATATGGAATTCCTATGATGCTTGTTCTTATAGGTGCCAGAAACATTAAAATACATGAAAACATATTTTCTAAGATATTATGCATAGTTGGAAATGCATCTTACTCTATTTACCTTACACATATGTTCACGATAGGTCTGTCTATTTTGATTCTCAAAAGCACAATATACGGAAGCAAATATGATATTATTTTTATCCCTGCATCCATAATTGCATCAATTGTTGCGGGAGTAGCATGTTTCTACATCATAGAAACCCCATTACTAAAAATATCAAAAAAAGTACTTAGCAATAACAAAAGCCGCTTTTTAGGTAAAAACCGTAAGGTTACGCAGATCGATACCAACCCATAATCTTTACATACGGGTTGACTATTGAAAATGCAGAACCATCCCCCGAAGAACCGGTAGTTCCTGAAACCGAATGGCTATGTGGACCAATATTAATCTGGTGGGAGTGTAACCCCGCTTCAGTTGTGTGGAAGGTTACACCACCACCAGTTTTCATTACATCGCTAAAAGTTGATGTTTCACTGGCAACATTTGATACGCGCACATCTAAGTCATGACTATGCAAGCCTTCTTGTGTCGTCCATTTTGTTCCATAGTCAAAACTACTGGTATTGGCCGAAAAAGAGTGATTGTGAGATGGCAAGTTTCCATTATTAAGAGTTACTGAGTCCGCCCCTCCCGTTTGCATGAGATCAGAACCATCCTGCTTACCAAGTCGTATGGTTCTATTTTCCCCAATATATTTCCAAGTAGTTCCCGGAAAGAGAGTGTTTGGATTTTTATTTTGCGCAAACCAAACGATCAGCCCAACTGGGTATATTTTATCAATATCGCTGCTTGTCGCCTCAGTCACAATTTTTTTAATTGCTTTAAGCAACTGACCAAAGTCTCCCGCGTCTAAATCAATCCCAGCCCCTTCAACAGTATTAACCAACTCTCTTTGAAACGTGTTAAGCATCTCAGCATTAATGATTGTAGGTGGTATTCCCTGAGCAACATTACCATTGGTATACTCACCATTTGCATCTGCGGTATCTGTAGTGTTTCCTACTTTTTGCATAATTATTCCTCACTCACTGAGCGAAAATATGATTAGTTGATTTTTATAAATAGCCGGAGGCAGTATCAAACATATCGGCGAATTCTGGTGTTACATCATAAACACCCTCATCATTAAACCCGAAATTGATATAACCAAATTTGACTATTGTATGCGACGGCGATAGGGCGTTCATTCTGCATTCCAACTGCCGATTACCCCATGAACGCAACGGATCACCACAATAAGTAATGCCTGCGCGAGCGTATGAAATGGTAGTTTCTTCAGCCTCCACCAGCCACACAAAGGGCCAGTCGTCGCCATTTAACCCATCGCCACACACAGACAGCCCGGCGCGCGCCTGGCGGTATTCCTTGATGGTGATGTTGTAACCGAGCGCTCTGGCGATACCGATAAAATAGGAGCGTGACTGGCCGCCGGTACTGATAAATTTTGATACCACGGCCGCCTGGCGTTTCGCTATCGTGTCTACTTCGCCGATCGAACAGTCATCAGGCAAGCCCAGCGTTTTTTCCCATTCAGTCAGCATGATGGTTGCGGTTTCAGGGAAAGCACCAACAAGCAATGCTATCGCATCGTTGTCGCTACGTTGGAACCCCGAAGCCAAAGCACGAATAACCGCGGCCTGAACCCCACCTGGGTCGCGCGGCCACGCTAATCCAGTGGGTATTAGCGCCTGTAGCGCACGTTGATATTCCTCTGCGGTAAACTGGCTCATGTGTACTTCACCTCACCGCGTACAGGCAGCTCCCCTACCCCAAGATCGATATTCGTTGATGGGGAAACAAGGATAAAGCCGGCCGTTCCCTCAATGTCCCCGATAGCCCTGTTCAGGTCTGATAGGAAGATCCTGCCATTGCCGACCGGTGTGCCACCTTCAAAAAATACATTATCGATAGCCGCTGCAATGGCCGCAGTAATGTCGCTGCCAACGTGCGAAATGCCGCTGATCTCAAAATCCACGGTCTTGGCCACTGGCGAACAAACGTATACCAGAGCAGTGACTGGCGCGCGCGGGTAAATGTAGTCGGCCACACGCCCCTGATCACCCGTGGCTTTCTGTGCTCCCCAGTCGTCCAACTGCGATATGCCGTCGCTACCTACAGGGAAGCCGTGGTTGGTTTCGTCGTTGCCATCACACATGATGTACACCCCAACCGTGCCGGCCCCCATAAGACGCCGTTTTACCCAACAACGGGTAACACCGGGTACCGCCAGCGCCCACTGCTCGTAGTCCGTGTCGCTTCCCCCCTGAGATGGCTTTTGGTAGGCCAGCAGCATGCGGGCACGGAAGCTTTCTTGCGTCTCAATATCTGCGCCGCCGGTCGCGGGCTCGAGCATTACGCCACTGGCATCGATGCCGGGTAGAGAAACATCCAGTGTTAGGGTCGTCCCGGCATCCGCATTACCATCAATGCCGCCCCCTGTCGGGGCGTCGATGATATCGGGCAATATTGCGGTGAGCTTGCCGACACCTTTCCCATTTCCCCCGATCGTTACGTTCTCTTCAAGCCGGTAGAGATAACCATCACCACGGCGTAATACGGCGCCCTTATTGACGGGCGTCCCTGCTGTCCCGCTAAATTCATAGGACGGTGTGGATGCCGGGTTGGCCGGGTTCTGGTAGACACTTTTAAGGCCAGCCCACCCCGATAGCCATTCATCGGTGGCATTAAAAGGGGTGGACTGCAGCGCGATGTAATCCAGGTACCCGTAATGTAAATGGGCCAGGCCGGCGTCGGCATCCGCCAAAACACGCATGTTGGAATAGCGTAAAAGTGCACCGGTTTTTTTCAGTTCAGCCTGAAGCTGCGTGCGGTTTTTTGCGCGCAGTTCGGTAAGTGTCGGCCTATTGAATGGCATAATTTATTGCTCCCAAACCCAAAAAAATCGCATGTCCGTGCGGTCACTATTCCCCGGACGTTGATAGCGAATGACCATATTTAGCCTGCGTGGATAAACGATCTGGGTTGCTATGGCGAACGACGACACCACACCATCGGAGATCAACCACTGCAATGCCTCGCGGGCATAGTCTTCCGCTTTTTGAGCAACGTCCTGGGTCAATTTCTGACGGCGCAACAACCACAGCCGGGAGCCGATGTTATTCTCCTCCCCCATATCCCCCCACCAGCCGCGGCGGTCTTCTCCGTCTATATCATCGTCATCACGGGCGACGCGATCGGTGAACAGACTGATAATCATCGCTGTCTGCAGATCATCGCCATTGACCAAGTCGCCGTTTCCCTCACGCCACTCAGCCACCAGCCGTTCAATGTCCCAAAAAGAGCTGATATCACTCATTCGACGATCTCCCCCGGTTTCTCGCTGGTTTTCTCATCGTTGCCGCTCTGGACATTTTTCACGATATGGTCGTGATCGTTATGAGCATCGCGTAAGGCTTTCAGCGTGGCGCCATTGCTGTCGCAGTTGTCGATCACGTCGCCGGTCACTTCCAAACGTGGTGTTTCAAGCCTGATTTTCTCGGTAGCCGTGACGGTCACCGTGGTCGCATTGGCCACTGTTACCGGTTTCCCTTTCGCTTCGACCTCAATGCCGTTTTCCGTGAGTTTTATGAACATTCCCCACTGGTTATAAATCAGCGTTTCGCCGCTTTTTAAACCCGATTGTCGGTATTGCTGATTGTTGCTGGCCACGATCACGGCGCTGGAACGATCACCCCCCAGATACGCCAGCACCACATCCGTACCCACCGGGAGACCGGAAGAAAATCCAAACTCCGCCATTCTCGGAGTGTCACCCCTCACCTCCAGTGGCGTCTGATACTGTAGTTTTTGAATGCCGCCGGCATCGCCGTACCCGGTGATCTTACCCAGGCCGATCATCATGGCCACCCGGCGCCCAAGCTGCCTCAACATGCCGTCATTCATCGATTTAGCTCCTGCACCTGGCTATAGAATTGATAGGGTTGAACGGCAAATGCTTCTTTCGGCATCATGATGAGATTGGCCCGCGAGCCCCGCTCGTCACGGGTAAAGGTGACCTCCGCCAGAAGCCACTGCACGTTATTGAGCCCAAAAACAGGAATATTGATGGGGATCAGCGTATTCGGCTCCCACAGTTTTCCGGCCTTGTCTCGCCAGCTATCGATCTCCACCTGCAGGCGTCGTGAACGGCCATATCGCCGGTTCATCTCCCAGTCGATGCAGTTTTGCGCCTGACCATGAGAGTTCATCGTGCTCTCAACGATGACAATCCGATTGCGGTAGCGCATTTTGGCGACTTCCGGATCCTGGGCGCGCGCCAGAGTAACGGCGGAATAGCCGCTATCCGGGGACAACTCCATCGCCGGCGTCATCGACATTGATACCCCGACATAATCGGAAAAACGTTCGTCCATCGATGACATGAAAGATGCCGTCTCAATATTTTCCCCTTGCGCCACGCCGCTGGCCGCCTTGGCGGTTCCGACGCGGGTAAGGAAAAGACTTCCATCGGGCTTGTCGTAATACAGCAGTGCGGCCCAACGGGTGATCCGGTCGATCACTTCTTGCGAAGACTCCCCCCAGTTCAGGGTAAATTGGGGAACCGTCGTCATATCATTCACGTCGCTGCTGACAGTGATGCCGTATGGCGCCGCCAGCTTTTGTGCTATCTGTAGGGCATTAGCCTGGCTGATCACGTTGTTAGGCCATTCAGCTGAACAATCCACCAGGTCCTGGCATTTACTCCGGCCCGTAGCGCGAACTTCATGACGCTCTTTGCCGATCACCGGATTCCAGCGATCGACATAGCCGGTCATAACCAGATCATCCCCCAGATGCACCGTGCAGCTGTCTCCGGGCAGTACCAGCTGCTTTTCTTCGTTACCGGGGTAGTAGTCCATCAACGACAGGTCGAAATCCGATGGCAAGCGCTCAATGCCTCGCGTAACGCGAACAGAATCCCAGCCGGAAATTCGCTTCCCGCCGGCCGTCAAAATCAGTTCATCTTTCATTTTCTCAGCGCTTTAAATTTGGTGGGCATGAATGCCGGATGGCGCGGCCCGACAGACTGAACCAGTTCATCACCCCGAGCACCGTCCTGATACATGCGGTTGGCCAGCACCAACGCCGGTAACGATGTGGGCATAACAACCTGGGTCAGTGAACTAAGAACGGCGCCTTTCTGGCTGTAGGCGTTGACCAGCGCATCGCGGGTTTGCAATAGGTTCAGATAATCGTCGTCGTCCCCGGCATCCGCCGCCATCAACAGCACCTCATCCAGCGTGTTGCAGACGCGATTAAGCATCAAAATGGCATCGTCATAGCTTGATGGCTCATAATTGGCGGCGGTCGCTGCCAGTGCGCCGGCGGACAGTACGCAGAGCAGGATAGTGGCGCCATTGGCTACCGAATTTTCACCAGAGGTTGCGTAAAACGTGGTGTTTCGATACGAGGCCAATGTTTCCAGCATGCGGATTTTTTCTTCTACACTGCCGCTGAACGAAATGACCGCATCAATGATGGCCCTGGCATCAACGGGGAAGGCGTCAACGGAGGCTACGCTCTCAAATGTGGCCGTGAGCGCCAATAATTCAGCGCGCCCTGTTACCGCTTGCGCCATTTTTTGGTTAACCAATCCGGCGTAATTGTCGGTATCTGCCGTTCGATTTACTGCACCGGTTGATCCCGAAACGCCTCCCCCTACGGTGCCTTTGCTGTATCTCCCATACCGGGCGCTACCGAAGGTCGATTTCAGGACATTACTGAGATTAGTGACCTCATTTGCGGTGCTTTTCACCATGTTTCCCCAAAACGCAGCGGTATTGCGCAACGTCTTGATGGTCTGGGTTACACTGCGGATCTCACCTTTAACCGTGGCAATAAATTTTGTGGCCGCCATTAGGCCGGTTCGTAACCAGTTTGCCTGAACCAGTGATGCCGCCTGAGTGCTGCCGGTGATCGCAAACACCTTTAAACCGGACTCAATGACCGTCAGGGTAAACTCGAAGGAACGGCCGTTATCCACGCTCTCAAGTACCCGCAAACCGCCATCCGGCACACTTACGGTAAGCTCCCCAAGCGTCGGATGTATCAACGTCCCCGGCCCTTCCGTCTCGCACGCAGCCACCAGCGAATCACGCTGCGTTATCACGTCAGGTGCGTCATACGCCAGGCTGTTATGGACGATGAAACCCCTGATCGTTAATTTGCGCGTACCACGCCCCAGGTCTTCCACCCAGGCGGTGTTGCGATAAGGGTATTCATGCACGGCCTGGCGCCGGCCAAATACGCCTTCGGCACTGACTACTGCAAAAGGAACGCCGCGAAATGATGCCGGGTGAATATGCTCAAACCAATCCCAGCTGTCGCCGCCACCAAGCAGCGATGAAATCGCATCAGTGATCAGAGCCATAAATTCTCCAGAAACAAAAAAACCGCCTAAGCGGTTTAACTTATTGATTGCATTGACAAGGCCACGCGGCCACCGCCTTCAGTTTGGACCTTGCGGCGCTCGCCGGCCTGGGGATTGACCAGTGTAATTTCCAGTTGGAATTTGTTCTCGTCGATGGCCTTAGACATGGCATCCGAGATCTGGCCAATGGTTTCCTCTCGCTGATCATTCGGCGCAAACAGTGAGGCTTGCGTTGACGAATCCTTTTGCGTTGGCGGCGGTAATGACTGCGCCTGATCAGAGAGTTCGAACAAACCAGATGCTCGCTGCCCATAAAGATTGTTCTGGTCACGCAAGCCAGACCAGCGAGGATCAAAGACCGAATCGCTGATCCCCCTGAAAATTTGATCGCGGCTGTATGGCTGGGCACCGTTTTCATGCTTAATGATGGCCGGGATAAGCTTTTCAAGCACCGACGGCGAATGAAGGTCGAGCGGTTCCGCGGGATTAAAACCGGTCTGTTTAGCCAGGGCATCAATATAGGCCTGAGTATTGTTTTCACTGGATGGCGCATACGTCGGGATGATGCTGTTCAACGTGTTTTTACCGCGATCGCCGAACAGCATCAGCTGTCGAGAGAGCGCCGCCAGCCCCTCATTGGGATTTTCGAACGTGACAAAACCGCCGTTTCGGCCAGTCGTATTCGGTGCTGAACGCAGATTGCCCGGATTATTGTTGCGCAGCCCGAGTGCATTATTCCCCGGCTGGCCATACGGTAACATCGCCCCATTTTCAGCCGGCGCCGGGTAACCTGAAATTTTCTCGGTATCGGCTCTCAGCTGGTCGGCGCGCCATACGGGCTTATAATAGCCGTTCAGTTTCTTGATCAGATCTTCCGACGCATAGCCCAGTTTTAAATCCAGCTTCTCTTTCCATGAAAGCGTGTCTTTAAATTTCTCGTCGCCTTGAGCCTGCCGCAAAATATCGGCCTGTTTCCCGCCGCTGTTAAACGTCAGGATCGAACCGATAGCCGTACTGTCCAGACCATTGGTGACGACCTGCTTGATCTGGTCTACCGAAGCCGCCAAGGTTTCCGACTGGCCCAGCCAGGCCTGCCCTTTCATCAGCATGCCGTCATAGGCAGCACCTATCTGGTTCAGCTGCTGCTTGAACGCCAGGGCATTCTGCAGATCCTTCTCGGTAAATATCAGGCCATCCCGGCGGGCCTGATCCTTGAGCCGTTGAACTTCACTGGTCGTGTTGCGCAGATAGCTGAGAAGATCGGGCGAAATGCCCAATTTGTTGGCAAACAGCGCCTGCTGCCCAGCAGGGAGTGATTGCATGGCGCGGTTGAGGTCGTTAATCAGCTTGCCTACATCGGCCAGGCCATCCTTGGTTTCGCTGATCCCTATCCCTCGCTGTTTCAGCAAGGCGAGAAAGCCATCATTACGGCCGTGTACAGCATCATTCGCCTTTTCAAACAACTCACTGACCGAACCTTCCGCAGCCTCACGCGCGCTGCCGTTTTCAATCATGGCGCCAGTCAGTTCCTGAAACGCGTCCGCCGTCATGCTGACGTTTTTTGCAACGGTATCGATCCGGTAGCCGGCGTTGGCAAAATTGGTCAGGTTGTTTTTAACAACATTGACGACCGCTGCAGCGCCACCCAGTCCGAGGGTTAATCCACCGACCATTTTAAGCGGCGGGACCAAATCGCCGATGAACTGGACGCCGCTTCTGGCATTTTTAGCCAACACATCAAAACGGCTGCCCAAATCGTCAAGGTTATCTCTGGATTCCTGACCGCCCAACGCCAACGCATCGCGCGTTCTGTCCAACAGCGGATTGAGGTGCTTTACAATTTCCTCAATCCGCAGAATTGCGGCTGACGCCTCATCATTAGCCGTCAGCTCAAAGTCAAATGACTTGGCCATTACTTGCCCGCCTTAAGCTTTTCTATCCGACGGGCCTGATCGGCCCAAAAATCCAACCGGGTACGGGTCAGGGACCACGCATCCTGCGGCCCCCACCCGTAATACTTCGTCACCTCAGCAGCTAGTTGCTGCCATCCGCCGAGGGATCGAAGGTCAAAAAAGACATCAGGTAGTCCTCACACTTCCTGTAATCGGTGTAAGCCATGCCACTCAACACTTTTTCAGTTATGCCGGAATTTAACGCCAGCAGCAGCTTCATGGCCGCCATGCCATTCTTGCTGCGCTGCGTTTCATAGAACTGCTCAACCTCAGCCAGTGCGGGCTCTTTCAGTTCGATGCTCTCGTAGCGGATGTTTGCCATCTCCAGCGCTTTGCTGAGTACGATCGTTTTAGTTTTATCAAGCACTGCCATATCAATACTCCGTTACCGATCCGCCTTCCCAGCGAACATCAAACACCGCTTCTTCGCTATCAACATCTTGCGTATTCACGGACCACATGTTTTCGCCGATCACTGTTTTACCGTTTGCCAGCTCAACGACCACCGTGACGTTGGTGGAATCGTTGATTTTAGCGATCGACGTCCCGCCGCTGTCACGCGCCTGGTAGGAAATAAACGGCGCCCGTGGCTTTTCTTTGTAACCGTGCACCGTATCCATCCCGGTCAACGTGGAGCGCTCCACTTTACCGGGGCTGTATTTGAACTGGCCGGCAACCATGACCGTTACACCGTCGATGGTAACGTATGCAGTACCGGCCAGGCGGTTAGTTGTATCTCCCATAAATCCCCCTTAGGCCGCGGTCTGCGCGCGTCGCCATTGATTGAGTAGTGCGAAAATTTCCAGTTGGTCGATCAGCGTGCCCGTCCACAACACATCGATCCGTTTGGTATTGCTGCTGTTACGCTCCACCAGCAACGTCTCAGCAAATGCCGCGGCATCCTGCACATAGCCGTTATATTCCAGCGTGCGATACTGCGCGATAAGCTCCGCGCGGATGACGTTGGGCGTCACAATCGCGGAGCCTGGTGCAAAACGGGTGCCGTCGTTGGCCAGCTTCATGCGGCCGAACTTTGAAGTGATTTGCGTGCGCAGGAAACGGGTCACGAACATCAGCAGATAGAGCGTTTCAATGTTCAGGTAGCTGTCATCTGCATCGCCGAACTTGTTCTTCTGGTAGGTGGTGATGGTCTTTTCAACCTGCACAGAACCATCATCAGCGACCGTAAACGTTGAGATACCGCTGTATAGCAGATTATTGCGCTCGGTCAGCATGAAGCGGGATTCCAGCGGCGGAGCCAGTACGCCACTGATCGTCAACGTCTGCGTTGGACGGCCCGGATCGTTCCGCAGACTCGGCGCAATCGCCCCGGTCAACGCTGCCGCCCAAAGATAAGCGGGCGTCGGTGAGCCGTTGATCCCCAGCAGCGTCTCATGCTGGTTATTGCGTGCTTCGCCGACGGCGGACAAGGAACCATACGTGCCCGCCAGCGCGCCGAATGAATGACCATAGAGCTGCTGCGCGTAAGACCAACGGCCGGTAGCATCTGACAGGAACTCTTTCACGGCATCCAGCGACGTGGTGTCCGTGTAGGGGTTGACGATGAAGTCAAACGCACGATCTTGCAGATTACCCAGCGCATCAGTCAGAGACGGCGCACCGGAACCGCCAGCCATTGCCGTTACCTTCAACTCCATGCCCTGCGGGGTTTCCTCACCGCCGGCAGCACCCTGATAATTGAGGCGAATATCGATGCTGTTACCGTGCGCACCTTTATTTTTCGCCGTCAGGTTCACCGTATCAGTGGCTGTTGTATCCACGACAGCAGTAACCGGCAGCTTGCTTTGACCGTTGATCGCCGCTGCAATCGCCGCGGCCACGGCAACATTATCATCGGTACTGACGACCGTGAGCTGAACGCGAATACCGGCAATGTAGAGCGACAAAACGCCGGTCGCAGCCGACGCTGTCACCACCTGTAATTTACCGGCTGCCGCTGCTGTTCCAGTGGTGCCATCCGATAACGGCAGGATCCAGATTTCCGCAGAAATGTCGTTGGCCAGATACGCCGCCATCATGTTGTGCAACATGGAGCCATTGCCGCAGATGCCTGCTACCGCCGATTCAGAAGAAACTTTCTGCGGAATGCCTGGCGTTGCCGTCGCCGTTGACAGCATCTGCCCGATCAGCAGTGTGCGCTGCACCGCGGTCGCAGTATTCGCCATCGAGTTATCAAACTCGGCGTAGAAAAACGGCGCGCGCTGGTTTGAAGGGATGCGAGTAAATGGAACGGTCATTGATCACTCTCCTGGCTTTTCTTCCCCGCCACCGGCTTAGCTGATGCGTTAGGGTCGAATTTTTGTACATCGCCATCCTTCAGGCGGCGCCCCCAAAAAATATTATCGGGAACCTGTTCGCCGGATTCCGGCAAAAAGGTGCCCTTGACCGGATCGCGCACAATGCGCCCCGGTACGGGTTTCACAAACATAGGGTTACTCCAGATCGATTTTTACGAGTGGTTTAGGGGTGCCATCAGGCATGGAGATCGTGACGTCAATTCCCTCAAGCGGAGACGCGTCAATTTCATAAAACTCTTCGGGGCCCTGATAGTATTCGATATCCAGTTCCATCAGTAACTGGGCGGTATGCCCTTCGCCGCCGGCGTCCACATCAATGGTCGAACGCACCTGCAGAAACTGCTGAATTTTTCGCGTCAGTTCATAGCTATTGATGACCGCGCGCTCTACCTGCTCGCGTAGCTGCTCCAACGCTTCTTCAGCTTTTTCTGCCCCGTTATCCTCCGCCTCATCGTCCAGTTCCTGCAAACGCCCTGTGATACGGACCGTGGTCACCGTGTTGAACTGGGGCACATTGCGCCCCAGCGAATTCTTCACGTCGATCGGTGTCTGCACCAGGAGAACAGGATACATATCAGCAGTGGTGGGCCAGTCCCGAGGTGAATAAACCCGATCGGCGGCATCGGTCTTATTCTTCAACGCCTCAATGACCAGCAACCGGACTCCTCTCGGGTTCATGATTTCACCTTGTTGAGAATAAGCTTCGTCCCCCCGTGGCTATCAGGTTGAACATCCGCAATGGCAAAGAGCGTATTGACCGGCACCCCACCAACGATGCCGACCAATACCCTGTCCCCCTGTTTAGGCGGCGCCCGGAACTGACTATCACGCACACCCAGCACAGGCTTGGTGGTGTTAATAGTGCTTCCATCGTCCAGCGGCTCAACCTCTTGCGTATAGGCCCGATCGAATATGCCGCTAATGGTGTAAGGCTCCGCGCCGCCGCCAGGGCGATACTCAACCGGGTCACCAAAAACGCCGTGCAATGGCGCAAGCAAATGCTGATCCCAGTTGATTCCCATTACTCCCCCGATTGCACAGATACGGCCGGCGCGCTGCGAAGCAACGCTAACTTGCGGAGCTGTTCAACATCAGCAACCACGCCCAGACCAATCAGGCGCTGCGCATCCGCTACCGGCAACGTGAACGCCCGGTTTTCTGGATAGTCGCAGCCATCGTGCCGCACGGTATTGCCTTTGGTGACAACCACTGAAACCATGCCGGCCGGCAACTGTTCACCGTCCTGATCGTCATCATCGTCGGTGTCGGTGTCGGTGTCGGTGTCGGTGTCGGTGTCGGTGTCGGTGTCGGTGTCGGTAGGATTATCGTGGCTCTTATCGTCAACCTTCAACGTTTCCGGGATTTCCTGCTCACCGACAAGTAACTCGGGCGGCAAGCCGCCCAGTTCGTTTCCTTGCGCTTTTTTGGCCATATCACACCACCGTTGCGCAAAGAGATGCATTCACCCGGCTTGGGATGACCAACGGAGCTGATTGCATCAGAATAATGCGTTGAGCCGGGTCGAACTTAATTTCTGATTTTGGTGCAAACGCCAACGGCCCATAATTGAACGCAGGATCCAGAATCACCCCAAATGCTCGAGTGCCCATCAAGTCTGCACAGCTCATTACAACAGCGCCATCAGGGATTAATGGTTTCTCTACACCATCAAACGGATCGATGAACCAGTCGTTGTACAGCCACAGATCAAAGTTACCCCATCGGCCTTTATAAACAGCCCCTTTCTGGACCTGAGGACCGGCATTGATCTGGTTGCCGAACGGGCTCAATGCTGGGAAAGTGATTGCGTTATCCTTGATGGTGGTATCAAGGCGAAATGCACGCCATGACTTATTGGTAAACACCAGATCAGTTGGCACTGCACCAGATTCCTTTAGGAACGTGGTTTGCCACTCTTCGATATTGTCTGAAGGTTTGGTGTTGGTTGTGCCTGCTGCCACCGTCAGCGGCCATTTGTCACTGCCACTGAGGGTAATGGTCAGATTAGGCGAACGGCCGAAATCCACGACCTTGGTTTCATAGCCTTCCCCTTGTACCTTCACGGTACCACTGACCAGGGCACTGGCCGCCATCCATTCCATACGGCGATTAATCATGTCAATCTGATCGGCCATTTCAAATTGCAAGTTCAGCATTTCACGCTCAGCAGCGGTAAATTCGCCGCCGATGCGTTCACCGATCTGCCGGCGGATTGGTTTGCGCAGATCCGGCGCGCGCTTGTCTTTGATGTATGCCGGCTTGAAAGTATTGGTCTGGTATTTGCGACTCTCGACCAGTTTACCTTCCACCAGCGGCGATACGAATGGCGCCATTCGACGCAGCCCCACGTCCACATCGATGGCAACCTCTTCCGTCTCGTAAGTCACCACGTTCGGGAAGAAGCGATCCAGAAGCCAGTTTTGGCTGGTTTTCAGGTTAGGGACGACCTGGACCAGCACGCTGGTATCAAAAATGTTTTCCATATTCAGTCTCTTTATGATGCCGGCACTGTTGCCGGCCAGAATTCAGGACGAGTGCAACCCTGCCAAAGAACTGGCATCAGTTACGTTTCAAAAGGGTTAAATCAGGATACCGGCGACTGGATGCTATCGCGCAGGAAGATGGCCAGCGGGCGGAATTGCGCTTTCAGTTCAGCAACGGTCCAGCTTGCATCGAAAATTAGACGATGCTGGTTAAACTCACCCATCAGATAGACACCGCCAGTTTGTGCTGTAGTGGTCGTGTCCACGTTATCGACCAAAATGGCCGACGGCTTTTCACTGCCGTCGGTGGCGTCTTTTTTACTCGGGATATACGCGCCGGTCGCAGTGACCACCCCGAGTACCGTCCCACGTTTAAGCGCCCCTGAAACACCGATCGTGACAGAGTCAGTGACCAGTTGTAACGGGCCAGAAACCAGCTGATCAGGTACGAACAGCGAACTTTTCATGCCCGGCGCGAATTGATTTTGTCCAAACTGGTCCATTACTTGTTACCTCGTGCAGTGTCATAGAGGCTGGTCATTTTGCTTACCAGCGCATTTTTACCCGTTGCAGGCTTATCGCCGTCGGGCCCCAATCGTGCCTGCTCAGATTCACGCATCCGGGCATCCAGCGACTTTCTACCTTGTGGCTGCGGGGCTACGGCGCCCATCGTCGCCAGCGTGTCGATGGCTTCACGCGCACTCATCCGGGTATTGAAAGCCAGGTGAGCGGCCATGTCCGGGCGGCCGGCGGCATGCTTACTGCCAAAAATGGCGGCGCAACGTTTCCGCTCTGCCCGGCGACCTTTTTTCACATCGCGGTTTTCATCCTCTTCCGCGTCTTCGTCGTCTTCTTCAGCACGACGGGATTTAGCCTTTTTACCTTTTTCCTTGTCGTCATCATCGTCCTCGGCGCCAGGTTCACGATCGTCGTCTTCCATGTCTTCGCGATCGTCATCGTCTTCAGCGTCCTCCTCGTCATCGCGCTCCTCTTCCGCGCGACGGGATTTCGCTTTTTTGCTTTTTTCTTTGTCGTCGTCCTCTTCCTCAGACGCTTTTTTCTTGAGGCCGAGAAGATGGGCAAACTTGAAATGAGACATACGTTAAGCTCCTGCTTCATTGATTAATTTTCGGAATGCGGCATCAGGGGTCATCACCGCATCGGCAAGCCCCAATTTGACGCCATCAGCCGCCAGGAAACAGGCAGCCTGGGTGTTACGGATAGTTTTTTCAGTGATCCCCCGGTTACGGGCTACCGTACTGACAAAAAGCCTACCCATCGCATCTACATCATCCTGAATCGCGGCGCGGGCCTGATCGCTCAATTTGACGTAGGGGTTGCTCTCGGCTTTGCGGTCACCGTAGGTGATGATGGTGACCGCCAGGCCATCTTCTTTAATTCGCTGTGACCAGTCACAATGAATGACGATCACCCCGACCGAACCGACACCACCAGTGCGCGGTACATGAATGCGATCTGCCGCGCTGGCGATGGCATACGCGGCGGAATACGCATTTTCGGTAAGGATGGCGTGGATCGGTTTTGAACCGCGGGCGTGATAAATTTCATCCACCAGATCGAAACAGCCGGCTACCTCACCGCCGGGAGAATCGATATCGAGGCAAATTCCGCTTACTTCGGGGTCGCTGATCGCGGTCAGGAACGACTGCCTGATCCCGTCGTAGCCCGTCATACCGCTGTAGGGTCGCAGACTGCCCAACTTCTGAACCAATGTCCCCTGCACGGGGATCACCGCGATACCGCCAAGCACGTCATAACCGGCGTCCTGTTTACGTGCCTTTCGGGTAAAACTTTCATCATCCCCCAGCCAGTCAGATGCCAGCGTGTTGATGCGGGTTATCCCGAACCGGTCCATCATCGCGGCCATGACCACTTCGGCCTTTTGCGGGTGCAACGCCAGCGGTGTGTTAAACAGTCGCTGCGCCAGATGCGGTAAATTCACTCTGCCTCCGGATCTCTAATTGTTTCAGGTGCCAGGATTTCAGCTTGTGCCCAGCTCGGAACAGGGAGCCCCCGTTCTTTGAAGGCGGCAACCTCACGCGCGCGCTGGTCCAACGTTTCTTCCCAGTCCTCGCCGGCGTTTTCCGCCGATTCCATTTCCAGCGTTGAAAGCCCGGCATCCATACCCAGGATGGCGCCTTTCTTCTCCGCCACCGGGTCCACCCAGCCACGACCTGGCCCCATCCAGCGAGCACGGCAATACGCCGCCCTGGCGTCCAGAAAGTGCGGTGCACCACTGGGCAGCGGTAAGTCTTCCGTATCGTGGATTTCTTCAATAAAAGCGGACAGGATCGGCTGGGCGAACCCCACAGAAAAATCATCGCGTCGGCGGGTCAGTGTCTTCCACGCCTCCAACATTGCAGAGCGTGCCGAGCTGTAGTTAACATCTGACCAGTCTTGCGTGACCTGCTGTGTTGACAGACCCGTTGCCGCGGCGATATTGCGCAGGGCTGCACTTTCAAACACCTCAAAATTGCTGTGAGGTCGGGCAGCATTAACTGCCTTCACATCCTCACCGGGATACAATATCGGCATTCTCGCGCCATTTTGCAGCGATATGCGGCGATCATTGTGAAAATCAACGCGTCCTTCTTGATAGGCACCTATCTGAGTATCGTCAAAGGTTTCCCCCATCGCCGCCTCAACCATCTGCGGATCATAGGGAGAGGTAATGTAGGCTCCAAATACGGCGTTCAGGATCGCTGCTTCAAGCTCCGACTGGTCATACTTGATGAGCATTTTCAGGCGCTGAACAACCGGTGTTAAAATCCCATTCCCCCGGTGTTGTGCGCCCCGCTCATGGTCATAATCATGGACCACATGCGGACGTCCCCAGCTTGTTTCCCGTGGGATGCGCCGCCATGTCATCGTCTTGGCGCCACTCCACCAGTCGCCGATATGTGCCTCACGGATGTGATACGCTATCGGCGCGCCATCACCGTCAATTTCAACACCACCTCGAACATTCGGCATATCGAAGTTTTGCTGCGGGTTACTCAACCGGTCCGGATCGACGATTTGCACCGTTGTGGCATAGCGGCCGCGCCCACGCCCCAGCCTGTCTGGCCGGTATTGCAGCACCGCCAACGCATCACCATCAAGCAGCTTGTGCCGAAAACCCAGGCGCAGCATTTGAGATACTGTTTGTTTGCGCTCAACATCGCAATAACGTCCCGGATCATTAGCCCATGCCCGCCAGTGAGCCTCAACCACCTTGCCATATTCATCTGCCCAGGTGGCGTCGAAGGCTGTATTGCCGGTCATCAATGCCAACATGCGATAGTCTGGCTTGAGGATGGGACGAAAGTTGGCGCCGACGGCGTTGTCCAGCACGCGGGTAATGCTGCCGCTGGCCCAACCATCATTGCGCGCAAGATCTCGAACACGGGAAACAATGCGATCACGGTAGATATTGATCTCATTGTCGGGTGACCATAACGCAGGCTGCCAGTTGGCCAACTGATCGCTAAATGAATCCGCCGCATCGTAAGGCACACGGCTTCCGCCCACCAGCATGGATGCCTTTGACCGCATCGGCGGTAGCGGCTGCCCATTCGGGCCTAAAATTTTGATGTCATTCATCAGAATCTAAACCTCATTGGCCGACGTGGGCGGGGAACAATACCCAACTGCGCCTGCAGCAACTGGATCAGTGCCATCAGGTCCGCCATTGAGGCTTGTTGATATGAGACAGAGCGCGTGCCATCACCTTGCGTGTACGAGAACGACACACCGCGCGCGCCGGCTGCGAGGTCAATATAGGCCTGTTGCGCCTTTGCCAATGCGTCCTGCAATTGCGCAGGCGTCATCGCACCGGCCAGCAGGCTGGTGTTACGGTTAAACATAGGGATCCTTATGATGGCAAAAGTTGTGACAGGCGCTTGCGCTTCGGTTTTTCCGACTCTTCAATGATGACGCCAGGCAGTCGAAGGTTTTGTTTTTCCTCCGGCTGCTGCGGCGCCGGCAACAGGCGATCGGGATTGATCGCGATGTTGTCCGCCAACAGATTCAGCTTTAAACCGAGATAAAACAGGCCACACAGGGCTGCATAGCTGTACACCCTGCAGTCCAGCGCTTCGTTTGCCCTGCCTGGAAGCTGTTCCCAAACTCGGTAACGCTGGCCGCCGGACACCTTCAACACCGAACGTTCCGCCAGCAACTGGCTGAAATAGTTCAGGTCACGGTCTGCCGGAAAATGCATGTAACTGGCTGCAGGCTCACCCGGTGCAGGCGGATCGATATGCAGTCGCCCGCGGATGGTATCCTTGGCCGCATTCACCCCAATGATGATTGGTTTGAAACTGGCCTTTGACTTGGACGTTGGCTTTTTCGTCGGCCAAACCGGCGAACGTTTACCACCGCGCGCCGATTCGCCCTTGATCGCCCAAATTCGGCGGCCAAGGCGCTCTTTGGCAAACTCGTAAACTTTCTGGGTATGGTGGCCACCGGAGTCCATGCAGGCCGCCATGATCGTGAATCCACGCCCGTCAGCCCGGCGCCAGACCTGCTTGAGATACGCATCGAGGCGTTGCCACGGTTCGTTGGTTTCCAGATCGCCCTCAATCACGTCGAAGGCAATCGACCAGCTCTCCTCATTACGTCCCCAACCCGTCACCTCAATTTCAAAGCGACCATCCTGGGTATCGATGCCGGCCGTTAATACCGCCACGCCGTCAGGTACTTCTGCTGCATAGACTTCACAGCGCTCCAGCAAGCGTTTCTCGCTCAGCGCTTTTTCGCCGCGGTCTTCATACGGCTCGCCAAGCACCAGGTTGATAAAGGTCTGACGCATGAGCGGATCGTTTTTCACCCGTAGCCACTCAGCCACCAGATATTTCCAGGCCGCGTTCGGGAACAGGCTGTAACCCGCCCAAATGTGAAAACCCGCATGCCCTTTAAATGGTTTGGTTGCGCGCCATTCGCCACGCTTCACCATGCCCGACTTTTCGTTATGGTGGATCACGCAACCATTATGCCGGCAGACGTAATATGCCGATTCTGGGATGCCTTCTCCATTTTCATCCTTGTCCCACTTGATGCCGTATGGCGTCTCAGGGCCACCCCACTCCAGTACCTGAAATTCACCGCAGTGCGGGCACGGGACGTAATAGCGGCGCTGATCGCTTTCCTCATACGCCTTTTCAATCCGGCTGGTGCCTTTCACCGTTGGCGTCGAACCCAGGGCAATTTTGCGGTTCCAGAATGTTTCGGAACGCTTAATGCCCAGTGCAATCTGATCACCTTCCACCCCAGCGCCGCCGGACGGATAACCGTCAACTTCGTCAAACAAGATGATCCGGCATGTAATACGGCGGAAACCACCGGGGCTATTTGCCCCCACCAGCGTCAAATTGGCGCCGTTGGCAAAGGTCTTTTTGAGGATGGTCTGATTACTGTCCTTGGCCTTTGGATCACCACAGATTTCCGCCAGCACCGGGGTATCACGCAACATCGGCGCGATCTCGGATTTACTGTAATCTTCGGCATCTTCAACACGCGGCTGAACGATGAGGATCGGCGACGGGTCATGCGCCAGGTAATAGCCGACAACGTGGTCAAGGATTTTGGTGTAGCCAACGCGCGCCGACTTCATCACCGACACCTGCGTCACCGCTGGATCAGTAATGGCGTCCATCATGCCATCCTGATACGCGAAAGACCGGAATCGGCCTGTTTGCGCACTGGTTTCTTTCGAGAGCACCGCGTATTTATTAGCCCATTCGCTCAGTGACAGCGGTTCGGGCGGGCGAACATCGGAGCGACGCTGGCGCAGCTCCCCGGTGAAATTCTGCCAGGCTGCAGCGTTAGTTCTCTCCTCGGTTGTTATCTGCATCAAGGCTCAATTCCTCCATCGCCTCGTAAACCACCTCCTGCAGTGCCTGGACAAACTCCGCGTCGTTGGTAGTAGAAGCCAGCACCCGTAACCGGGGGCCATGTTCAGGAGCAATCGCAATGAGACGGGTGCGCATGCGGGCGTATTCATTACCTACGGCCTCGATCATGTCTTTGTACGGCAGCACCTGCCCGGATTTAATGTCGTACTCGAGCTGGGTAAGCAACGCGAGGAAGTTTTCTTTCATCTGGCGCGCTTCATCAAGCGTCATCGTCACGCCGTGCTCGGCGATCATCCGCTCAACGGTTTTCGTCGGAGACTCGGCCAGATCCTTATCGTTTTTGTTACCTGACTTGTTACCCGAGGATCTGTTACCTGTTTTGTTACCCTGCTTGTTACCTGCCGGTTTTTTCTCTGGTCGGGTAACAGTTTTTCGGAAGCGCTCGATGTTCGCATTCGACGCTTCAACGTCAATATCGTCTCCGGCCAGAACCAGCCAGCCGCGGGCCTTCCAGGTCGTTACCGTCTTTCGGCTGACGCCGTGAAGTTTGGCAAAATCTGACTGGTTCATCTGTTACCTCAGGTGTTACCTGTTACCCAAATTTCAAAAGTTGATAGCTAGACGCAGAACGCGGCGCGCAATGCCCGTGAGATAAAAAAGTGCCAGGAAGGACCCATTTTTTTCTGGAGCCTCCCCCGAGGGTGATCGCCGATCATTTTGCTGTTCGCATCGCCTCTGCCATAGCCCTGCTCAGCTCTGTCGGCATCAAGGCATTGGCCATAGCCTGCGCACGTTCGAAATAACCTAGCGTCGGTTTCACTGGCAGAGCATCACCGAACTGGATCAGCAACTTCGGCGCCGGCATCTTCATGCGTGGCTGACGTGTACCGTTCGCAGAGCGTTTGCGCCGTTTTTTGCCCTTCTTCCCTTTCTTGGCTTTACGCCGCTGCCAGACGCCGTTGGTGCCGTCGATTTCACCAATGAACACGTCATCCTTAGCCTTCAACTGCGCCATCTTGTTGCGCGCCAGGTTGCCGTATTTGTTCAGTTTGATGTTCTTGGGGTTCAGCAGCGCCTGGCTATTCAGCTTATGCTGACCACCGAATTCGAATGGCTCCAGATAGCTCGCGGCGGTGTCCATCACGAACACCTTGGCCTTCAGGTTGCTTTTCCGGGCGCCGAACGATTTAACCGAGTTGACCGTAAACGGCGTAGGGTTCTCCAGATGCCGTTTAAACGCGGTTTTTTCCGCTGCCTCTATCTTTCTTGCGACGCTTGTCAGTGCCTGCGCTGTAGCAAACGGGATTTGCTTGCGTACGCTTTGGAGTTGAGCCGACAGCTCTTTTAAACCTGCCATCCTCACCCCCAATAAAAAACCCGCCGGAGCGGGTTCAGTCGTTTGGATAAAGTATGCCGTCAGTCTGCCATTGCAGGTTACTTTTTCACCTGCTGGCTGTAGTCCTGAATCGTGAACTCGATCGGCGCTGGCTCCGGCTTCATGAGCTCAGATAGGCTTGGCCCTTCTTTCTCAAGCCCTGCATAAATGAGCGCCTGCTTTGCACAAATGACAACGAAAGCGAGCAGCAACAGTTTTCCGAAAAAGTTAAGAAGCCGTGCCATCATCCTTAATCCCGTTCTGATTTATATAACCTGTATTGTACACGCAGCGCACTGCCCACACCATTCTCACCGGATTTCATCACGCAGCAGCCTCGGAAAGCTGCTCTGTGATGAAATCTGCATCCTCCTTTGATTTGTACCCGATTTTCGATTACATTAATTGTATAGGCAACGCACTGAGGGATACAGAATGAAACTCTTTCATGGTTCTTACAGCAGTACAGCTCCAATCATCAAAATTGGAGCATTTGCAATGACTGGCGATAACGTATTCGACGGAATTTTTGCCAGTGATGACGCTGAAGTAGCTGGTTCTCATGGTAGCAATGTGTACGCCTATACCGTCGCTTCTATCGCCGATAGCAACATCTTGAACGAACGTATCGAAGAGGTGATCTCATTCCTCGGTGGTGAAGTTAAAGCAGACTATGACACCCTTGATGCTCTCGCCTCGGCAATCGCTGACGACGATTGCGAGTCATGGGAGCAATTCGAATCCATTCTCGCCCCTCGCTCTTGTGCTGATGCTTTCGCTGCTGTCTGCTGGGAAATGCAGCGCCTGCGTGGTCGAGTTGCTGCCCGTCTCGGCTATGATGCAGTTGAAATGGATGACGAGCACGGAACCTCTTACCTCATCGTCAATCCATCTATAACTGCAGAGGTGTAACCATGTCTTTACTCGATTACATAAAAGCCAACTTCAACGGGAATCAATCGGAGTTTGCGCGCTTTATGGGTGTATCTCGCCAAAAGGTTAACGGTTGGATTTCCGATGGTTGGATCGTCGATAACCACACGCTATACAGCCCGCGCCGTACCGTGCCGGAGAATATCTCTGGCGGTGGCTCGGCTGAGGGTTGATGTGCGCATTATCGGTGGCACTCAGTGAATGCCACCTGTAATGCTATCTGAGGCAAACCTGATTGATGTAATCCTGCAATCCGGCGATCTGCTTATTGGCTATTTCGATTCGCTCTCGGAGACGGAAATAATCCCGTTGAGCGGTGTCAGTAAGTCGGGGGCCGGTTGCATCAGCCACGCCGGTGGCGCCGGTGGTTGGGCACGTGGCGGCGAGCTGCAGCTTGCGAGCGCCAGCGTCAACAGCACGCTGCAGATCATCAATCTGATTCTTGGCATCGTTTAGCTCCTTGGTTCGGTGCTCGTCGATGGAGGCCACCGCGCGCTGTGTGCTGTTCTGCCAGTCGAGCTGGCCAGATAGCTGGCTGTTGGCCGTTTGCAATTTGTCGCGCTCTTGGCGCAGTGCCTGATTGCTGTACGCGAAATACGCCAGCAGAGAGAGCACCACGGCCACGATAGCTGCCTGCCAATGCGGTAGCGGCCATTTCATGATAAAAACATCTCGCGCTCTGCTGCACGGCGTGCAACCAGGCCATCCAGACGTTTACCGCCAGCATTTACCCACTTACCGAACTCGTCGGCGGCGCCTTGCTTATCGCCAGCATTCAGCTTTTTCAGAAGCGTGGATGTGCTCAGCGAGCGCAGGCCGAGGTTATACGCAAAGCTCACCAGCGCGTCGAATTGCCCCTGCGTGATGCGCACCTTCACCAGCTGATTAACACCCTGCTCATACTGCACAACGCCGCATTTAAGCAGCCGCTCAGCTGTGGCCTGGTCTATCTGCATTCCTGGGCCGACTTTTTTACCGTCAACTGGCTGCGTCCATCCATAACCGATCGTCCAGACGCCCACCGAATCCTGATAGGCTTTCAGCCGCAGGCCTTCAAAGCGCTTAATCAGCTCAATGCCGTCTTTACTGATATTCATTGCTATCACTCGCTTTATTCAGGAATCGACGCTCCAGCGCTTTAATCAGCGACGCGCCAGACCAGCCAGCCATGCCACACACGCCACCCATCACTTCTGACGGCCAGTCGTAATGCAGGGCGATCATCACCATGGTTAACCCGGCGAAGATAGAAACGAATAGCTGTAGAAACAGCGTGCGCCAACTAAAGGCCTCGCCGTTCAGCACCTTGAACGAGTAACTGGCAATGGCTCCCAGCAGGGTCATGCCGAACGCGATCAGCATTGATAGGATGTTGGGTTCGTTCTTCCAGGGCATTTTCATAACCTCCCCCTTCCGGGGCTCTTTCCCGGCTTCGGGTTATGGGTAGGGTTCAGCCACCAGCCGTAAACGCTGCCGGTA
>NZ_CAJCKE010000009.1:0-160021 GCF_903970925.1 Serratia sp. ME47 | reverse complement strand
TAGTGACGAGTCGGGGTGTCATACTCAACGTGAGAGGTGTTGATGGTGATACCACGAGCTTTTTCTTCTGGCGCGTTATCGATCTGGTCGAAAGCACGTGCAGAACCGCCGTAGGTTTTAGCCAGAACGGTGGTGATCGCTGCAGTCAGGGTAGTTTTACCGTGGTCAACGTGGCCGATAGTACCAACGTTAACGTGCGGTTTTGTACGTTCAAATTTTTCTTTAGACACGGCTATATTCCTTACTATAGCGCTCTCCCCTTCTGGAGAGAGCACGGGACTTTGGTTTTAACCCTGCGGCTTATTTGCCACGGGCTTCGATTACGGCCTGAGCGACGTTGTTCGGTGCATCATCATACTTCAGGAATTCCATGGTGTATGATGCACGACCTTTAGTCAGAGAACGCAGCTGAGTTGCGTAGCCGAACATTTCGGACAACGGTACTTCAGCGTGGATCTTAACGCCAGTCACTTCAGATTCCTGACCGCGCAGCATGCCGCGACGACGGCTCAAGTCACCGATAACGTCACCGGTGTTCTCTTCTGGAGTCTCAACTTCAACCTTCATGATAGGCTCAAGCAGAACTGGTTTCGCTTTCTTAAAGCCTTCTTTAAAGGCGATAGATGCGGCCAGTTTAAACGCCAGTTCAGAGGAGTCAACGTCGTGGTAAGAACCGAAGTGCAGACGAATACCCATATCTACTACCGGGTAACCAGCCAACGGACCAGACTTCAGCTGCTCCTGGATGCCTTTATCAACGGCAGGGATGTATTCGCCAGGAATTACGCCGCCTTTGATGTCGTTGATGAACTCGTAACCTTTCGGGTTAGAGCCCGGCTCCAGTGGGTACATGTCGATCACAACGTGACCGTACTGACCGCGACCACCAGACTGCTTGGCGTGCTTACCTTCAACATCGGTAATCTTCGCGCGAATCGCTTCGCGGTAAGCTACCTGAGGTTTGCCCACGTTAGCTTCAACGTTGAATTCACGCTTCATGCGGTCAACGATGATGTCGAGGTGCAGTTCACCCATACCGGCGATGATGGTCTGGTTAGACTCTTCGTCAGTCCATACGCGGAATGACGGGTCTTCTTTAGCCAGACGGCCCAGAGCCAGACCCATTTTCTCTTGGTCAGCTTTGGTTTTTGGTTCAACGGCGATAGAGATTACCGGCTCAGGGAATTCCATACGCTCCAGGATGATTGGAGAGTCTGGATCACACAGGGTGTCCCCGGTGGTCACGTCTTTCAGACCGATCGCAGCGGCGATGTCGCCTGCGCGAACTTCTTTGATCTCTTCACGCTTGTTGGCGTGCATCTGAACGATACGGCCGAAACGCTCGCGCGCAGCCTTAACGGAGTTCAGCACGGTGTCGCCGGAGTTAACAACGCCGGAGTACACGCGGAAGAAGGTCAGGTTACCTACGAACGGGTCGGTAGCGATTTTGAACGCCAGAGCAGAGAACGGCTCATCATCACTTGCGTGACGCTCAGCCGGGGTGTCTTTACCGTCGTCCAGGATACCGTTGATCGCAGGAACGTCAGTTGGCGCCGGCAGGTATTCGATTACCGCATCCAGCATCGCCTGTACGCCCTTGTTCTTGAACGCAGAACCACAGGTAACCAGGATGATTTCGTTGTTCAGCACGCGCTGACGCAGAGCGGATTTGATTTCTGCCTCGGTCAGCTCTTCGCCGCCCAGGTATTTTTCCATCAGCTCTTCGGAAGCTTCCGCAGCGGATTCGATCAGGTTCTGGCGCCATTCTTCAGCCAGTTCCATCATGTCAGCCGGGACGTCTTCGTATTCGAAGGTAACGCCTGCGTCTTCTTCGTTCCAGTTGATCGCCTTCATCTTCACCAGGTCGATAACGCCGGTGAATTTGTCTTCTGCGCCGATAGCCAGCTGCAGAGGAACAGGGTTAGCGCCCAGACGAGTTTTGATCTGGCCAACAACTTTCAGGAAGTTAGCGCCCATACGGTCCATTTTGTTAACGAACGCGATACGTGGCACTTTGTATTTGTTAGCCTGACGCCATACGGTTTCAGACTGTGGCTGAACACCACCAACAGCACAGTAAACCATTACCGCGCCATCCAGCACACGCATGGAACGTTCTACTTCGATGGTGAAGTCAACGTGCCCTGGGGTGTCGATGATGTTTACGCGATGCGGTTCGAACTGCTTGGCCATACCAGACCAGAAGGCAGTCGTCGCTGCAGAAGTGATGGTAATACCACGCTCCTGCTCCTGTTCCATCCAGTCCATGGTGGCAGCGCCGTCATGAACTTCACCGATTTTGTGGTTTACACCGGTGTAGAACAGAATACGTTCGGTAGTGGTGGTTTTACCGGCGTCGATGTGAGCACTGATACCGATGTTACGGTAGCGTGCAATGGGTGTTGTACGAGCCATTTGATTCCTCTATTCCTAGGGCGTTCAAGTTCAGTTAACCCAAGCGGGCCGATTTGACGCGCCCGCTTGGTTAGCATGACTACAGCCAGATGATTACCAGCGGTAGTGGGCGAACGCCTTGTTGGCTTCGGCCATACGGTGAACGTCTTCACGCTTCTTAACAGCAGAACCTTTGTTCTCTGCTGCGTCAGACAGCTCGTTCGCCAGGCGCAGAGCCATGGATTTATCACCGCGTTTACGTGCAGCATCAACGATCCAACGCATTGCCAGAGCATTACGACGAACCGGGCGGACTTCAACTGGTACCTGATAAGTAGAACCGCCAACGCGACGCGACTTAACTTCTACAGTCGGGCGAACGTTGTCGAGAGCGACTTCGAAAGCTTCCAGGTGATCTTTACCAGAACGCTGAGCCAGGGTCTCCAGCGCGGTATAGACGATTGCTTCTGCAGTAGATTTTTTACCGTCTACCATCAGGATATTTACAAATTTGGCCAGCAGCTCAGATCCGAACTTAGGATCTGGCAGGATTTTACGTTGGCCGATTACGCGACGACGTGGCATGGAAATACTCCGTTGTTAATTCAGGATTGTCCAAAACTCTACGAGTTTATTTTGACATTAAAGTTAAAACGTTTGGCCTTACTTAACGGAGAACCATTAAGCCTTTGGCTTCTTCACGCCGTACTTGGAACGAGCTTGCTTACGGTCTTTAACACCGGAGCAGTCAAGTGCACCACGGACGGTGTGGTAACGCACACCTGGCAGGTCTTTTACACGACCGCCACGGATCAGGATTACGGAGTGTTCCTGCAGGTTGTGGCCTTCGCCACCGATGTAGGAAGTCACTTCGAAACCGTTGGTCAAACGCACACGGCAAACTTTACGCAGTGCGGAGTTTGGTTTTTTCGGGGTAGTGGTATATACGCGGGTGCATACGCCACGTTTCTGCGGGCAGGCTTCCAGCGCTGGAACGTTGCTTTTAGCAGCCTTCACAGAGCGTGGTTTGCGAACCAGCTGGTTAATTGTTGCCATTAAAAAAGCTCCTGGTTTTTGCTTCGTACTAGCTTCGTAAACATGTGATAAATCCCCTCGTATGCACTACTGGCAAAGTACGAGGACGCAGAATTTTAGGGCTGACCAGTATGGGTGTCAAGAAATATACAACATCACTCTCATTACCAGGCCATTTGGCTGCGGTGTTGTTCGGTTAATTCAACGAAGTGATTATAGCCGACGACAGTGATTTTGTGCGAAAAATGACCAATCAACCCCCTGGCTTCCAGGTCGTCCTGCAGCGCATAAAGGGATATGGGGGCGGCGAGCAGCGATTCAAGATGGGCGCTGCCAACAAGGCCTGCGAGCACGCCATCCTGCAGCAGCAGCAGCGCGTCGCCCTCCGCGGTCAAGCGCAACAGCGCGGGCAGGTCACATTGGTTTGGCGAATGGCTCAGGGTATACAACATCAGAAGTTCCTAAAACGTCATTACGGCGTCGTAGCCGGCCAATTCACGGCGCAGTTCGTCCGGCGCCAGCACCTCGGCATCCAGCACCCAATCGGTCACCTGACTCAGCCCGCGTTCCTGCAGCGAAGCCTGGCACAGATAACACCGCTCCACGTCATACAGCGGCAGTACGCCGAAAGTGGCGATATAATTGCGCGCCAAAATCTTTTCCGGTTGCTGGCCCGGCAACAGCTGCAACACGCCATCACCGATAAAAAACACCCCCAAATCTTCACTGAGCGCCGACGTGGCGAGCAGCGCATCCAGCCCTTCCCTGCCGCCGGCGCCGCCATGCGGCCCGTGGGTGAAAACAAAAGCGACTCGTTTCATCATTTCCTCAGAACTGCACCAGACGGTCGCAACTCAGCGACGCTTCGGCCAGGGAACCCAGCCCGCTCAGGGTAAAACCGGGCTGCAGGTTGGCACCGGCCAGCCCCTGCTGCTGCGCCTCGTGTTCGTCGGTGACGCCCCGACGCAGCGCGGCGGCCACGCAGACGTTGAGCGCTACGCCGTGTTGCTGCGCGAGCTGCGTCCAGCCGCGCACCAGATCGAATTCGTCGCTGGCGGGCGCGGTTAACCGGTTGGCGTTCAACACCCCTTCACGGTAGAAAAAGACGCTGGAAAGACGATGCCCTTTCGCCAGTAAAGCCTGAGCGAATTGATAGGCGCTGCTGGCCTGCTGCGTGCCATAAGCCGGGCCGGTAACCAACAGACAATAGTCGAGCATCAGCGGTCGCTTCCCACCAGGTCGCCGCTTTTAAACTGGCGAATGTACAGATAGACGGTGTGTTTGGAGATATTCAGACGATCCGCCACCTGATTGATCGCATCCTTGATGTCGAAGATGCCTTTCTCATAGAGATTGAGCACCACCTGTCGATTCTTGGCGTTATTGGACACCGAGCGGTCGGCGTTCACCTCTTCGATGGTGAACTCCAGCGTCTGCGCCACCAGATCGTCGACGGAAGAGGCGAAGTTCACCGACGACGGCACGTCCTGCGCTGTCGGCGGCATAAAGGTTTGCATGATCTGCGAGAACGGCACGTCGAGGTTCATGTTGATGCACAACAAACCAATCACCCGCTGCTCGCGATTGCGAATGGCGATAGTCACCGATTTCATCAATACGCCGCTCTTGGCGCGGGTAAAGTAGGCTTTCGACACGCTGCTGTCGTCGCCGGCCATGTCGTGCAGCATGCGCAGCGCCAGGTCGGTAATCGGCGAGCCGATTTTGCGCCCGGTGTGTTCCCCGTTGGCGATGCGCACCGCCGAGCTGTTCAGGTCTTCCAGCGCGTGCAATACGATTTCGCAGTGGCCGCCGATCAACATCGCCAGCCCGTCGACCACCGCTTCATAGGATTTCAGGATTTCATGATCCGTTTGAGTAAACGGACGTTCATTCAGCAAATCAAGTTCGCTGGCTTCGCTGGATAAAAGCGAATTCGACATCGAAGATACCACCCTCATAGATCGCCTGTGCCAGGGGGCGCAGCTAAAACCGCTCGGGCCGGATCGCTGCCGTCGTCGGCGCGCTGCAGCGCGGCTGGCTGAGAGCGGCATAAAACGGCGCGATGACATCCGCGGGCGAGGCGGCCGGGAACAATTTTAGGTACACGCCCTAAGGGGCAGACGCATGACTGATAAGTCAGAATTATTAGTCTAGCAAAGCGGCCGGAGCAAAGTCCTTGCGTTTGCGCGTGGTATTGACGTTAAGCCCGATGCCCGGCAGGCGTCAAGCGTTCAATGGAGAGAGCGGTAGCGGCTGCCGAAATGAAAACCGCCGCGGAGGGCATCCGCGGCGGTGGCAAACAGAGCGACGAGATTATTTCGCTTTGGCGTCGGCTTTGGCGTCGGCCGGTTTTTCGGCTTTAGCGTCAGCTTTCGGCGCCGCTTTCACATCCAGCAGCTCGACGTCGAAGACCAGCGTGGAGTTAGCCGGGATGCCCGGAACGCCGGTTTTACCGTAGGCCAGCGCCGGTGGAATCACCAGCTTGATTTTGCCGCCTTTCTTGATGTGCTTCAGGCCTTCGGTCCAGCCAGGGATCACACCGTCCAGACGGAATGACAGCGGCTCACCGCGGGTGTAGGAGTTATCGAACTCGGTACCGTCGGTCAGGGTGCCTTTGTAGTTCACTACCACGGTGTCGCTGTCTTTCGGCGCTTCACCCGCGCCCGGTTTCTCTACCTGATACAGCAGGCCGGATTCGGTTTTCTTCACGCCTTTTTCTTTAGCGAAGCTGTCGCGATACTTGGCGCCTTTGGTTTCGTTGTCCTTGGCGTCCTGCTCCATCTTCGCCTGTGCGGAAGCCTTCACGCGCGCTTCAAAGCCCTGCAGAGTCTTTTCGATATCGGCGTCGTTCAGCTTGCTCTTGTTAGCGAAAGCGTCCTGAACGCCGGCGATCAGCTGATCTTTGTCCAGCTTGATGCCCAGCTTCTCTTGCTCTTTCAGAGAGTTGTCCATGTAACGGCCAAGAGAGGCGCCCAGTGCGTAAGCCGCTTGCTCGTCGTCGTTTTTGAACTTGCCGGTGCTTGGCGCTGCTGCCGCGTCTGCCGCCGGTTTAGCGGCATCGGCTGCCATGACCTGGGTCGCATTCAGAGCAAAAGCCATGGTGGTTGCCAGAAGCGTGACTTTAAACAAAGATTTCATCCATTTCTCCAGTGTCTGAAGCAATGCCCCAAACAATCATTAGGTAAGATAACCGGGCTACTATAGCTGCCTGAAACAAAACAAAACAGTCGCACAGGTAACCAATCGAGTCAAAGTGTGACTCCCGCTTTGCCAAGAAGTTTCCCGCTGCGTGCTACTCACATGATAAATCAGATTTTTCTTGCAGAATATTCGGCGAGGTTAGCAAAAAACGGCGAATCAGGCGTGCAGCTTTTCAGCACTTTACACTGCCGATCGCAACGTTGCGCGCCGCCCAAAGAAATAGCGCGGGCAAACCCGACGCCAGCTGTTACCATAGCGCCGAATCAGGATTTTATCGCGTCAGAGGTAGCCTCATGCACAACGCCGACATTCAAAGCCTGCTACAGCGGCTTGAAGAACTGGAAAGCCGTCAGGCTTTTCAAGAGCTCACTATCGAAGAGCTCAACCAGACCGTCACCCAGCATCAGATGGAAATGCTGAAGATGCGCGAGCACCTGCGCATGTTGACCGACAAACTGCGCTCGACCCAAACCTCGATGATCGCCTCGCAATCGGAAGAAACCCCTCCGCCGCACTATTGAGGGGCGCCGCGCATAAAAAAGGGCAGCCAATGGCTGCCCTCTCGTCTCGGGATTGCGTTCTGCTTAGTGGCAGCCGCAACCGCCGTTGCCGCAACCGCCTTTACCGTGGTCGTGACCATGGTCGTGATCGTGGCTATGGCCGTGACCGCCGCAGCAGCCTTCACCGTGCTCGTGGTGATGATCGTGCTCGCCGTGTACGTGACCGTGCGCCAGTTCTTCTGCGGTCGCTTCGCGGATCGCGACAACTTCCACGTTGAAGTTCAGGTTTTGGCCGGCCAGCATGTGGTTGCCGTCAACCACAACGTGGTCGCCGTCAACTTCGGTGATTTCAACCGGTACCGGGCCCTGATCGGTGTCAGCCAGGAAACGCATGCCGACCTGCAGTTCGTCAACGCCCATGAAGACGTCTTTCGGTACGCGCTGCACCAGGTTTTCGTCGTAGTTGCCGTACGCGTCGTTCGCGCCGACGTGAACGTCAAAACGATCGCCAACGTCGTGGCCTTCGAGCGCTTTTTCCAGACCTGCGATCAGAGAACCATGCCCGTGCAGATAGTCCAGCGGTGCGCTCACCGGAGACTCATCAACCAAAACACCGTCTTCTGTACGTACTTGGTAAGCCAGGCTGACCACCAAGTCTTTTGCTACTTTCATGATATCTCCTACCGTTGGCTACTAGGACGCGCACCGTTATCGGGATGCGCGCCTTTTCCGGACAGATTGTAACGGAAATCTGCCTCGCTGTACCCTTCGGGATAAAAAAACGCTACTTCGGCTGAAAAATGCCGATCACCTGCTCTTGCGGTCGAACGTGTTTTTCCACCTGTTGTTCGGTCTGGCGCTGGTGATGGCCGCACTTGACGCACTCCACCACTTCCACCTGATCCTCCCGCCATACCGCCAGCGTATCCATGGCGCTACAGCTCGGGCACACCGCTCCGGCGATAAATCTCTTACGTGTTGCAGACATCGTTATGCTCCCGCTTATTCGTATTCATCCCAGCCGTCAAACTGGCGACTTTCTTTTTGCATTTCGCGATGGAAGAGCTCTTCCAGCTCGCGCCGCGCCTCTTTCACGCGAGAAATTTGCGCCACGTCGCCCTGATGCGGCGGCATCAGCTCACGCAGCATGCGCATATCCAGACGACGGAAATGCTGCTGGGCGCGAAAGGCCTGATGCGGGTGCATGCCCAATTCCATCAGCGCCTTGCGCCCCAGTTCCAGCGCGCTGGAGAAGGTCTCGCGGCTGAACTGTTTTACGCCCGCCTGCAGCAGCTCATGCGCCTCCACGCGGCCGCGCGCGCGCGCCAGGATGCTCAGGTTCGGGAAGTGCTGCTGGCACAGCCGCACGATCGCCATGGTGTCTTCCGGCTCATTGCTGGTGATCACGATCGACTTGGCCTTCTCTGCGCCTGCCGCGCGCAGTAGCTCCAACTCGGTGGCGTCGCCGTAATAGACCTTGTAACCGTAGCGACGCAGCACGCCGACGGCGCTGACGTCGCGTTCCAGTACGGTAATGCGCATTTTGTTGGCCATCAGCAGGCGGCCGATCACCTGGCCAAAACGCCCGAAGCCGACGATGATCACCTGCGGATCGTCATCTTCCACGTACGGCGTCTCCTCGTCTTCGTCTTTGGCGTTATAGCGGCGCGCCAAAATGCGATCGATGGCCTGCATCAACAGCGGCGTGGTCATCATCGACAGCGTCACCACCACCAGCAGCAAAGAGAGTTGATCCGGCTGCAGCACCTTTTGGGCGCCCGCCGCCGAAAACAGCACGAAGGCGAACTCACCGCCCTGGCTGAGCACGCCGGCGAACTGCAGGCGTACCGAACTGCGCAGGCCGAACAGGCGCGATACGCCGTAGAGCACGCCGGATTTCACCGCCACCAACGCCAACACGCCGATCAACACCTCGGCCAGATGGGTGTAGAGCACGCCGATATTCAACACCATGCCCACCGAGATAAAGAACAGCCCCAGCAGCAGCCCTTTAAACGGCTCGATGGAGATCTCCAGTTCGTGGCGGTATTCGCTCTCCGCCAGCAGCACGCCGGCGATGAAGGTGCCGAGCGCCATCGACAGGCCGAGCGTCTCCATAAACAGCGCCGAGCCGAGCACCAGCAGCAGCGCCGCGGCGGTAAAGATCTCGCGCACGCCGGAAGCGGCGATATAGCGGAACAGCGGCCGCAGCAGGAAGCGGCCGCCGATCAGCATGCCGCCGAACGCCGCCACCTTGAGCGCGATCTTCTCCCAGTCGTCGCTGGTGCCGCCGGCGCCGGCCAGAATGGGGATCAACGCCAGCGCCGGGATCACCGCCATATCCTGGAACAGCAGCACCGAGAAACCCAGCTGCCCGCCTTCGTTGCGGTTCATGCCCTTTTCGCGCATCAGCTGCAGCGCCATGGCGGTGGAAGACATCGCCAGGCCAACGCCGCCGATCACCGCCGCCTGCCAGGCGAAGTGCGTCAGGTACAGCAATGCGCCCAGCACCGCCGCGGTGATCAGCACCTGGCCGGCGCCGGCGCCGAAAATCGAGCGCCGCAGCTCCCACAGCTTGCTGGGGTTCAGCTCCAGGCCGATGATGAACATCAGGAACACCACGCCCAGCTCGGAGAAGTGCAGGATCTCGTCAACGTCGCGAATAAAACCCAATCCCCACGGACCGATGGCGATGCCGGCGATCAGATAACCCAGCACCGCGCCGATCCCCAGGCGACGGGCGATCGGCACCGTCACCACCGCGGCGAACAGGAACAGTAAAATGGCGGTCAGTAAGGTCGATCCTTCCATGATCACCGCCCCCCGTGCGGCAGCGGGTGGCTCAGCCACTCCCCGTAGGCGTCTGCGTGGCTGCGCAGCACCTCCGGCTTTTGCCGCCGCGCCCAATAGACCACGAACGGCGTCAACCAATGCATATGGCACATCCCGGCGGTCAACTCGAACGGCCGCAGGATATCTTCCATCGGATAATGGTTATAACCGCCGGTGCGGTAGGCGCCTTCCGGCTCGCCGGTGGTGATCACCGAACGCCAGTATTTGCCCGCCAGCGCATTGCCGCCCACGCCGCTGGCGAAGCCGCGCGCCAGCACGCGATCCAGCCATTCCTTCAGCAGCGCCGGGCAGCTGTAGGTATACAGCGGGTGCTGAAACACGATGACCTGATGCTCACGCAGCAGCTGTTGTTCGTGATGAATATCGATAAAAAAATCAGGGTAGTGCGCGTAGAGATCGTGCACGGTGACATGTTCCAATTGCTGCGCCGGTCGAAGCAAAACCCGGTTCGCCACCGAGTCATGGGATTCCGGATGGGCATACAGCAGCAAGACCTTGGGCGGCTGCGACATCATTCCCCTCCAAAGCGTCGTCAGGGTAGCGGTTTTCCGTTACCATGCATCGCAAAGACAAAAACAGCGCGCGGTGCGCGTTCTGTTACCTTAATGATAATTTAACATACTCTGAACATACGGCGCTTTATGATTGTATTCTCCTCGCTACAAATCCGACGCGGCATCCGCGTCCTGCTGGACAACGCCACGGCGACGGTTAATCCAGGTCAGAAGGTCGGCCTGGTCGGCAAAAACGGCTGCGGCAAATCCACGCTGTTGTCGCTGCTGAAGGGCGAGATCGCGGCGGACGGCGGCAGCTTCACCTTCCCCGGCAACTGGGCGCTGGCCTGGGTCAACCAGGAGACGCCGGCGCTGGACGTGCCGGCGATCGAGTATGTTATCGACGGCGACCGCGAGTTTCGCCAGCTCGAAGCCGAACTGCAGGCCGCCAACGACCGCAACGACGGCCACGCCATCGCCACCCTGCACGGCAAGCTGGACGCCATCGACGCCTGGACCATTCGTTCCCGCGCCGCCAGCCTGCTGCACGGTCTCGGCTTCTCCAACGAACAACTGCAAAGCCCGGTGCGCGACTTTTCCGGCGGCTGGCGCATGCGTCTTAACCTGGCGCAGGCGTTGGTGTGCCGTTCCGATCTGCTGCTGCTCGACGAACCGACCAACCACCTGGATCTCGATGCGGTGATCTGGCTGGAGCGCTGGCTGAAAAGCTATCCCGGCACGCTGGTGCTTATCTCGCACGACCGCGACTTCCTCGATCCGATCGTCGACAAGATCCTGCATATCGAACAGCAGACGATGAACGAGTACACCGGCAACTACTCGTCGTTCGAACGCCAACGCGCCACCAAACTGGCGCAGCAGCAGTCGCTGTATCAGCACCAACAAGAAAAAGTGGCGCACCTGCAAAGCTATATCGACCGTTTCCGCGCGCAGGCGACCAAGGCCAAGCAGGCGCAGAGCCGCATCAAGATGCTGGAGCGCATGGAGCTGATCGCCCCGGCGCACGTCGACAATCCGTTCACCTTCAGCTTCCGGCCGCCGGAAAGCCTGCCGAACCCGCTGCTGCGCATGGAAAAAGTCAGCGCCGGATACGGCGACAAGGTGATCCTGAAGTCCATCAAACTGAACCTGGTGCCCGGCTCACGCATTGGCCTGCTCGGCCGCAACGGCGCCGGTAAATCGACGCTGATCAAACTGCTGGCCGGCACCCTGGAGCCGCTGAGCGGCGAGATCGGCCTGGCGAAAGGCATCAAGCTGGGTTACTTCGCTCAGCACCAGCTGGAATTCCTGCGCGCCGACGAATCGCCGCTGCAGCACCTGAGCCGCATCGCGCCACGGGTGCTGGAGCAGCAGCTGCGCGATTATCTGGGCGGTTTCGGCTTCCAGGGCGACAAGGTCAGTGAAATCACCGAACGCTTCTCCGGCGGCGAGAAGGCGCGGCTGGTGCTGGCGCTGATCGTCTGGCAGCGCCCGAACCTGCTGCTGCTCGATGAACCGACCAACCACCTGGATCTCGACATGCGCCAGGCGCTGACCGAGGCGCTGATCGATTTCGAAGGCGCATTGGTGGTGGTCTCGCACGACCGTCACCTGCTGCGCTCCACCACCGACGATCTGTACCTGGTGCACGATGGCCAGGTCGAGCCTTTCGAAGGCGATCTCGACGATTATCAGCAGTGGCTGATCGATCTGCAGCGCCAGGAAAGCCAACAGGACGCGCCGGAAAAAGAGAGCGGCGGCAACAGCGCGCAGGCGCGCAAGGATCAAAAACGCCGCGAGGCGGAGTTCCGTACGCAAACCCAACCGCTGCGCAAGCAGATCGCCAAGCTGGAACAGCAGATGGAAAAACTGGGCGCCGAACTGGCGGCGGTGGAAGAGCAGTTGGCGGATTCCGCACTGTACGACATCAGCCGCAAGGCCGAACTGACCGACTGCCTGCAAAAGCAAAGCCAGGCCAAATCCGCGCTCGAAGAGACGGAAATGACCTGGCTGGATGCGCAGGAACAGCTGGAGCAGTTAACGCAGGCGTTCGACGCCTAACCGTTGTTACGCCTTGTAAAAGGGCTTGTCCCCCAGAATGGTCGCGCGGTGCATGATGCGCCGCTGCGGCAGATAATCCGCGTTGGCGTAGTGCTGCGTCACGCGGTTATCCCAGATCGCCACGTCATTCTCCTGCCAACGCCAGCGCACCTGAAACTCCGGTTTGGTGATGTGAGCAAACAGGAAATTCAGTAAAGCGTCGCTCTCCTTCGGCGCCACATCCACGATCCGCGTGGTGAACCCTTCATTGACGAACAGCGCCTGCCGGCCGCTGACCGGATGGGTACGCACCACCGGATGCAACAGCGGCGGGTTTTTCTGCACCGCCAGTTGCCAGCGCTGATGCTCTTCTTCACTGCCGCGATGCTTGTGCTCCGGGAACGACTTGGTGAAGTCATGTTCCGCGCGCAGCCCCGCGAGCAGCGTTCTGAACGGCACCGACAGCGCCTCATAGGCGGCGATGCCGCTGGCCCACAGCGTATCGCCGCCGGTGGCAGGCAGCGTCTTGGCCGCCAGGATCGCCCCCAGCGGCGGGTTTTCGATAAAGGTCACGTCGGTGTGCCAGTTGTCGTTGTCCGGCGGGTTGTCGTCGTGGGTATCGAGCACGATGATCTCTTCCACGTCGGTGGCGTGCGGATAGACCGGGTGGATGTGCAGATCGCCGAAGCGGCCGGCCAGATCGCGCTGCTGCAGCGGCGTGATCGGCTGGTTGCGGAAGAACAGCACCTGATGCTTGAGCAGCGCATGATAAAGCTGTTCAAACTGGCCGTCGCCCAGCGGCCGGGCCAACTCGACGTTTTCCACCAGCGCCCCGATGTAAGGCCCCAGCGGGGTGATATTCAGACGTTCGTTCATTGCTGTACTCCATGCCACGGGGTCAATCGGCGCTGCAGGGCGCGCAGCCCCAGCTCCAACCCAAATGCAATCACCGCAATCACGCCGATGCCGGCCAGCACCACGTCGGTCGCCAGAAACTCACCGGCGGATTGCACCATAAATCCCAGGCCGCGCGTGGCGGCGATCAGTTCGGCGGCCACCAGCGTCGACCAGCCGACGCCCAGCCCGATGCGGATGCCGGTCAGGATCTCCGGCAGCGCGCTCGGCAGCACCACGAAACGCAGCACCTGCCAACGCGTGGCGCCCAGCGCGCGGGCGGCGCGCACCCGCACCTGCGCCACGCTGCGCACGCCGGCCACGGCGGACAGCGTCACCGGCGCGAAAATCGCCAGATAAATCAGCAAGATCTTCGAGGTTTCGCCGATGCCGAACCAAATCACCATCAGCGGTAAATACGCCAACGGCGGCACCGGACGATAGATCTCAATCAGCGGATCGAGGATGCCGCGCACCGTGTCGTTCAGCCCCATGGCGATGCCCACCGGAATGCCGACGATCACCGCCGCCAGCAGCGCCACCAAAATGCGCCCCAGGCTGGCCGCCAGATGCTGCCACAGCGTGGCGTCCATAAAGCCTTGCGGGCTGGCGATGGTGATCAGCTGATGCAATACCTGCTGCGGCGCCGGCAGGAACAGCGGGCTGATCAGCTGCAGCGCCGTCACGCCCCACCAGACGATCAACACCGTCAACAGCGTGGCGCCGCTCAGCCAAACGTTGCGCGGCACGCTGAAACGGCGCGTCGCTTTGCCCTGCGGCTGCGCCGCGGCCTTTAACGTGGAATGCAGGCTCATAACAAGGCCTCGCGCTGTTGGAAAACTTTGCCCAGCACGTATTCGCGCTGCGCGATAAATTCAGGATCGGACTTAATTGAGCGGCAGGCTTCGCCGTCGGCATAGCGTTGGCCGAAGTTCAGCGACAGCCGCTCCACCACCTGCCCCGGCCCCGGCGACAGCAGCAACAGTTCGCTGGCGAGGAACACCGCCTCTTCAATATCGTGAGTGATCAGCAGCACCTGCTTGCCGGTATCGCGCCAGATGGTCAGCAGCAGCTCCTGCATCTGCTCGCGAGTGAACGCGTCCAGCGCGCCGAACGGTTCATCCAGCAACAGCAGACGCGGATCGGCGGCCAGGGCGCGGGCGATGCCGACGCGTTGGCGCATGCCGCCGGAAAGCTGCCAGATGAAATGCCGCTCGTAACCGGCCAGACCGACGCGCTGCAACATCTGCTCCGCCACCTGGCGGCGCTGCGCCTTGCCGACGCCGGCCAGCTGCAGGCCGAACTCGACGTTGTCCACCACGTTACGCCACGGCAGTAAACCCTCATGCTGGAACACCACGCCCCGTTCGGCGCTTGGGCCATGAACGGACGTTCCATCCAGCGTGATGCTGCCAGCTGAAGGCTCGATAAACCCGGCGATTAAATTCAGCAGCGTGGTTTTGCCGCAGCCCGACGGGCCGAGCACCACCACCAGTTGCCCGGCGGCGATCTGGAACGACACGTCACGCAGCGCGGGCCGCCCCTGATACTCTGCTGAAAGATGGCTGACGTTTAGCATCCTGCTTCCTTACGACTGCGGCGCAGCCTGCACCTGTTTCACAAAACGGTCGGTCACATAAGCGCTGTAATCGCTGTCGACCTGCGGGATCTTGCCCTGCTGCTTGAGGAATTCGGCGGTATCGCGAATCGCCTTGTCCACCGGCTGGCCGAGTTGGGCGACCTGATCCGCCACCGGCAGATAACGGTTCCCTTTCACCAGCTCCGGCACCTGCGCTTCCGGCACACCGCTCAAGCGCGCCAAGGTGCTGAGATGGCTCGGGTCTTTCAGCCACTGTTCCGGCGCTGCCAGGTAGGCCTTCTGCGCCTGCAGAGCGCTGGCAGCAAAGGCGGTCACCACGTCGGGATGTTTCTCGGCGAAGTCTTTGCGCACCACCCACACGTCCAGGGTTGGCGCCCCCCATTCGCCCACCTGCTCGGAGTCGGTCAACACCTTGCCCTGTTTGGCCAGTTCGTTGACCACCGGCGCCCAGACGTAGGCGCCGTCGATGTCGCCGCGCTGCCAGGCGGCGGCGATGGCCGGCGGCTGCAGATTGAGGATCTTCACCTGTTCAGGCTTGATGCCCCAATGTTTGAGCGAGGCCAGCAGGCTGTAATGAGTCGTAGAAATAAACGGCACCGCGATGCGCTTGCCGATCAGATCCTGCGGGCTTTTGATGTCATTCTTCACCACCAGCGCTTCGGAACTGCCGAGCTGCGAGGCGATGAGGAACACTTCGATGGGGAGTTTTTGGCTGGCGGCCACCGCCAGCGGGCTGGAGCCGATATTGCCGATCTGCACGTCGCCGGAGGCCAGCGCGCGCAACACGCTGGAGCCGCTGTCGAACTTACGCCAGTCGACGGTCGCACCGGACTGTTTGGCGAAGCTGTTTTCCGCCTGCGCCACCTTGGCCGGCTCCGCCGACGTCTGGTACGCCACGGTGACGTCCACCGCATAGGCGCTGGCCGCGCTGAGCGACAGCGCCAGCAGCGCCGCGTTGCGTAAAGAAAAGAGTTTGCCCGCCATGTTCCGCTCCGTTGATAAAAATCTGTTCAGTTGCTGACAGTTTTATCTGAGCGATGACGGGCGATAAAAGAATAAAAAAGTCTTCTTTATTACCTTAGGTAATATTAAAGGGAATCACAGCACGATCGTCCCGCGCAAGAACACGTGAGCGTAGCCGCCGAGCAACGTGCGGTCCCCTTGCAGTTCGCAGAACAGCTCGCCGCCGCGCGCCGAAATCTGCCGGGCGTGCAGCCGATGGCGGCCGAGACGCGCCGTCCAGTAAGGCATCAACGTACAATGCGCGGAACCGGTCACCGGATCCTCGCCGCCGTCGAGCGTGAAATAGCGCGAAACGAAGTCCACGGTGTCACCCGGCGCGGTGACGATCACCGCGCGGCCGGCCAATGCGATCAGCGCCGGGATGTCCGGGCGCAGCGCGCGCACCTGCGCCTCATTTTCCACCACCGCCAGCAGCGCTTTCGCCTGCCACACTTCCTGCGGCTGCACGCCCAGCAGCGCCGCGAGGCCCGCCGGTTCGGCGACTTTCTGCGGCGGCCTGGCGGGGAAATCAAGCACCAGCCGCTCCCCATCCCGCTCATCGCGCTTGACGAACAGCTCGCCGCCGGCCGATCTGAAGCGAATATCCTTCAGCGCCGGGTTAACCGCGCTGAACATCACATGCGCCGCCGCCAGCGTGCCATGGCCGCAAAGATCGACCTCACGCTCCGGGGTAAACCAGCGAATGGCGGTCATGTCGCCGTCATCCCAGACAAAGCTGGTCTCCGGCAGGCCGATCTCGTTGGCGATCGCCTGCAGCCGCTCCGTCGGCAGCGGCTGCGTCAGCAGGCAGACCCCGGCCGGGTTGCCGCGCAGCCCCTCACCGGTAAAGGCGACCACGTGATAATAGTTTTCCGCCATCGTTCCGCTCCTTAATGCCAAATCAGTAATACACAGGCTGCAGTCAGCAGCCCCATGGAAACGTTGAAGATAATCCAGGCCTTTTTGCTGCGCAGCAGGCGGCCGATCACCGTGCCGAACGCCAGCCAGATAACGCCGGCGACGATGTTGACCGCCAAAATGCCCAGCGCGATCGCCGCAATAGAACCGTTGTACTTATCGCCCGCCAGACTGAAGCTCGCCACCGCGCCCAGCGCCATCAGCCAGGCTTTCGGGTTGAGGAACTGCAACAGCCAGCCCTGATACAGCCGCACCGGCTGCGGCGGCGCCACGTCGGTTTCCAGCTTTTCATAGGCGGCGGTGGCGACTTTCCACGCCAGCCACAGCAGGTACAAACTGCCGAGGATTTTCAGGATCAGGTGCAGCGACGGGTAAACCAGGATCAGGCTGCCGACGCCGAAGGCCACCAGCAGCAAAATGCTTTGCATGCCGAGCATGATGCCGATCATCAGCCACAGCGAACGCATAAAGCCGAAATGAGCGCCGGAGGTGGTCAGCAGCAGGTTATTGGGGCCAGGCGTGATGGCGGCGACCCACAGGAAGCCCAGCATCGAAAGGAATAAACTCGGTTCCATGGCACGGGTGCTCCTCACCCAAGGCGCTTTTTTGCAGTATCATTGTCAGTTATTGGTATTGAAGCTAACAGTGCGCCTGGGATCTCACAATAGTCGCCAACAACATTTTTACTCCGCCTATGCATGACGTCTTTCGCCCCCTGACCGGGGCCAGTAACCCGCACCTGCAAACGCTGTTGCCGCGGCTGGTGCGCCGCCGCGTGTTATTGAAACCGCATTGGCAACGGCTGGAATTGCCCGACGGCGATTTCGTCGATCTCGCCTGGAGCGAGGATCCGGCGCAGGCGCGCGACAAACCGCGCGCGGTGCTGTTCCACGGTCTGGAGGGCAGCTTCTACAGCCCCTACGCGCATGGCCTGCTCAACGCCTGGCGCGAACGTGGCTGGCTCGGGGTGGTGATGCACTTTCGCGGCTGCAGCGGCGTGCCCAACCGCAAACAGCGCATCTACCACTCCGGCGAAACCGAAGACGCGCGTTTCTTCCTGCGCTGGCTGCGCGACAGCTACGGCGAGGTGCCAACCGCGGCGGTAGGCGTTTCGCTCGGCGGCAACATGCTGGCCTGTTATCTGGCGCAGCAAGGCGCCGACAGCCTGCTGCAGGCGGCGGTGGTGGTCTCGGCGCCGCTGATGCTGGAGCCCTGCGCCTATCGCATGGAGCAAGGTTTCTCCCGCGTCTATCAGCGCTACCTGTTGGGGCAGCTGAAACAAAACGCCACCCGCAAGCTGTTGCACTACCCGGACACCCTGCCGCTCAAGCTGTCACAGCTGAACGGGTTGCGGCGCATCCGCGAATTCGACGACGCCATCACCTCGCGCATTCACGGCTTCAGCGACGCCACCGATTATTATCGCCGCTGCAGCGCCCTGCCGCTGTTGCCGGCGATCCAAACGCCGCTGCTGATCATCCATGCGAAGGACGATCCCTTCATGACCCATGAGGTGATCCCCGACGTCGCCGGCCTGCCGCGCAATATCGAATATCAGCTGACCGAGTTCGGCGGCCACGTCGGCTTTGTCGGCGGCACGCTGAAAAAACCGCACATGTGGCTGGAGCATCGCATTCCGGCCTGGCTTTCCCCTTATCTGGACATCCCGACGTGATCATTCCCTGGCAAGAACTGGCAACCGACACCCTGAACAGCCTGATCGAATCCTTTGTGCTGCGTGAAGGCACCGATTACGGCGAGCACGAACGATCGCTGGAGCAGAAGGTGGAGGACGTGCGCCGCCAGCTGAAAAACGGCGAAGTGGTGCTGGTGTGGTCGGAACTGCATGAGAGCGTCAACATCATGCCGCGCGGTCAGTTCCGCGCCGGGCAGGAAGAAATTTAGTGGCGCCCGGTTCTATGACTGACGGAAAAAATCAGGTAACAATGGGACATTGCAAACCAGCGCGCGCCATTTTTTCCTGACATAGAGAGCGTCAACAAGAGCCACAATAATCCCCTGACGCCGGCGCATTCAACACGGAGTGACAACCACCATGTCTGCCAAACATCCCGTTATCGCGGTGACCGGTTCCAGCGGCGCCGGCACCACCACCACCAGCGTGGCGTTCCGCAAAATCTTCCAACAGCTCAACATTCGCGCCGCCGAGCTGGAGGGCGACAGCTTCCACCGCTACACCCGGCCGGAAATGGACGCGGCGATCCGCAAGGCGCGCGATCTAGGCAGACACATCAGCTATTTCGGCCCCGAGGCCAACGACTTCGGCCTGCTGCAGCAGAGCTTTATCGAGTACGGCAAAAACGGCACCGGCCGTTCGCGCAAGTACCTGCACACCTACGACGAAGCGGTGCCCTACAATCAGGTGCCGGGCACCTTCACCCCGTGGGAGCCGCTGCCGGCGCCGACCGACGTGCTGTTCTACGAGGGGCTGCACGGCGGTGTGGTCACCGAGCACCATGACGTGGCCAACCACGTCGATCTGCTGGTCGGCGTGGTGCCGATCGTCAACCTGGAGTGGATACAGAAGCTGATCCGCGATACCGGCGAACGCGGCCACTCCCGCGAGGCGGTGATGGATTCGGTGGTGCGTTCGATGGAAGACTACATCAACTACATCACGCCGCAGTTCTCGCGCACCCACATCAACTTCCAGCGCGTACCGACGGTGGATACTTCCAACCCGTTCGCCGCCAAAGCCATTCCCTCACTGGATGAAAGCTTCGTGGTGATCCACTTCCGCGGGCTGGATCAGATTGACTTCCCCTATTTGCTGGCGATGCTGCAGGGCTCGTTTATCTCGCACATCAATACGTTAGTGGTGCCGGGCGGCAAGATGGGGCTGGCGATGGAGCTGATCATGGCGCCGCTGGTGCAGCGGCTGCTGGAAGGCAAGAAGATCGAATAAACGCGTTGAGCGCGGCGGAGGGCCGCGCTCCGTCTCGATTACGCCGGCTGGCGGATCTCGAAGCTGTGGGTCACCGTGGCGGCCTTGTTGAGCATCAGCGCCACCGAGCAGTACTTCTCCGCCGACAGGTTCACCGCTCGCTCTACGATTTTGTCGGTCAGATCCTGGCCGGTGACGATGAAGTGCAGGTTGATATGGGTGAACAACCGCGGGGCTTCTGCACGGCGCTCGGAGGTCAGCTTCACCTCGCAGTCGCGCACGTCGTTGCGCCCTTTTTGCAGGATGGACACCACGTCGATCGCGCTGCAGCCGCCCACCGACATCAGCACCATCTCCATCGGGCTGGGCGCTTTATCGCCGGCGTTGCCGTCCATCAGCACCTGGTGGCCGGAGGCCGATTCACCCAAAAACGTTAACCCTTCCACCCACTTAACTCTTGCCTGCATTCTGGTCACTCCGGTTGATTTCTTAAAATCAGAGTACGCTTTCGCATAGAAACAGGCAACGTAACCTGATGCTAATCATGCTGAAGCGAGACAACACGAGACACCCGCCTTACTCTGTGCTACAAACAGAGCCGCAATAAATCTTTCCGGGACACTGAATTTCAGGGAAACGCCCAGAGAAAGGCTCCTTTACCGGTATGTTAACAGAATGTAGCTTGCAGCGCTTACGGCAAGTTAATATGCTAGAGCGACAGCGTATTTTTATGACACGCCTCAAAACTTGCCGGTAGCCCTCGCTCATAACTGCGGCTACAGGCGGGTTTTACAGGGAACTCTGACCCCTGTGACACAAGGCAGCGATAACAACAGAGGATAACAGCGAATGGTTCTCGGCAAACCGCAAACAGACCCTACTCTCGAATGGTTCCTGTCTCATTGCCATATCCACAAATATCCATCGAAGAGTACGCTGATTCACCAAGGTGAAAAGGCCGAAACGCTTTACTACATCGTGAAAGGCTCCGTCGCGGTGCTGATCAAGGATGAAGAAGGTAAAGAGATGATCCTGTCCTACCTCAACCAGGGGGATTTCATCGGCGAGCTCGGATTGTTCGAAGAAGGCCAGGAGCGCAGCGCCTGGGTTCGCGCCAAAACAGCCTGTGAAGTGGCCGAAATTTCCTACAAGAAATTCCGCCAGCTGATCCAGGTGAACCCGGACATCCTGATGCGTCTGTCCGCCCAAATGGCGAGCCGCCTGCAGGTTACCTCAGAAAAAGTGGGCAACCTCGCCTTCCTGGACGTCACCGGCCGCATCGCGCAAACCCTGCTGAATCTGGCGAAGCAACCCGACGCCATGACTCACCCGGACGGCATGCAGATCAAGATCACCCGCCAGGAAATCGGCCAGATCGTCGGCTGCTCGCGTGAAACCGTTGGCCGTATTCTGAAAATGCTGGAAGATCAAAACCTGATTTCCGCCCACGGCAAGACCATTGTCGTCTACGGCACCCGTTAATCCCTGAAGAAACGGCGCAATCTGCGCCGTTTTTTTGTCTGCTCTCTGCCATGTGGCGCCGCCTGATTTACCACCCGGAAGTCAACTACGCACTGCGACAAACGCTGGTGTTGTGCCTGCCGGTGCTGTTTGGCCTGCTGATTGGCCAGCTGCAGCTCGGCCTGATGTTCTCTCTGGTGCCCGCCTGCTGCAATATCGCCGGTCTGGACACGCCGCATAGGCGCTTCTTTAAACGGCTGATCGTCGGCGGTACGCTGTTTGCCCTCAGCAGCCTGCTGCTGCAACAAGCCCTGCTGTGGCACGTGCCGCTGCCGGCGCTGATGCTGGGCCTGGCGCTGCTGCTCGGCGTCACCGGCGAAATCAGCCCGCTGCACGCCCGGCTGTTGCCGGCGGCGTTGGTGGCCGCCATCTTCTCCCTCAGCATGGCCGGCACCGTGCCTCTCTGGCAGGCGCCGCTACTGTACGCGATCGGCACCGCCTGGTACGGCTTATTCACCTGGTTCTGGTTCCGGCTGTGGAAAGAGCAGCCGATGCGCGAGACGCTGAGCCAGCTCTATCTGGAACTGGCGGACTACTTCGAAGCCAAATACTCGCTGCTGACTCAGCACACCGATCCGCAGACCGCGCTGCCGCCGCTGCTGGTGCGCCAGCAAAAGGTGATGGATCTGATCAGCCTGCTGTACCAACAGCTTAATTTCCTGCCGCACGCCAACAACCTCGATCAAAAGCGTCTGCAACGCGCCTTTCAGGTGGCGATGGATCTGCAGGAGCACATCACCGTCAGCCTGCACTTGCCGGAGGAAGTACAAAAACTGATGGAGCAGAGCCAGGCCGAAGCGATCATTCGCCGCAACGCTCAGGTGATCGCCGGGCGGCTGCGCGTGGTGGCGCACGATATTCTCTACCATCAACATTCGAAGCGCTTTTCCATGACGCACGAACTGGCGGCGCTGGAAAAAATGGCGGCGCAGCATCCCGACAACCCGGTCGGCCAGTTTTGTTACTACCATTTCAGCCGCATTGCCCGCCTGCTGCGCACCCAGCATCCGCTGTACCGCCGCGATTTGATGCCCAGCCAGCATCGCCTGCCGTTTTGGCCGGCGTTGGCCAGCTACCTGTCGTTCAAATCCACGGCGCTGCGCAACGCCGCGCGGCTGGGGGTGACGCTGGCGGTCGGCAGCAGCCTGGGGGCGGTATTCAATCTGCCGAAGCCGTACTGGATACTGCTCACCATCATGCTGGTGAGCCAAAACGGCTATAACGCCACCCGGGTGCGTATTCAGCACCGTGCGCTCGGCACGATCGCCGGTTTGTTGCTGGCGGCCGGGCTGTTGCAGCTGCAATTACCGGAAGCAGAAACACTGAGCATCATGCTGATGATCACGCTGTTGGCCTACCTGGTTTCGCGCAAGAACTACGGGCTGTCGGTGATTGGCTTTACGGTCACGGCGGTTTACACCCTGCAGCTGCTGGCGCTGAACGGCTCGCATTTTTTGGTGCCGCGTCTGATCGATACGCTGATCGGCTGCGTGCTGGCGTTCGGCGGCACCATTTGGCTGTGGCCGCAGTGGCAAAGCGGGCTGCTGCGCAAGAATGCCCATCAGGCGCTGGAAAACGATCAAGCCACGCTGCGGCTGATGCTGAAGCAACCGGAGCCGGACGCCACCGCGTTGGCCTATGCCCGCATGCAGGTCAACCAGGCGCACAATGCGCTGTTCACTTCGCTCAATCAGGCGATGCAGGAACCGGGGTTCGCCTCGAACTATCTGGCGGACATGCGGCTGTGGGTCACTCACAGCCAGTTCATCGTCGAACACCTGAACGCCATGACCATCCTGGCGCGCGAGCACTACATGCTGACGCCAAAGCTGGCGGAAGCGTATCTGCAAACCTGTGAAATCGCGCTGCAAAGCTGCCAGCAGCGCTTGGAATACGACGGCCCGAGCAGCGGCAACAGCGGCATCATGCAGCCGCCGGATCTGCATCCGGACATGCCCGTTACCGAGATGGAGCGCCATCTGCGGCGCATTTTGTCGCACCTGAGCGTGATGCACACCATTTCGTCGCTGGCCTGGCGCCAGCGCCCGCACCACGGCATCTGGCTCAAGCGCAAACTGCGCGATCAATAAGGGCGCGGCATGCCGCGCCCCGTTATATGCCGCGCGGGCTTCAGGCGTTGATCACATCCTGCACCGCCAGCTCGAACAGCGCCATGCCGGCCTCGATATCCTGCAGCTCCACCACCAGCGCCGGCGCGAAGCGGATCACGTTCGGCCCGGCATTGAGGATCATCAGACCACGCGCGGCGGCGGCGGTGAGGAAATCGCGCGCTCTGCCGTGATAATGCGGCGTCAGCTCGGCGCCGATCAGCAACCCCATGCCGCGAATGGCGGTGAAAATACCGTATTTATCGCCGATATTCTGCAAAGCCTGCACATACAGCGCATGGCGCTGCTCGATGCCGCTCAGCACCTCCGGCGTATTGATCACGTCCAGCGCCGCCTCCGCCACCGCGCAGGCCAGCGGGTTGCCGCCGTAGGTGGTGCCGTGAGTGCCCACCTGCATCACCGACGCAATCTCTTCGGTAGTCAGCATGGCGCTCACCGGGAAACCGCCGCCCAGCGCCTTGGCGGTGGTGAGAATGTCCGGCGTCACGCCATAATGCATATAGGCGAACAGCTTGCCGCTGCGCCCCATGCCGCTTTGCACTTCATCGAACACCAGCAGCGCCTGATGTTGGTCGCACAGTTTGCGCACGCCTTTAAGGAAGTCGGCGTCGACCGGCATAATGCCGCCCTCGCCCTGAATCGGCTCCATCACCACCGCGCAGGTGTGGTCGTCCATCACCGCTTTCACCGCCGCCAGATCGTTGAACGGCACGTGCACGATGTCGGCCGGCTTCGGCCCGAACCCGTCGGAATATTTGGCCTGCCCGCCCACCGACACGGTGAACAGCGTGCGGCCATGAAACGCGTTATAGAAGGCGATGATTTTGGTTTTGTACGGGCTGTGACGGGTAATGGCGTAATGGCGCGCCAGTTTGAACGCCGCCTCGTTGGCCTCTGCGCCGGAGTTGGCGAAGAACACCCGATCGGCGAAGGTGGCGTCGATCAGTTTACTCGCCAGGCGCAGCGCCGGTTCATTGGTGAAGACGTTGCTGGTATGCCACAGGGTTTCCCCCTGACGTTTGAGCGCCTCGACCAGCGCCGGGTGGCAGTGTCCCAGCGCCGTCACCGCGATGCCGCCGGAAAAATCGATATACTCTTTTCCCTGCTGATCCCAGACCCGGCTGCCTTGGCCGCGCACCGGCACAAACTGGGCGGGTGCATAAACAGGCAGGATCACCTGGTCAAAGGTGCTGCGGCTCACTGCGGATTTGTCAGTCATTTTCGGCTCCACCCTGAAGGTTTTTCAGCGCTATTGCGATGTTATAATGAAAATATAATCACGAAATATGCATAAAAAAACACTAAAGCGCAAATGCAAAACGCCTGACGGGCGAAAAAAATGCGAAGGGATTAACGCCTGAGAAAATTGTCCAACAGCTGATGGCCCTGCTCGCTGAGCACGCTTTCCGGATGGAACTGCACCCCTTCCAGCGCCAGCGTGCGGTGGCGGATGCCCATGATCTCGTCGCGCACGCCGTCGCGTTCGCTCCAGGCGGTCACTTCAAAGCAATCCGGCAGCGTATCGGCTTTCAGCACCAGCGAATGGTAACGCGTCACGGTCAGCGGATCGCTCAGGCCGCGAAACACGCCGACGCCCAGATGGCGAATCGCCGAGGTTTTGCCGTGCATCACCGCGCGGGCGCGCACTACCTCGGCGCCGAACGCCTGCCCCAGCGCCTGGTGCCCCAGGCACACCCCGAGGATCGGCAGCTTGCCGGCGAAATGACGAATGGCGGCCAGCGAGATGCCCGCTTCGTTCGGGGTACAAGGGCCGGGGGAAATCACCAGATGCTGCGGCGCCAGCCGCTCGATATCGGCCAGCTGCAGCTCATCATTGCGCTTCACCACCACCTCGGCGCCCAACTCGCAGAAGTACTGGTAAAGGTTATAGGTAAAGGAGTCGTAGTTATCGATCAGCAGCAGCATGTTAGGTCCGGCAGAGAAAAACGCCGCCATAGTTTACTGATTTAACCCGCCGCTGCCGACGATAATTTCCGCTTACTTTTTACGGCCGCCGGTGATCGAGCCCAGTACGCCGCGTAGGATCTGCCGGCCGAGATCGCGCGCCATGCTCTTGGCGGCGGTCTGGACGATGCCGTCGCGTTTGCCGCCGCGCGGGCCGGTGGAACCGAACAGCAGCTCGTTCAATCCGTCCATCAGGCCGCCGCCCGTCTGTTGCTGCGCTTGCGCCTGCGGTTGCTGCCCCTGCTGCGCAGTGCCGACGGTGGCGAAGCCGCCCGACGACAGCTTCTCGTAAGCGGACTCGCGGTCAATCATGTCTTCATAGCGGCCATACAGCGGCGACTTGTTGATCGCGCTGTTCAGCCCTTCCGCGCCGAGCATGCCCATCTTGGATTCCGGCGCGATGACCATCGCCCGCTCCACCACGTTCGGCCGGCCCTTCTCGTCGAGGAATGACACCAGCGCTTCGCCCACGCCCAGCTCGGTGATCGCCGTTTCGGCATCGAAGGCTGGATTGGCGCGCAGGGTTTGCGCCGCCGTCTTCACCGCCTTCTGATCGCGCGGCGTGAAGGCGCGCAGCGCATGCTGTACGCGGTTGCCCAACTGGCCCAGCACGCTGTCCGGGATATCCAGCGGGTTCTGGGTGACGAAGTAAATGCCGACGCCTTTGGAGCGGATCAGGCGCACCACCTGTTCGATCTTGGTCAACAGCGCCGCCGGCGCGTCGTTGAACAGCAGGTGCGCTTCATCGAAGAAGAACACCAGCTTCGGCTGTTCAGGGTCGCCCACTTCCGGCAGATGTTCAAACAGCTCGGCCAGCAGCCACAGCAGGAACACTGAATACAGCTTCGGCTGATTGATCAGCTTGTCCGCCGCCAGCAGGTTGATCACGCCATGACCGTTGGCGTCGGTTTTCATCAGATCGTTGATGTCCAGCATCGGCTCGCCGAAGAACTGGTTGGCGCCCTGCTCTTCCAGCGTCAGCAACCCGCGCTGGATGGCGCCGATCGACGCGGCAGAGATATTGCCGTACTGAGTCTGGAATTGTTTGGCGTTATCGCCGACGAACTGCACCATGGCGCGCAGGTCTTTCATGTCCAACAGCAGCAGCGCATTGTCATCGGCGATTTTGAACACCAGCTGCAGCACGCCGCTTTGCACCTCGTTCAGATCCAACAGGCGCCCCAGCAGCAGCGGCCCGAGATCGGAAATCGTGGCGCGGATCGGATGCCCCTTTTCGCCGTAAATATCCCACGGGATAATGGTGCAGGCCTGCGGCTGCCAGTCGGTGACGCCGATCGCCGCCAGGCGCGCCTGCAGCTTCTCGGAAGGCACGCCCTCGGCGCCGATGCCGGACAGATCGCCCTTCACGTCCGACAGGAACACCGGCACGCCGATGCGCGAGAACTGTTCGGCCATTTTTTGCAGCGTCACCGTCTTGCCGGTGCCGGTTGCCCCGGTAATCAACCCGTGGCGGTTGGCCAACGCCGGCAAAATCACCAGATCCTGTTCCGGTTTTCCGTCTTTCATCGCCTTGGCGATAATCCGTGGTTCACTCATTTTCTGTTCCTTTGACGCTGACGCGGCGCGAAACGCGCCTGTTGATGCAATAAAGCTATAAGCGCCGCGTAACCCCGTCAAGGACAAACAAAAAGGGCGCCGTCGGAGCCTGATGAATTCAGATTGCGCTTAACGCCAGAGCCTCCGACCGTCCTTGCTTGAACAATAAAGCGGCGGTGTTATAGTGAATATTACGCTGTATATACGAGGTAAATACCATGCCTGAATCTACCGTGGTAATCCGCGTGGATGAAGAGTTAAAAACCGCTTTTGCCAGCGCAGCAAAGGCCGCCGACCGCACGGCTTCACAACTGCTGCGCGATTTCATGCGCGAGTTTGTCAGCCGCCAGGCTCAGCAGGAAGAATACGACCAGTGGCTGAGGGAAAAAGTCGAGGTGAGCCGCAAGGCGTTGCGTGAAGGCAAGTTAGCCGACGATGAAGAGGTCGCCGCTTATTTCGCCGAACGCAGAGCTAAATCAACGCGATAAACCACAAAAGGACTTTTGTGAAACTGATATGGACGGAACCCGCCATCGCCGATCGTCTGGCGATTTATGAATGGTTGGAACTTAAAAACCCGGCCGCTGCCGCGGAAAATGATGTAAAAATCGCTGACGCGGCGGCACGCCTCGTGCATCATCCCGCCAGCGGAAAAACGGGTCGGATAGCCGGCACGCGCGAGTTGGTCATCTCTTCGTCCTATCTGCTGGTCTATGAATGGGCGGCTCAACGCGTCATCATCTTGGCCATCGTGCATACCCGCCGCCGGTGGCCACCCGTATAGTCACCCCCGCAGCCCCAGTTGCTCCTTCAGCGCTTTCAAATAGCGCCGGCTGACCGGCACCGGATCGCCGGCGGACATGATCATCTCCGCCGCGCCGCCTTCTTCGAAGCGGATCTCGCGCACCTGCTCCAGGTTGACCAAATACTGCCGATGGCAGCGCACCAGCGGCGTACGACTTTCCAGCGTGCGCAGCGTCAATTCGGTGAAACACTCCATGCCGTCGCTGCGCACCACGAATACCCCGCTCAGTTTGGAACGGATCGCCAGCACCTCGTCAAACCGCAGCAGATAGATGCGGCTGTGGCCGGTGCAGGGAATGTATTTCAGGTAGCCGGCGCTCTCATCCAGCGCCGTCACGTCCTGCGGCGCACTGCGCTGCCGCAGGCGTTGCAGCGTCTTGCTCAGCCGCTTCGGCTCCGCCGGCTTCAGCAGATAGTCGAAGGCGTGCTCCTCGAACGCCTGCACCGCGTATTCGTCGTAGGCGGTCAGAAACACGATGTGCGGCATCCGATTGGGATCCAGCATGCCGACCATTTCCAGCCCGCTGATACGCGGCATTTGAATATCGAGAAACACCACGTCCGGCTGCAGCCGGTGGATCTGGCTGATGGCTTCGATGGCGTTGGCGCATTCGCCGATGATCGCGATCCCCGCTTCGGCCTCCAGCAGATGGCGCAGGTTGTCGCGCGCGGAAGGCTCATCGTCAACAATCAGTACGTTTAACATCAGGCGGCCCTCTCCATGGGAACATTGAGCGTAATGCGGGTATAGGCGTCCGGCCGGCAATCCACCTGCACACCATAGCCTTCGCCGTAGCGCACGCGAATGCGTTTATCCACCAGATTCATACCCAGCCCGCTGCAGTTCGGTTTCGGCTGGAACAGCCCGGCGTTGTCCGTCACCTGCAGCAGCAGATGATCGCCTTCGCAACAGGCGCCGATTTCGATGCGGCCCACGCCCAACAGATGCGAGGTGCCGTGCTTGATGGCGTTCTCGACGATCGGCTGCAGCGAAAACGCCGGCAGCCGCGCCGCCAGCAGCGCCTCGGGCAGCGATACCGCAATCTCCAGCCGATCGGCGAAACGCGCTTTCTCGATCTGCAGGTAGGCGTTCACATGTTCTATCTCGTCCGCCAGGCTGACTTCATCATCCGAGCGCTTGAGGTTTTTGCGAAAGAAGGTCGAAAGGGACTGCACCAACTCGCAGGCGCGCTCGCCATCACGGCGGATCACCGCCACCAGCGTATTCAACGCATTGAACAGGAAATGCGGGTTGACCTGCGCATGCAACAGCTTGATCTCCGACTGCGCCAACAACTGCTTGTGGCGCTCGTACTGTCCGGCCATGATCTGCGCCGAGAGCAGGCTGGCGATGCCTTCGCCCAGCGTGCGGTTGATGGTGCTGAACAGCTGGCTTTTCGGTTCGTACAGCTTGATGGTGCCGATGACCCGCTGGTTTTCGCCGCGCAGCGGGATCACCAGCGTCGATCCCAGCTTGCAGGCCGGATTGATCGAGCAGCAGTAAGAGAGCTGGTTGCCGTCGGCGTACACCACCTCGTTGTTGTCGATGGCGCGATGCGAATGCACCGAGGCGATCGGCGTCCCCGGCAGGTGGTGATCGTCGCCGATGCCGATAAACGCCAACAGCTTGTCGCGATCGGTGATCGCCACCGCGCCGATGCCCAGTTCCTGATAAATCACCCGGGCGACCTTCATGCTGTTTTCCTGATCGAAGCCCTGCCGCAGGATGCCCTCGGTACGCTCGGCGATTTTCAGCGCCTTGGAAGAGAAAGCGCTGGTGTATTTCTCGAACATCGCGCGCCGATCCAGCAGGATTTGCATAAACATCGCCGCGCCGACGGTATTGGCGATCATCATCGGCAGCGCGATGTGTTCCACCAGCTGCAACGCCTCGTTGTAAGGGCGCGCCACCGCCAGAATGATCGCCATCTGCAACACTTCCGCCACCAGCGCCACGCCGCCGACGAACAGCGGATTGAACAGCAGTTCGATGCGCCCGCGGCGCATGGCGATGCTGTGTACGATGCCGCCGACCAGGCCTTCCGACACCGTGGAGATCGCGCAGGCGACGTCGGTCATGCCGCCGAGCGTATACCGGTGCAGGCCGCCAGTCAGCCCGACCAGAAAGCCTACCGACGGCCCGCCCAGCAGGCCGCCCAGGACCGCGCCTATCGCGCGGGTATTGGCGATCGAATCCTGAATGTGCAGCCCGAAATAGGTGCCCATGATGCAGAACACCGAGAAGATCACGTAACACAGCAGCTTGTGCGGCAGGCGAATGGTCACCTGCATCAGCGGGATAAACAGCGGGGTTTTGCTCAGCAGATAGGCGATGACGAGATAGACGCACATCTGCTGCAGCAGCAACAGCACCTGGTTAAATTCATACATGGCAGCAACTCATCCAGAGACAACAAAGGGCGAACGCCGGATTTCCGGTCTGATTATTGTCTGCCGATTAGAGCATGGGGCGCAGGAGAAAACAGTGATGAAGGCAAGGCTTCGGGAGGAAGGAGCGGCCGACCCCCGCGGGATCGGCCAAAAAACTTACGGCAGTACCTTGGCCGACAGAATCACCACCGGTTTGGTCGGCACATTCTGGTAAGGGCCGACGTTGCCGGTCGGCACCTGGGCAATTTTGTCCACCACGTCCATGCCTTTCACCACTTTGCCGAATACCGCGTAGCCGAAGTCACGCTGGCCGTGATCCAGGAAGGCGTTATCGGCCACGTTCAGGAAGAACTGGCTGGTGGCGCTGTCCTTGTCGGCGGTGCGCGCCATCGAGATGGTGCCGCGCAGGTTGCGCAAGCCGTTGTCGGCTTCGTTCTTGATTGGCGCCTTGGTGGATTTCTGCTGCATGTCAGCGGTGAAACCGCCGCCCTGGATCATAAAGCCCGGGATCACGCGGTGGAAGATGGTGTTGTTGTAGTACCCGCTGTTCACGTAATCGACGAAATTCTGGGTGGAAACCGGTGCCTTCTGACTGTCGAGCGCCAACTCGATATTCCCTGCCGAGGTGGTCAGCATGACATGGGTTTCACCGGTGGCGAGCGCCGCTGGCGCCATCGCTGTCAGGGAACACAGCGCGACGAAGGTCACTAAAGTACGTTTGAACATTAACGGGTCCTTTCTCTGAGAGACAAACAACGGAAAAGCGCTTTGATTCTAAAGAGCTGTATCGGCAAGTGCCAGCCATTTACCTATATTTACCCAATTACGGGACATATCCTAGGTGGCCCTGAATTTTGCTGCGGAAAGTATGGGCGCAGAAGGCTTTTTTGCCAACCGCGTCACGCATTTTTTGCCCAGCGCCTCCCCGGGGCGTTTTTTGCGATCTACCTCCCAGTTTGCACACCCGTTGCCGTTACCCTATATAAATGAGAGCGCTCTCATTATAAAAAGAACGGATACTGAGGTATCCCACGGCGGCGTCGCCGCGCAACCCCTGGAGAAATGACGTGAGTGAATTGATGACTGAAGTCAGCCCCGAGTTTGAAAGCACCATCATGGAACTGCTGGTGTTCTCCGGCAGCGCGCGCAGTAATGCGTTGATGGCGTTGCGGCAAGCGCGCGCCGGTGACTTCGCCGCCGCGGCCAAACACATGGTCGAATCCAAAGAGTGGGTGAAGAAGGCGCACCTGATCCAGACCGAGCTGATCGGCCTGGACGAAGGCTGCGGCAAGCTGGCGATCAACCTGATCACGGTACATGCGCAGGATCATCTGATGAACGCCATGGTGATCCAGGATCTGGCCGACGACATGATCGAGCTCTATCGCCGTCAGTCGCAAACGGAGGGCCGCTCATGAGCACGCTCAAAATCGCGGTGATTGGCGGTGGCAGCAGCTACACTCCCGAACTGGTCGATGGGCTGATCCAACGCATCGATGAGCTGCCGGTCACCGAACTGGCGCTGGTGGACGTCGAGCCAGGCCGCCAAAAAGTGGAAACCATCGCCGCCCTGACCCGCCGCATGCTGGCGCGCCACGGGCTGGAACAGGTGAAGGTCAGCGTGCACTTCGCGCTGGACGAAGCGATTCGCGGCGCCGCTTTCGTGCTGACCCAGTTCCGCGTCGGGCAACTGCCGGCGCGCGCCGCCGACGAACGGCTGGGCCTCAAATATCAGCTGCTCGGCCAGGAGACCACCGGCGTCGGCGGCTTCGCCAAAGCGCTGCGCACCATTCCGGTAATGCTGGATATCGCCCGTCGGGTGGAAAAGCTGGCGCCGGACGCCTGGATCATCAACTTCACCAACCCGGCCGGCATCGTCACCGAGGCGGTATCCCGCTTTACCAAAGCGAAGATCATCGGCCTGTGCAACGTACCGATCAGCATGCATCACATGATCGCCAACATGCTGCAGGCGCCTTACGCCGACGTGCAGCTGCGGTTCGCCGGTTTGAACCACATGGTCTGGGTGCATCAGGTCACGCACCTGGGGCGCGACGTCACCGGCAACGTGATCGACATGCTGTGCGACGGCGCGGCGCTGACCATGAACAACATCAAGGAAGAGCCCTGGCAGCCGGACTTCCTGCGCGCGCTCGGCGCCATCCCCTGCCCGTACCACCGCTATTTTTACCAGACCCGCGAGATGCTGGCGGAAGAGATGGCCGCCGCCGGCGAGCGCGGCACCCGCGCCGAGCAGGTGATGCAGGTAGAAAAAGAGCTGTTCGAGCTGTATGCCGATCCGCAGTTGAACAGTAAGCCGGAGCAGCTCAGCTTCCGCGGCGGTTCTTTCTATTCCGAAGTTGCGCTGGAGCTGATCCGTGCTATCCATAATAATCTCGGCACGCAATTAGTGGTCAACACCGCAAACCGCGGCGCAATCCATGGCCTGCCGGACGATGCTGTGATAGAAATCAACTGTATCGTCGATGCTCAGGGCGCGCATCCGCTGACCTTCGGCCCGCTGTCGGAACCGATGCAGGCGCTGACGCAGCAGGTGAAAGCCTACGAACGCCTGACCATCGAGGCCGCGGTGCACGGCGATCGCCGCAGCGGCTTGCTGGCGCTGATCGCCAACCCGCTGGTGGGCAACGCCAATCTGGCGCAGCCGTTGCTGGACGAGGTGTTGACGATAAACGCGCCGTATTTGCCGCAGTTCAGGTAAGCGCCTGCGCGCGGTATGACAGGGGTTCGGCGCGCCGAACCCATTTTTTTAGCCGTAATCAGGAGTTGGACGATGGTGACACTGGAAGATGTCGCGGCGCTGGCGGGCGTATCGCGCGCCACCGTATCGCGGGTAGTGAACGGCGACAGCAACGTCAAAGCGCCGACCCGCGAGAAGGTTGAGCGCGCCGTCGCCCAGCTCGGTTACACCCCCAACCCGGCGGCCCGCGCGCTCGCCTCCAGCCATAGCAATACCCTCGGGTTGGTCACCACGTCGTATCGCGGCGGCTTCTTCGGCGCGCTGATGGACTTCGTGCAAACCGAGGCCGAATCCCACGGCAAGCAGCTGCTGGTGACCCAGGGCCGCAACAGCGCCGAAAACGAATGGCAGGCGGTGCAGCGGCTGTTCAGCCTGCGCTGCGACGGCGTGATCCTGCACGTGCGTTTTCTCAGCGACGATCGGCTGCGCCAGCTGGCGGCGGAGCAACGTCATTTCGTGTTGCTCGATCGTCTGGTGCCGGGGCTGGAAGACCGCTGCGTCACCTTCGATCATCCGCTCGCCAGCCGCATGGCGACCCAGCAACTGCTCGACGCCGGCCACCGGCGCATCGCCTGCATCAGCGGGCCGCGCGAGCGGCCGTCGAGCCGCCTGCGGCTGCAAGGGTTTGAAGAAGCGATGCAGGCGGCGAATATCGAGCCGGTGGCCTGTCTGGAGGGCGTTTACGATCTGGAAAGCGGTTACCGCTGCGCCGATCGCCTGTTGCGGCAGGCCGCGCCGCCCAGCGCCATCTACTGCTGCAACGAAGAGATGGCGATCGGCGCCCTGCTGGCGATCAACGAGCACCGCCTGCGGGTGCCGCAGGATATCTCCTTGATCTGCTACGACAGCGGCGAACGCGCGCCCTTCGTCCGCCCGGCGTTGAGCAGCGTACACTTTCCCATCAGCGAGATGGCGCAATACGCGGCGCGCAGGTTGATCGATCCCGCCACCCCGACGCACCGTTTTGAGCCGACGATCATCAACCGCGATTCCATTGTGACGGTACGCAAATAGATCACAATAATGCGTATCACCCCTTCATGGGTTGCATCAAAAAATCGACAGCCATCACAAAAAATCCCGTTGTCTGTGCTAGGATCCGCCCCCTGGTGGCCTGAACGGGACTTTTTTCTGCGTTTGCCAGGAAAAGCCAGCGGCCTTATGCCAGTTTTAAAACCTCTAACAGACATATTCAGGCCTATATAATGAATGACAGTAACCGCATACGGCTTACCTGGATCAGCTTCTTTTCGTACGCGCTGACCGGTGCTTTAGTGATCGTCACAGGGATGGTGATGGGAAACATTGCAGAGTACTTTAATCTGCCGGTTTCCAGCATGAGTAACACCTTTACTTTCCTCAACGCCGGCATTTTGATTTCGATCTTCCTCAATGCCTGGCTGATGGAAATCATCCCGCTGAAGCGTCAGCTGATCTTCGGCTTTGTCCTGATGGTGCTGGCGGTGGCAGGGCTGATGCTCGGCAAGAGCCTGACCATGTTCTCGCTGTGCATGTTTATCCTTGGCGTGGTTAGCGGCATCACCATGTCGATCGGCACCTTCCTGATCACCCACATGTATGCCGGCCGCCAGCGCGGTTCACGCCTGTTGTTCACCGATTCCTTCTTCAGCATGGCCGGGATGATTTTCCCAATCGTCGCCGCCATGCTGCTGGCTCGCCATATCGGCTGGTACTGGGTTTATGCCTGCATCGGCCTGCTGTACGTGGGGATCTTCGTGCTGACCCTGTGCTCCGACTTCCCGGTGCTGGGCAAGAAAGGCGCCGACGCCGGTCAACCGGTCGAGAAAGAAAAATGGGGCATCGGCGTGCTGTTCCTGTCGATCGCCGCGCTGTGCTACATCCTTGGCCAGCTGGGCTTCATTCAGTGGGTGCCTGAGTACGCCACCAAGTCGTTCAACATGGACATCGGCCAGGCCGGTAAGCTGGTGAGCGACTTCTGGACCTCATACATGGTCGGCATGTGGGTGTTCAGCTTCATCCTGCGCTTCTTCGATCTGCAGCGCATCGTTACCGTGCTGGCCGCGCTGGCCACCGGCGCGATGTACCTGTTCGTCAGCACCGACAATCCGGAGCACCTGGGCTACTACATCATGGCCCTGGGCTTCGTTTCCAGCGCCATCTACACCACGCTGATCACCCTCGGCTCGCTGCAGACCAAGGTCTCCTCGCCGAAGCTGGTCAACTTTATCCTGACCTGCGGCACCATCGGCACCATGCTGACCTTCGTGGTCACCGGCCCGATCGTAGCGAAAGGCGGGGCGCACGCGGCGCTGACCACCGCCAACGGCCTGTACCTGGCGGTGTTCGTGATGTGTCTGCTGCTGGGCTTCGTGACCAAGCACCGCAGCCACGGTCACGTAACGCACTGATTTCTTCGCATCAAATACATCAAGGGCGCCCGCAAGGCGCCCTTTTTTTGCGCCTTAGCGCCGAAAATCCACCGTCTCATCCTGCTGCAGATGCAGCGTGGTTTCCGCCGGCCGCGTTTCGGCGATCACCGCGCCCTGGCGAATCGAATAACGCACCGGCGTCTGGCGGCGCACCGCGTCGAAACCGCTTTCCGCCGGCAGGATCACCAGGTTGGCGCTGTTGCCGGCCGCCAGGCCGTAGTCGCTCAGGTTAAGCGTGCGCGCGCTGTGGCTGGTGATCAGCTTCAGCCCGTCGTCGATTTGACCATAGCCCATCAGCTGGCACACGTGCAACCCCATATGCAGCACCTGCAGCATGTTGGCGGTGCCGAGCGGATACCAGGGATCGAACACATCGTCGTGGCCGAAGCAGACGTTGATCTCCGCTTCCAGCATCTCCTTCACCCGCGTCACGCCGCGCCGTTTTGGGTAGCTGTCGAAACGCCCCTGCAGGTGAATGTTCACCAGCGGGTTGGCGACGAAGTTGATGCCGGACATTTTCAGCAGGCGGAACAGCCGCGAGGCGTAAGCGCCGTTGTAAGAGTGCATCGCCGTGGTGTGGCTGGCGGTGACTTTCTCCCCCATCTCCAGCTTCAGCGCCAGCGCCGCCACGGTCTCGACGAAACGCGATTGCTCATCGTCAATTTCATCGCAGTGCACGTCCACCAGCCGATCGTATTTTTGCGCCAGCGCGAATGCCTTGTGCAGCGACTCCACGCCGTACTCGCGGGTGAACTCGAAATGCGGAATGGCGCCCACCACGTCGGCTCCCAGCCGCAGCGCTTCTTCCAGCAATGCTTCGCCGTTGGGATAGGAAAGGATCCCCTCCTGCGGGAAGGCGACGATCTGCAGCGTTACCCAGGGCGCCACCTCCTGCTTAACTTCCAGCATGGCGCGCAGTGCGGTCAGCGTGGGATCGGAAACGTCGACGTGGGTGCGCACATACTGCACGCCGTTGGCGATCTGCCACTTGAGCGTTTGCCAGGCGCGTTGCTTGACGTCTTCATGGGTCAACAAGGCTTTGCGTTCTGCCCAGCGCTCAATCCCCTCAAACAGCGTGCCGGACTGGTTCCAGGCCGGCTGGCCGGCGGTTTGGGTGGTATCCAGATGAATATGGGGTTCGACGAATGCCGGCAGCGCCAGCCCGCCCTGCGCATCCAGCACGTCGCTGCGCCACTCCTGCCCTTCCGGCTGCGGCACCAGGTGCGCAATGCGCCCCTGTTCTATCGCCAGTTGCCACAATCCTTCATGCCCGCTTAAACGCAGGTTGTCGATAAACTTCAATGGACGTTTCACCACCCTTCACCTCTGCCGTTGCGCTGGTTTTCTTCATCATACTGGCAGCGGATCGCGCTGACAAAGTCGCCGTTGCATGCCGGCCTGCGCGTCTACTCCCAGCGGGGTAGTTGGTGCGCGACCTGACTCGCTTCAGCTAAAGGTGAATAAAATCCGCAACTTATCAAAAAACGTGGAAAATCATTCATATACCACGTTGTGGGTATATAAAGGCGCGATTGATTTGCATCAATAAATTGCCCCTCGGGAGGGATAAGGTAAGCCTAGGAAACCCGAATTTTGAGGCAATAATGAGCAGAGTCAAACTTGCCGTGATCGGCAATGGCATGGTCGGCCACCGGTTCATCGAAGATCTGTTGGATAAAGCAGACAAAGACCTATTCGACATCACCGTGTTTTGCGAAGAGCCGCGCATCGCTTACGATCGCGTGCATCTCTCTTCCTATTTCTCGCACCATACCGCCGAAGAGCTGTCGCTGGTGCGCGAAGGCTTTTACGAAAAGCACGGCGTGAAGGTGCTGATCGGCGAACGCGCCATCACCATCAATCGCGACGAGAAAGTCATCCACTCCAATACCGGACGCACCGTCTATTACGACAAGCTGATCATGGCCACCGGCTCCTATCCGTGGATCCCGCCGATTAAAGGCTCGGATAGCCAGGACTGCTTCGTTTACCGCACCATCGAAGACCTGAACGCCATTGAAGCCTGCGCGCGCCGCAGCAAACGCGGCGCGGTGGTCGGCGGCGGGCTGTTGGGGCTGGAAGCCGCCGGCGCGCTGAAAAGCCTGGGGGTGGAAACGCACGTGATCGAGTTCGCTCCGGTGCTGATGGCCGAACAGCTCGACCCGATGGGCGGTGACCAGCTGCGCCGCAAGATCGAGCGCATGGGCGTCAAGGTACACACCGGGAAAAACACCCAGGAGATCGTCAACGGCGGCGGCACGGCGCGCAAAACCCTGCATTTCGCCGACGGCAGCCTGCTGGAAGTGGATTTCATCGTTTTCTCCACCGGCATCCGCGCCCAGGACAAGCTGGCGCGTCAATGCGGACTGGAGATCGGCCGCCGCGGCGGCATCGCCATCAACGACTGCTGCCAGACATCGGATCCGGACGTGTACGCCATCGGTGAGTGCGCCGCCTGGCGCGATCGCACCTTCGGCCTGGTGGCGCCGGGTTACAAAATGGCGCAGGTGGCCGCCGATCACCTGCTGGGCCGCGAAAACGGCTTCCAGGGTGCCGATATGAGCGCCAAACTGAAACTGCTGGGCGTAGACGTCGGCGGCATCGGCGATGCCCACGGCCGTACCGAGGGCGCCCGCAGCTACGTTTATCTGGATGAGAGCAAAGAGGTCTACAAACGCATCGTGGTCAGCGCCGACAACAAAACCCTGCTCGGCGCAGTGTTGGTCGGCGATACCAGCGATTACGGCAACCTGCTGCAGCTGGCGCTGAACGGCATCGCGCTGCCGGAAAACCCGGACGGCCTGATCCTGCCGGCCCATGCGGGCAGCAAGCCGGCCATCGGCGTGGATTCGCTGCCGGAAAGCGCGCAGATTTGCTCCTGCTTCGACGTCAGCAAAGGCGACATCATCCGGGCAGTCAACCAAGGCTGTCACACCGTGGCGGCGCTGAAAGCCGAAACCAAGGCCGGCACCGGCTGCGGCGGCTGCATCCCGCTGCTCACCCAGGTGTTGAACGCCGAGCTGAGCAAGCAAGGCATCGAGGTCAACCACCACCTGTGCGAACACTTCGCCTATTCACGCCAGGAGCTGTTCCACCTGATCCGCGTCGAAGGCATCAAGTCGTTCGAGGCGTTATTGGCCAAATACGGCAAAGGCTACGGCTGCGAAGTCTGCAAACCGACCGTCGGCTCGCTGCTGGCCTCGTGCTGGAACGAATACATCCTCAAACCGCAGCACACGCCGTTGCAGGATACCAACGACAACTTCCTCGGCAATATCCAGAAAGACGGCACTTACTCGGTGATACCGCGCTCCGCCGGCGGCGAAATCACCCCGGACGGCCTGCTGGCCATCGGACAGATCGCCAAGGAGTACAATCTTTACACCAAAATGACCGGCTCGCAGCGCATCGGCATGTTCGGCGCGCAGAAAGACGACCTGCCGGCCATCTGGCGCAAGCTGCTCGCCGCCGGCTTTGAAACCGGGCACGCATACGCCAAGGCGCTGCGCATGGCGAAAACCTGCGTCGGCAGCACCTGGTGCCGCTATGGCGTCGGCGACAGCGTCGGTTTCGGCGTCACGCTGGAACATCGCTACAAAGGCATCCGCACCCCGCACAAAATGAAATTCGGCGTCTCGGGCTGTACCCGGGAATGCGCCGAAGCGCAGGGCAAGGACGTCGGCATCATCGCCACCGAAAAAGGCTGGAACCTGTATGTTTGCGGCAACGGCGGCATGAAACCGCGCCACGCCGACCTGCTGGCCGCCGATCTCGATAGCGAGACCCTGGTGCGCTACCTTGACCGTTTCATGATGTTCTATATCCGCACCGCCGATAAGCTGCAGCGCACCTCGGTATGGCTGGAGAGCCTGGAAGGCGGCATCGATTACCTGCGCAAGGTGATCGTCGACGACAAACTCGGCATCAACGAGCAGCTGGAAGCGGATATCGCCCGCCTGCGCGAGGCGGTGATCTGCGAGTGGAAAGAAACCGTCGAGCACCCGGAAACGCAGCTGCGCTTCGCCCACTTCATCAACAGCCCGCTGCGCGATCCGAACGTGCAGGTGGTGGCCGAACGTGACCAACACCGCCCGGCGCGCCCTGACGAGCGCATTGCCGTCACCCTGATCGACACCGAGGAGAGCCAAGCATGAGTCAGTGGATTACCGTTTGCCCCATCGCCGACATCCTGCCCGGCACCGGCGTGTGCGCCCTGATCGGCGATCGGCAGGTGGCGGTGTTCCGCCCCTATGCCGACGAACAGGTGTTCGCCATCAGCAATATCGACCCGTTCGCCCAGGCCAGCGTGCTGTCGCGCGGGCTGATCGCCGAGCATCAGGGGGAGTTGTGGGTCGCCAGCCCGCTGAAGAAACAGCGTTTCCGCCTGTACGATGGCCACTGCCTGGAAGATGACAGCCGCTCCGTCGCCAGCTTCACCAGCCGGGTGGTCGACGGCATCGTGCAAGTCGCGGCATAACCTTTCGGGGGCGCATCCCGCCCCCACGCCGATAACCCCGAGGAATGCCGATGGACTACCTGCCGATTTTCTGCCAACTGCAACACAAAGCCTGCCTGCTGGTCGGCGGCGGCGAAATCGCCGAACGCAAGGCGCGCCTGCTGCTGGACGCCGGCGCGGCGCTGACCGTCAACGCCCTGGCCTTCAGCCCGCAGTTCCACCAGTGGGCGGCAGAAGGCCTGTTGACGCTGGCCGAGGGCGAATTCAGCCCGGCCCTGCTGACGGAAAAATGGTTGGTGATCGCCGCCACTGACCGGCTGGAGGTCAACGCGCGGGTGTACCAGTGCGCCAACCAGCAGCGGGTGTTCTGCAACGTGGTCGATGACCCAAAACGCGCCAGCTTTATCATGCCGTCGATCATCGATCGTTCGCCGATCGTGGTGGCGGTGTCCTCCGGCGGCAAAGCGCCGGTGTTGGCGCGGTTGCTGCGCGAGAAGCTGGAAGCGCTGCTGCCGCAACACCTCGGCAAGCTGGCGCAGCTCGGCGGATCGCTGCGTCAACGGGTGAAACAGCGCTTCAGCAGCCTCGGCGCGCGCCGTCGCTTCTGGGAGCGGCTGTTCGCTCACGATCGGCTGGCGCAATCGCTGGCCAATGACGACGCGGCTCTGGCCGAACGCCAGCTCGAACAGCTGTTCAGCGAACGGCCGGAGGATCGCGGTGAAGTGGTGCTGGTAGGCGCCGGGCCGGGCGATGCCGGCCTGCTGACGCTGAAAGGGCTGCAACAGATCCAGCAGGCCGACGTGGTGGTTTACGACCGGCTGGTCTCCGAAGCGATCATGACGCTGGTGCGTCGCGACGCCGAGCGCATCTTCGTTGGCAAACGCGCCAGCCATCACTGCGTGCCGCAGGAGCAGATCAACCACATCCTGCTGCAGCAAGCGCGGCAAGGCAAGCGCGTGGTGCGCCTGAAAGGCGGCGATCCCTTTATCTTCGGCCGCGGCGGCGAAGAGCTGGAAACGCTGGCGGACGCCGACGTGCCGTTCTCAGTGGTGCCGGGCATCACCGCCGCCTCCGGCTGTTCCGCCTACAGCGGCATCCCGCTCACCCACCGCGACCACGCGCAGAGCGTGCGTCTGGTGACTGGCCACGCCAAGGCCGACGGTGGATTGGACTGGGCGACGCTGGCCGCCGGGCAACAGACGCTGGTGTTCTATATGGGGCTGTCGCAGGCGGCGGAGATCCAGCGCCGGCTGATCGCGAACGGACTGCCGGCCGCCACGCCGGTGGCGCTGGTGGAAAACGGTACTTCCTGTCGCCAGCGGGTGATCGAAGGCGAGCTTGGCCAACTGGGCGCCTTGTCCCTGCAGGCCGCCAGCCCCAGCCTGATCATCGTCGGCAGCGTGGTCAGCCTGCGCAGCAAGCTCAATTGGTTCGCCAGCGAGGCCCCGCCCGCCGGCCTGGCGCAAATGGCGTGATACCGACGTAAAAAAAGCGGCCCAAGGCCGCTTTTTTATTTGCGCCGGCGTTACGCCTGCGGCGGTACGAAACCGACGGCCTGATAAACCTTCGCCAGGGTTTCCTGCGCGCGTGCGCGAGCCTTGGCGGCGCCGTCGCGCATCACCTGCTGCAGGTAGGCTTCGTCGTTGCGGAAGCGGTGGTAACGCTCCTGCAGCTCAGCCAGCATACCGGAGACGGCTTCCGCCACCGCGCCTTTCAGGTGGCCGTACATTTGGCCTTCGAACTCGGCTTCCAGCTGCGCGATGCTCTTGCCGGTGACGCCGGCGAGGATGTCCAACAGGTTGGAGACGCCCGCCTTGTTGACCACGTCGTAACGCACGACAGGCGGCTCTTCCGAGTCGGTCATTGCGCGTTTGATCTTTTTGGTCACCGCTTTCGGATCTTCCAGCAGGCCGATCACATTGTTGCGGTTATCGTCCGACTTGGACATCTTCTTGGTCGGTTCCTGCAGCGACATCACGCGTGCGCCGGATTTAGGAATAAACGGCTCCGGCACTTTGAACACGTCGCCGTACAGCGCGTTGAAACGCTGGCCCACGTCGCGGCTCAGTTCCAGGTGTTGTTTCTGGTCTTCGCCCACCGGCACCTGATTGGTTTGATACAGCAGGATGTCCGCCGCCATCAGCACCGGATAGCTGAACAGCCCGGCGTTGATGTTCTCCGCGTAGCGTGCGGATTTGTCTTTGAACTGCGTCATGCGGCTCAGTTCGCCGAAATAGGTGTAGCAGTTCAGCACCCAGCTCAGCTGCGTGTGCTCAGGCACGTGCGACTGCACGAAGATGGTACTTTTTTCCGGATCGATACCGCAGGCCAGATACAGCGCCAGCGTATCCAGCGTGGCTTTGCGCAGCTTTTCGGCGTCTTGGCGCACGGTGATGGCATGCAGATCGACGATGCAGTAGATGCAGTCGTAGTCGTCCTGCATCTGCACCCACTGACGCAGCGCACCCATGTAGTTGCCGATGGTCAGTTCGCCGGACGGCTGCGCGCCGCTAAATACGATGGGCTTACTCATGTTTAAATTTCCTGATTCTCTAAAGATGACAGCCCAAGAGCGGGCAACAAATCGGCGAAGCGCTCCAACACCCGATCGGGGTGGCTCAGGGCGATCGATTCGCCGTAGTTATAACCGTAGGTAAAACCGACGCTCGGGCAACCGGCGCCCTGAGCGGCTTGAATATCGTTGCGCGAATCGCCGACGAACAGCAGTTCATGCGCTCGCAACCCAAGCTTGCCGAGCACCAGATACAACGGCGCCGGGTGAGGTTTCTTTTCCGTCACGTCGTCGCCGCCGATCACCAACGAAAAATACTCGCCAATGCCCAGCGATGCCAGCAGCGGCGCCACGAACGGCGTCGGCTTGTTGGTCACCAATGCCATCGGGTAACCGTGCGCGGCCAGGCGGGCCAGCGTCTCTTGCACCTGCGGGAACAGGCGGCTGCCGCTGTCGACGGTCTGCGCGTAGAAATGATCGAAGCGCTCACGCAGCCGGCTGCACTGCTCCGGCGTGTCTTCCGCTTCCGCCCAGCGCAGCGCGCGCTGCACCAGCACGTCGGCGCCGTTGCCGATCCAGGTGCCAACTCGCTCTTCACCCGCTTGCGGCAGCCCCCTCTCTTCCAGCGCCATATCGATGGCGGCCGCGAGGCCAGGCGCGCTGTCGACCAGCGTACCGTCAAGATCGAAGGCCAGTGCGCGGATCGCGCCGAAATCAGCCATGGGAAACCTTCGCCAGCTCGCTGCGCATTTCGTCGATCACCTTGCGGTAGTCCGGCTGGCCAAAAATGGCGGAACCGGCGACAAACATATCGGCGCCCGCGGCGGCGATTTCGGCGATGTTGTCCACCTTCACCCCGCCGTCGACTTCGAGACGGATATCGCGGCCGCTGTCGTCGATCAGCTTGCGCACCTGGCGCAACTTGTCGAGCGTGCCGTGGATGAACGACTGGCCGCCGAAGCCCGGGTTGACCGACATCAGCAGGATCACGTCGATTTTATCCATCACGTAATCAAGATAGCTCAGCGGGGTCGCCGGGTTGAACACCAGGCCGGCCTTACAGCCGTGCTCTTTGATCAGCTGAATGGTGCGATCGACATGTTCGGAGGCTTCAGGGTGGAAAGAGATATAAGACGCGCCGGCCTTGGCGAAGTCAGGCACGATGCGGTCCACCGGCTTGACCATCAGATGCACGTCAATCGGCGCGGTAATGCCGTAGTTGCGCAGCGCTTCGCACACCATCGGACCGATGGTCAGATTGGGCACGTAGTGGTTGTCCATGACGTCGAAGTGCACCACGTCGCCGCCTGCGGCCAGCACGTTAGCGGTATCTTCACCTAACCGGGCAAAATCTGCCGACAGAATGGACGGGGCAATCAAAAACTTTTTCATCCGCTTCTCCAAACGTAGGGTCGAGTTGTTATGCGCCGGGGTGCCCCCGGCTTAGCGATACAGCGCCAAAAGCTCGTTCACTTTGCTGCGGCCGAGAATATTGCGGCTGATCGTGCGGCGCGCTTTCACCACATACAGCGCAGCATGCTGGTACCAGTCGCGCGTCAGCTCGGTATCGTGATTGGAAATCAATACCGGCACCCGGCTCTCTACCGAGAGCTGATGCGCCAGATGCGCCAGGCTCTGCTGATCGGCGATGCTGAAGCTGTTGGTGTGGTAAGCGGTGAAATTCGCCGTCGCCGACAGCGGCGCATAAGGCGGATCGCAATACACCACGGCGCCGGCTGCAGCCTTCGCCATGGTATCGCGGTAATGCTCACAGACAAAAGTGGCATTGCGCGATTTTTCAGCAAACCAGTAGAGTTCTTCTTCCGGGAAGTATGGTTTCTTGTACCGGCCAAACGGCACATTGAACTCGCCGCGCAGGTTATAGCGGCACAGGCCGTTATAGCAGTGACGGTTCAGGTACAGGAACAGCAGCGCCCGGCGGTAAGGCTCGGTGCTAGTATTGAACTCTTCTCGCAGCAGGTAAAACTGATCCGAGTTATTGAATTCATCGGCGAAAAGCGTGCGGGCATCGCGCACGAAGTCATCCGTGCGCAGCTTAACGATGTTATACAGGTTGATAAGATCGCTATTGATGTCGGCGAGAATGTAGGCGTCGTAATCCGTATTCAGAAAGACGGATCCCGCACCCACGAAGGGCTCGATTAAGCAGTCTCCCGCCGGCAGATGGCGACGAATCTCATCTACCAGCGGGTATTTTCCACCAGCCCATTTTAAAAAAGCGCGGTTTTTCTTCATGCCGTCAATTAGCTACTTATACAATTCAGAGCGGCGGATTGTACTCTGTTTCAGACAGCACATCAGCGCACAAATTTAAATGATTTATTTTTTAAGATCTTGCTGCACTTGGTGTACAGGTCGAACCCATGGTTTTTTCGCCTGCACATCGGCCGGCAACGAAGCAATGGCGCGCTTCGCTTCAGCAGAAGACGCATAGTTGCCGCTCACCAGCACGTACCACGGCTTGCCGTCACGCTTGGTGGCGTACACCAGGTAATTCTGCAGCTTCTGCTGTTTGGCGTAGGCGTTCAGCGTATCGGAACGCGAAGCGCTGCTCAGTTGCAAGGTATAGTGGCTGCCCGGCGCAGACTGCACAGAACTGCCGCTGCTGGCGACCGCTCCCGCTTTCGCGGTGGAAGACGGCTTGGCCGGCGGCGTATACACCGTAGTCGGTGATTTATGCTGCGTTGCGGTCGGTTTGGCGGCGGCGGTTTTCGCCGGCGTTTTATGCTGTTGCGGGGCAGTGCCCTGCACAGGACGCGTCGCTTCGCGCGCTGCGGCGCCGCTCATCACCGTGGCCGGAGCGGTCGGCAACGTCGACGCTGCGCCGGTCATGCCCTGCGTAGCGGCGTCAACCTGCCCCTGCTGCTGCGACAGCGCATCCGCCATGTTGCCCGGCAAATCGACGCGCTGCTGCGCACCGCCTTGCTGAGGCTGCGTTTGCGCTTCGGTCGGCGTGCCGGAGATCGGCGGAACGCTGACGTTCTGCGGTTGCTGCGGCTGAGTCGCGCTCACGCCGTTATTATCGTGGGTATCCGTCGTGCCGCCCGGCACGCCGTTATTGGCGGTGGTCAGCGACGAAGAACCGGACAGGTTGATATCGCGGGCCGCGCCGTTTTGCGCGCCGCTCTCCTGAGCCGCTTCATGTTTGGTCGGCGCCTTCAGGGCTGAACCGATGCCGATAATCAGCAGCAGCAGCACCAAAATGCCGATGCCAATCATCAAATGCTGGCGCGAAACGGCGAAGCGCGGCGCGGCGGCCGGCTTGCGCGAACGCGTAGGACGACGATCGCTGCTATCAGGTCTGAGATCGTCTTCCGGTTTAAACTCGTCCATCTGAAACCCTCCAACTAGAGGCAAAAGCCCACCACCGTAGACCTACCGTGGCACGGGCGGATTAACCCGATGATGGCAAAGCGACACCCGTCGTGCTCTGCTCACTGTATTAATATAGATGCTAATGGCGGCTAAGCCACTGTTACTTAGTCCGATTTAATTACGCTTCCGCTCAGGCAAGCAGGCGGCGATCGACGCCAGCACCAGCTCATGCCCTACGCCGCCGCGCACTTCCGCCGCACCGATCGCGGTCGGCAACACCAAACGCAGTTCCCCCGCCAGCACTTTCTTGTCGCGCAACATGTGCGGCAAGTAGGATTCCGGCGTCATTTCCTGCGGCCCGCAGACCGGCAAGCCGGCGCGCAGCAGCAGCGCTTTGATGCGCTCGATGTCTTCAACGGAGAACTGGCCGAGACGGTGCGCGGTTTCCGCCGCCATCACCATGCCCGCAGCCACCGCCTCACCGTGCAGCCACACGCCGTAGCCCATCTCGGCTTCGATAGCATGGCCGTAAGTATGGCCCAGATTCAGCAGGGCGCGCAGACCGCTTTCGCGTTCGTCTGCGGCCACCACCTCGGCCTTCAGCTCGCAGCAGCGGCGAATACAGTAGGCCAACGCCTGCATATCCAACGCCATCAGCGCATCGATGTTATGTTCCAACCAGACGAAAAACTCGCGATCGAGAATGATCCCGTATTTGATGACTTCGGCCAGGCCGGAAGAGAGTTCACGCGTCGGCAGCGTTTTCAGGCAATCCAGATCAACCACCACCGAAGCGGGTTGATAGAAAGCGCCGATCATGTTTTTGCCGAGCGGGTGGTTGACGGCGGTCTTGCCGCCCACGGAGGAGTCCACCTGCGACAGCAGCGTGGTGGGAACCTGAATGAAGCGCACGCCGCGTTGGTAGCACGCGGCGGCGAAGCCGGTCAGATCGCCGACAACGCCGCCACCGAGCGCGATCAGCGTGGTATCGCGCCCGTGCGGTTTTTCGAGCAGCGCCGAAAACACCTGCTCCAACACCGCCAGAGATTTGTACTGCTCACCATCGGGAAGAATCACCTGATCCACCACGACGCCGCTCTGCTCCAGCACCTGCCGGACACGCTCCAGATAGAGCGGCGCCAGGGTCTGGTTGGTGACCAACATCGCTTGTTCACCCGCCTTTAACGGCATAAAAGAAGCCGGATCGTCAAACAATCCGGCGGCGATGGTAATCGGGTAGCTGCGCTCCCCAAGCGTTACAGTAATTCTCTCCATGTCGCGCTTAGTTCTCTGTATGGTACGGCGGTGGTTGATCCCCGCAACGGCGGGGAACACAAATCAGTATTCCGCATTAGCCGACGGCGAACGCGAAAATCGGCAATCAGTTGCTTTCCAGCATGTTGATGATCTGGTTGGCAACCACTTTAGCGCTCTGATCGTCGGTGCGAATGGTGACATCGGCAATCTCTTCATACAACGGATTGCGTTCTTTCGCCAAAGCTTCCAGCACTTCACGCGGCGGAGAATCAACCTGCAGCAGCGGGCGTTTTTTATCACGCTGGGTACGAGCCAACTGCTTTTCGATCGTGGTTTCGAGATAAACCACCACGCCGCGCGCGGACAGACGGTTGCGCGTTTCGCGCGACTTCACCGAACCGCCGCCGGTCGCCAACACAATCCCTTGTTTTTCCGTCAGTTCATTAATGACTTTTTCTTCACGATCGCGGAAACCTTCTTCCCCTTCCACGTCGAATACCCAGCCCACGTCAGCTCCGGTACGTCGCTCAATTTCTTGATCGGAGTCGAAGAACTCCATATTGAGTTGCTGAGCTAACTGACGGCCAATAGTGCTTTTGCCGGCACCCATAGGCCCAACCAGAAAGATATTGCGTTTCTCTGCCATGTTTTTCGGTATTACTAAGACAATTCGTTAATGTTAACCCGCCCCGCCAATCAAATCAGCGGCGGGACCTAAACTGAAACCTCATGAGCGATAGTGCGAGATCAGACGAAAAATTATCTCAACACTCTTGGTAGTTTGGCAACCGAATAAATCGCAATCCACGCCGCGGGAGGGAAACCATATGTTTTTAACGGCGTCTTGGCGCTAACAAAAAACCTCGGTGCTCAATTCGGTAACCCTTGTAAGCTAAATCGGCCGCAGCGTCAAACGCAGATCCCCCCAAGGGGATAAAAAAGTGTATCTGCTCATCAACTTTAGGCGATTTGCCGCCCGGCCGACAGGCCGCCGCTTATCCCTTAATCAGGGTCGGCGTAATAAAGATCACCAGCTCGCGTTTTTTCTGTTGTGCGCCGCTCTGCCGGAACAAGCCCCCCAGCAGCGGCGCATCCCCCAATCCCGGCACCTTGTCCGCCGTCTTGCCGCGATGCCGTTGAAAAATGCCGCCGAGCACCAGGGTTTCGCCGTTTTTCACCGTGATCTGCGTCTTAATCTCCTGTTTATCGATGGTCAACGCCTCTCCGGCCCCTCGGCTGATGGCGCGCCCCGGCATATTTTGGCTGATCTGCAGCGTCAGCGTGATGCGCCCGTCCGGCAACACCTTCGGCGTCACCTCCATGCCCAGCACCGCCTCTTTAAACTCGATGGCGGTCGCACCGCTGGCGCCGCTGGACACTTCATAAGGGATCTCCGTCCCTTGCTTGATGCTGGCGGTTTGCAGATGCGCCGTCAGGAGACGCGGGCTGGCGATGATCTCCACCTGATTTTCCTGCTCCAGCGCCGTCAGCTCCAGGCTCAGCAAACGCCCGCTGATGCGCGCTAGATGGAAACCGGCGCTCACCGCGCTGCGCTCCAACGGCAGGTTAACGCCGATATTGCCCGGCCGCAGCGGCCGCGCCGGCCTGTCGTCGGGCGCCAATCCCCAACGCACGCCGAGCTCACGCAGGCTTTCGCTGTTGATGGTCACGATATGCGCCGCCAGTTGCACCTGTGCCAGCGGCGCATCCATTTCCGTTATCCGCTTTTTCAACTGCGCCACAATCGGCGCGGTGTCGCGCAGCAGCAGCGTATTGGTGCGTTTATCCGCCAACACGCTGCCACGCTCGCTCAGCAACGCGCCACGTTGGGCGTTGAGGCTTTCGGCAATTTCCGCCGCATCGCCGTTTTGCACGGTCAGCGTCAGGCTGTGCAAGGGTTGCCGCTGCGCCAGCGCCTCTTGCTGCTGTCTTTTTTCCCGCGCATCCGGCTCCGGGGAGATCAGCATCACGTTACCCTCCCGCGTCATCGTCAGTTTGCCCATACGCAGGGTCAGCGCCAGCGCCTGCGGCCAGGGCACATCCTCCAGCCGCAGCGTCAGGTTGCCGCTCACGCCCGGCGCGGCGATCAGGTTCATCTGCCGATAATCCGCCAAGGCCTGCAGGATGACCGTGACCGGCGCATCCTGAAACTCCAATGAGATTATCTGTTTATCTTGAGCCTGCGCGGCGCCGAGCGCCAAACACCCTAGCGCCAAGCCCAGTCCAGCGCATCCTTTCATGATTTGTCATCCTTGTCGTCGATCATTAGCGATATGTCGTCGCGGCTCGCCGGGCACTCCGGTTCGGCCGTCAGCGCCTTCAACGTCAGGCTGCGCGCCTGCACCTGCATCACCTGCCAGCGCTCGGCAAGCACCCGTTGTTGCGGCCGCAGGCGCAACCATTGCCCCGCCGGCGTCACCACCCAGCCATAGCGCTGCATCGGTTGCCCGATGACGCCTTTCAATCGCCAGCCCGCCGGGGATATCTCTGTCTGGGCGCAAGCAGGCATCGGAGGCGGCGCAAACGGGTCGCGCGGTTCGGCGCATAGGGCCCACGGCCATAGCAGCCACCACCAACGGCCGGATCTTCTACTCATCGGCCAGCTCCTCGGCGGCATCCTGTAAAACCAACCGCGCCGTCATGCCCTGCGGCGGCGTCTCCACGTTCAATTGTTCGAGACGCAAATCGGCGGGCAGCGCCTCCAGCAGCGCCAACAAACCGGGGTAGTCAATGCGCAAGCTCAGCGTCTGCCGCGGTGGTTTTTCCTGCCGCTGCCAGCGCAATAAGGCGCCCCCCGCCCGTTGCAGCCCGTTCGTCAGATCGCCGGTGGCGGCCGGAGCGAGCGGCGTCGGCGGTATCAGGGCGACCGGCGCCTCGTCCAGTTGGCGCTGCGCCACGGCGATCTGTTGCAGCAGGCGCTGTTGCCGCTCTGTCGCACTTTCCCGCTGACGCCATTCGTCTTGCAGCATCCAGCCCCCACCCAACAACGCCAACGTGCCGATGCCCAGCCATTGCGCGGCCAGCAATCGCCGGCCCGACAGGCCCAGCAAGAAGCGCAGCCCAGATGGCAAACGGTTATCCATCACGCCCCCATTGCGCCACCAGATGAAAGGCGTACAGGCCGTCGTCGCGTTGCGCCACCTCCGCCAAACGCAGCCGCGGTAACGCGGGCATCCCCGCCAGCCGCCGTTCGAACTGCGAAATGGCGGAAGGAGAACGGCTCAATCCACGCAGCCGCAGGCCGTTCGCCGCATCGCTGTCCAACGCCGTGAGCCACAGCGGTGGGGGGAGGCAGGAGGAGAGTTGCTGCAGCAGTTGCAAATAACGCCGGTTATGTTGGGCATTGCGCGCCTGCCGTTCAGCGAGGGCGCTGTATCGCGCCCGTTGCGCCCGTTCCTGCTGCTGCTGACGGACGAGCAGCGTCACTGCCGCCAGCTCTTCTTCCAACAGCGCCAGCCGCTCCTGACGCTGCGCCTGTTGATGACGCAGTTGGCCGGCGACGAGGCCCCCTGCCAGCAACAGCACCGTTACCTGCAACAGCAACACGCCCAGCCAGAAGCAGCCGCGCCGCCGATCGCGACGTTGCCGCCAGGGCAAAAAGTTGACCTGGTACATCAGCGGTCCTCCTCGCGCAGCGCCAGACCGCCGGCCAACGCGAACGCTGAGGGATGCACGGGCAACGGCGGACGCAGCTGCGTGAAGGCGCTGAGCGGCGACCAGGAAAGGCAGCCGACGGGCAAGGCTCCTGCCAGCACGCTGCCGGCATAGACCGGTCGATCATCGTCCGCCGGCATCTGGGCTTGCAGCGCCCGCAGCGCCTGCGCGTCATCGTCGCCCGGCGTCAGCCCGAACGCGAACGCGCCGTCGGCCGGCGCCACCCACAGCCATTCTCGCTCGAGACGATGCATCAGCCCCGCGGTGTGCGGCACGCCCGCCGCCGTCGCCATCACCCGCAGCGCGCAGGGCGTAATATCGACCGCTTGCGGATGCAGGCCCGCCTGGCGCAGACAGTGCAGCCACTGCTGCAGCTCCTGCCGCCGCGCGGCGGTCAACAGCAGCGCCGCCCCCTCCGCCGGCGCAGCGCGATAGTCGAGCGCTAGCGTCTGGCCGTCGAGTGGGAACTGCTTCACGCCGTGGCCAACGATATAGTCGCTGCGTTCCGGCTCGCGCAGCCGCGCGTCCGGCTGCGCCATGCACTGTTGCAACACCCGCTGCGCCGGCAGGGCAATGCGTAAGGAAATATGTCGCGGCAGTTGGACGCGCCATTGCCGCAGCGCCCGGATCAGGGCTTCGGAAGGTGCCAGGCAGCCGTCGCGTAAAACCGCCTGCGGCAGCGTCTGTTGCCACCAGTGACGCAGTTGCCAGCCGTTGCGGCGGCGTTGGACCGCCAGCGCCCGCACGCAGTCGATTTGTATATCCAGCCCCACCTGCCATGCTTGAGGGAACATGTTTCACAAGCCTCCATAACATCCGATGATAAAAGAACATATCCATGTCGCAGGCTTGCCTTTATACTACCGCGCGGTTGTTTATAAACTGCCCAAATGACTTAGAAATGGGAAATCTCAGGTGAAGTTCGTAAAGTATTTACTAATCCTTGCAGTATGTTGCATCGTGCTGGGAGCAGCCTCGATTTTCGGCTTGTACAAATATGTCGAGCCGCAGCTGCCCGACGTCGCAACGCTGAAAGACGTGCGGCTGCAGATACCGATGCAGGTTTACAGCGCCGATGGCGAACTGATCGCCCAGTACGGCGAGAAGCGCCGCATTCCGCTGAAGTTGGATCAAATTCCGCCGGTGATGGTGCACGCATTTATCGCCACCGAAGACAGCCGCTTCTATGATCACCACGGTGTCGATCCGGTCGGCATCTTCCGCGCGGCCTCCATCGCGTTGGTCTCCGGCCACGCTTCCCAGGGGGCCAGCACCATTACCCAACAGCTGGCGCGTAACTTCTTCTTAAGCCCGGAACGCACCCTGATGCGTAAAATCAAGGAAGCCTTCCTGGCGGTACGCATCGAGCAGATGCTGACCAAAGATGAAATCCTTGAGCTGTATCTGAACAAGATCTACCTGGGTTACCGCGCTTACGGCGTGGGCGCCGCCGCGCAGGTCTATTTCGGCAAGGACGTCAGCCAGCTCACCCTGAGCGAGATGGCGACCATCGCCGGCCTGCCGAAAGCGCCGTCCACCTTCAACCCGCTCTATTCGCACGATCGCGCCGTTGCCCGCCGTAACGTAGTGCTGTCGCGCATGCTGGACGAACACTACATCACGCAGGCGCAGTACGATCAGGCGCGTTCTGAAGATTTGGTCGCCAACTACCATGCGCCGGAAATCAGCTTCTCCGCCCCGTATCTCTCCGAGATGGTGCGTCAGGAGATGATCAAGCGCTACGGTGAAAACGCCTATACCGACGGTTATAAGGTTTACACCACCGTGACCAAACGGCTGCAGCTGGCGGCGCAGGAATCGGTGCGCAATAACGTGTTGGCCTATGACATGCGCCACGGCTATCGCGGCCCGTCAAACGTGCTGTGGAAAGTCGGCGAAGCGGCCTGGGATCGCAAACAGATTGTCGACTCGCTGAAAAACCTGCCGAACTATGGCCCGCTGGCGCCGGCGGTCATCACCGCCGCCAACCCGCAGGAAGCGACGGCGATGCTGGCCGACGGCAGCAGCATTGCCCTGCCGATGGCCACCATGCGCTGGGCGCGCCCATACCGTTCAGACACTCAGCAAGGCCCAACGCCGAAACGCGTCACCGACGTGGTGCAGCCAGGCCAGCAGGTCTGGGTGCGTAAAGTGAACGAGGCCTGGTGGCTGTCGCAGGTGCCGGACGTCAACTCGGCGCTGGTTTCCATCAACCCGAACGACGGCGCGGTGAAAGCGCTGGTCGGCGGCTTCGATTTCAACCAGAGCAAGTTCAACCGCGTCACGCAGGCCCTGCGTCAGGTGGGCTCGAACATCAAACCGTTCCTGTATACCGCCGCGATGGATAAAGGCCTGACGCTGGCCACCATCCTGAACGACTTGCCGATCACCCGTTGGGATGCCGGCGCCGGCACCGACTGGCGGCCGAAGAACTCGCCGCCGACCTACGATGGCCCGATTCGTCTGCGTCAAGGGCTGGGGCAGTCGAAGAACGTGGTGATGGTGCGCGCGATGCGTGCGATGGGCGTCGACTACGCGGCGGAATATCTGCAGCGCTTCGGCTTCCCGGCACAGAACATCGTGCATACCGAATCGCTGGCACTGGGCTCCGCTTCCTTCACCCCGATGCAGCTGGTGCGCGGTTACGCGGTGCTGGCGAACGGCGGTTATCTGGTCGATCCGTACTTCATCACCAAAATTGAAGACGACAACGGCAATACGGTGTTCGAAGCCAAACCTAAAGTGGTTTGCAGCAGCTGCAACCTGCCGGTCATCTACGGTGATACTCACCGTTCGGCCGTGCTGTCCGATGACAACATCGAAAACGTCGCCACCTCGCAGGAAGGCAGCAACAGCACGGTGCCGATGCCGCAGCTGGAGCAGGTGACCCCGGCTCAGGTGCAGCAGGACGGCGACCAACAGTATGCGCCACACGTGATCAGCACGCCGCTGGCCTTCCTGATCCACGACGCGCTGAACAGCAACATCTTCGGTGAACCGGGTTGGATGGGCACCGCCTGGCGCGCCGGGCGCGATCTGAAACGTCATGATATCGGCGGTAAAACCGGTACCACCAACAGTTCCAAAGACGCCTGGTTCTCCGGCTATGGCCCGGATACCGTGACGTCGGTGTGGATCGGCTTCGACGATCACCGCCGCGATCTGGGCCGTTCGACGGTGTCCGGCGCCATCCCGGATCAGATTTCCGGCGGCGAAGGCGGTGCCAAAAGCGCCCAGCCGGCGTGGGACGACTTCATGAAGATCGCGCTGGAAGGCATTCCGGAGCAGAAAGTCACGCCGCCGCCGGGCATCATCAGCGTCACCATCGACAAGAGCAGCGGCAAGCTCTCTGGCGGTGGCGGCGGCAGCCGTTCCGAGTACTTTATCGAAGGAACGCAGCCGACGGACTACCCATCGCGCGATACCGGCACCACGCTGACCGATCCGGGCGGCGAAAGCCACGAGCTGTTCTGATCGAAAAGGGCCAGAGAAATCTGGCCCTTTTTTTATGCGGCGTGAAGCGTCTCAGCGCGAAGCGCGCAGAAACGCCTCGGAGAGGAACAGCGCGCTGACGTTGCGCGCCTCACGGAAATCCGGTTCCGCCAGCAGCGCCATCATGTTGGCGATCGGCCAGCGCACCTGCGGCAGGGGTTCCGGTTCGTCCCCCTCCAGGCTCTGCGGGTAGAGATCGTGCGCCAGCACGATATTCATTTTGCTGGAAAAGTAGGATGGCGCCATCGTCAGCTTGCTGAGGAAATCAAAGCGTCTGGCGCCGAATCCCACCTCTTCCATCAGCTCGCGGTTGGCCGCCTCCAGCACCCCCTCGCCGGGATCGATCAACCCTTTCGGGAAGCCGAGCTCATAGGATTCAGTGCCCACCGCATATTCGCGGATCAGCAGCAGGTCATCGCCAATCACCGGCACAATCATCACCGCTTCGCGATCCGAAGGCCGCATGCGCTCATACACCCGCCGCACACCGTTGCTGAATTCCAAATCGACCGACTCGACGTTGAACAAACGCGAACGCGCGACCGTTTCCACTTTCAGAATTTTAGGTTTTTGCAGGTGTTTATCCATGATTGCCTCAAAGAGGTTGCCCAGGCGCGGACAGGGCAACCGAAAAAATGATTGGCGTAACGCACGGCTCGTTGGCGCTCAAACGCTGACCAAATTCGATCTTGATCACATTGTGCGTTAAGGGCAAGCTCGGCCGCAACGCGCATGAACAGTAATTTACTTTCTTTTAACAAGCGTCGCCAGCCGCGGGCGATTTTCTGCACTGATTCAGCAAACAGCGCGCATGAAAATAGGATAATGCCGATATCGACGGCAGGGGCCGGTTGCTAGTATCACGCAGGCAAGAATCAGTGATAAAATGACCTTGCTTCATGAAGGAATGAGATCCAAAGCGAAAATCTGTTTGTTCCCTCATTAGTTCTGGGTGCCTCCTGGCGGTTTACTCCGTATAATATTCAGCTTTTCATCAGGTTGGCGAAATTCACGGGTGTGAGATGGGGATTGCATGAGCACAATAGTGTTGATATTGGCCTTAGTGCTTGTCTGCCTGATTGCCGCCGGCCTGTACCTGTGGTTCAAGGCCCGCCACCCGACGGCGCTGGCGCGCACGCTGCCGTTTATCAAACCCGCCCACCGCAAGCTGACCGACGAAGAACGCGCGGCGGTCGAGTTCTACCTCAATCAACAAAACAAACTGAGCAACAAACTGTTGCCCGGCGGCGGCGCTACGCTGCCCGCAGCCAAACTGGCGCTCACCCCGCAAAGCGATAACGTTTATCCCGTGACGCACGCCATCACCCGTTACGGGCTGGCCAGCGACGATCCCAATAAATGGCGCTATTACCTCGACGCTGAAGAGGTGCACCTCCCCCCGTTTTGGGAACCCTACATCACCGCCGACAACCATGTGGAAGTGATCCGAACCCAGACGCTGCCGCTGGTGATTTCGCTCAATGGGCACTCGCTGAAAGATCATATCCACGACCGGCCGCAGCCGCCGGTCGTGACCGCCGCGCCGACCAAAAACGCCTCCATCCGCAAGGAAGAGAGCGAGCATGTCGAGCTGGTGAACATTCGCAAGGAAACGCCGGAAGAGCATGCGCTGAACCGGCCGAACGGCATCCGTGAAGCCGTCATCATCTCCGCCGCGCTGCTGCTGCTGTTCTTCAGCCTGATCAGCCCGGTGCTGGTGATCCCCTGGATGATTTTCGTGGCGGTGCTGATGATCGCCTGGGGAGGGTGGAACCTGTTCCGCCGCCCGGCGTCGCGCGAGTTGAAAGAGATCCACTGCCTGCGCGGCACGCCAAAGCGCTGGGGCCTGTTCGGCGAATCCGGCCAGGGGCAGATCAGCAATATTTCGCTCGGCATTATCGATCTGATCTATCCGCCGCACTGGCAACCGTACCTGACGCAGGATCTGGGCAAAACCACCGATGTGGACGTCTATCTCAACCGTCAGGTGGTGCGGCAGGGGCGCTTCCTGTCGCTGCATGACGAAGTGAAGAATTTCCCGTTGCAGCAGTGGGGCCGCAATGCGGTGCTGGTCGCCAGCTCGGCGCTGGTTCTGCTGCTGCTGCTGATCTATATCCCGCTCAACCTGCCGTTGACCCTCAGCATGGCCTGGCTGCAAGGCGCGCAAAAAGTGGAAGTGACCAGCGTACAGGCGCTGGAGGCCACGCCGCTGCGCATCGGCGACACGCTGAAAGTGCGCGGCAGCGGCATGTGCTATGTCCCGCCGCCGGCCAACGGCGGCGGCGCCGTCAATTTTGCGCCGTTCGACTGCTCCGGCATCTATTGGAACACCGCCGCCCCGCTGCCGCAGCCGGAATCGGAAGTCATAGACAAAGCGACAGCCCTGCTGGCGACGGTCAGCGGTCAGCTGCATCCGAGCGGCGCCGATCAGAAGGTCAACCCGCAGCTGGCCAGCGCCATCGAGAAATCCGGCATGATCCTGCTGGACGATTTCTCCGATATCGTGCTGAAAACACAGGATCTGTGCCAGACGGAAAACGACTGCGTACGGCTGAAAAACGCGCTGGTTAACCTGGGCAACGCGAAAAACTGGAGCAGCCTGGTGAAACGCGCCAAATCCGGCGCGCTGCAAGGCGTCAACGTCCTGCTTCGTCCGGTCAGCGCCGAATCGCTGGAAAGCCTGACCAAAGTGGCCACCTCGTCGTTCATCTTCAATGAGACGCGACTGGCCGCCGCTGCGCTCAACAGCCCGCCGCCAGGCGGTTTCCTGATCCGCAGCGACGAAGGCCGCCAGTGGGTCAGTCACCCCCAGCCGCAGACGCCGCAAAGCGAATACAACGCGCTCGACCAGTGGAATGAGCTGCAGCGCCAGTCCAACCTGCTGCTGCATACCCCATTCCAGGCGCAGGGCGTGATCACCAGCCTCAGCGTTGACGCCAACGGCACTCGCCACGTGGCGTTGCACAGCGAACCGGACATGATCACCCTGTGGCGCTATCTCGGCACCAGCCTGTTGTTGCTGGCCGTAGTGGTCAGCCTGGGTTATAACGCCTGGCGGCTGGTGCAGCGTCGGCGCATCAATCAGCACCGCGTCGCCGATATCCAGCGTTACTACGACAGCTGCTTCAACCCGCAGCTTAATCCGATGTCGATGCGGCCGATGGCCTGAACCTGACGCCGGGGCTTCGGCCCTGTCATCCGCTTATGCTACGCTAACGCTATTATTCTCATCTGCGGACTGCCCGTCGGTCCGCCCGTGGAGTTTTTATGGTTCCCGAGTTTGATTGGCCGCAGATCGATACCGTGCTGCTGGACATGGACGGCACATTGCTGGATCTGGAGTTCGACAGCCACTTTTGGCTCAGCCTGGTGCCGCAGGCGCTGAGCGAAAGGCGCGCCATTCCGTTCGACGAAGCCCGCCACATCATCGAGCGGGAATACCAGGCGGTGCAGCACACCATGAACTGGTATTGCTTCGATTACTGGAGCGAGCGGCTGGATCTGGACATTTACCGCATGACCAGCGAAGTGGGCAGCCGCGCCCGGCTGCGCGAAGACACCGAGCCTTTTTTACGGGCGCTGCGCGACGCCGGCCTGCAAACCATTTTGCTGACCAACGCCCATCCGCACAGCCTGGCGGTGAAAATCGAGCATACCGGCCTCGATCGGCACCTTGATTTATTGTTTTCCACCCACACATTTGGTTATCCGAAAGAAGATCAGCGTCTGTGGCAGGCAGTGCAACAGCACACCGGATTCAACCCGCAGCGCACGCTGTTTGTCGACGACGGCGAGCCGATCCTCGACGCGGCGCGCACTTTCGGCATTCGTTACTGCCTGGGCGTGCAAAACCCGGACTCCAGCACGGCGGAGAAAAGCTTCCAGCGCCATCCGTCGATGCGCGACTACCGCCTGCTGATACCGGCGCTGGCCAAGGGGGAAGCATGAAGGAAAAAGCGACGCGCGACGACGCGGTCCGACTGGATAAGTGGCTGTGGGCCGCACGCTTCTACAAGACCCGCGCGCTGGCGCGCGAAATGATCGACGGCGGCAAGGTGCATTACAACGGCCAGCGCGGCAAGCCGAGCAAGATTGTCGAGCTCAACGCCGAGCTCAAACTGCGGCAGGGCAACGAAGAACGTACGGTGATCGTGCTGGCGCTGACCAGCCAACGCCGCGGCGCCAACGAGGCGCAGCAAATGTATCAGGAAACCGAAGCCAGCATCGCCAACCGCGAAAAAATGGCGCTGGCGCGCAAGATGAACGCGTTGACCATGCCGCATCCGGACCGACGTCCGGACAAAAAGGAGCGGCGCGACCTGATGAAATTTAAATTTGGTGAGCAGGAATAACCCCTCACCGCAATGAGAGAAGATTATGTCCAACCATGACCAATTGCACCGTTACCTGTTTGAAAACTACGCGGTGCGCGGCGAGCTGGTTACCGTCAGCGAAACCTATCAGCAGATCCTGAACAACCACGACTACCCGGCGCCGGTGCAAAAACTGCTGGGCGAGCTGCTGGTCGCCACCAGTCTGCTGACCGCAACCCTGAAGTTCGACGGCGACATCACCGTTCAGCTGCAAGGCGACGGCCCGCTGAAGCTGGCGGTGATCAACGGCAACAACCGCCAGGAGATGCGCGGCGTTGCGCGCACCCAGGCGCCTATCGCCGACGACAGCACCCTGCATCAGATGATCGGCAACGGCGTCATGGTCATCACCATTTCCCCAACGGAAGGCGAGCGCTATCAGGGCGTGGTCGGTCTGGAAGGGGAAACGCTGGCCGAATGCCTGGAAGCCTACTTCCGCCAGTCTGAACAGTTGCCGACCCGCCTGTTCATCCGCACCGGCGAAGCGGAAGGCAATGCCGCGGCGGCCGGCATGCTGCTGCAGGTGCTGCCGGCGCAAGACGGCAACCTCGATGATTTCGATCACCTGGTGCAACTGACCAACACGGTCAAAAGCGAAGAGCTGTTCGGCCTGCCGGCCAACGAGGTGCTGTACCGTCTGTATCATCAGGAAGAAGTCACGCTGTATGAACCGCAGGACGTGCAATTCCGTTGTACCTGTTCACGCCAGCGTTGCGCCGACGCGCTGCTGACGCTGCCGACCGACGAAGTGGCGGACATGCTGGAGCAGGACGGCAATATCGACATGCACTGCGACTACTGCGGCAGCCACTATGTCTTTGACCCGGTTGATGTTGCCGCGTTGTATGCGGGCAACGCCGGCGAAAGCGACCGGTTGCACTAAGTCACACCCTCTCGGCGGGCGCGCCCGGCGCCCGCCAAGCCCCGCCGTTTGCACGTTTGCTTTTTTCCGTGTGCTATCTCTCAGATCGTAACGAAATACCGCCTAAAACGTTAAATATTTGATACCCATCGCGGTTACGCACCGTTAGATCCCTACAATTGCCGCCAGAAATTCTGTGACCAAGGAGTAGTAACATGCGCGTTAAAGGTATAACCCCTCAGGATCTGGCCGCTTACGGCATTCACGACGTCAGCGAAATCGTTCACAACCCGAGCTATGAACTGCTGTTTAAGGAAGAAACAGACCCATCTCTGGAAGGTTTTGAGCGTGGGGTAGTCACCAAGCTGGGTGCCGTCTCCGTCGATACCGGCATCTTCACCGGCCGTTCGCCGAAAGACAAATACATCGTCCGCGACGACATCACCCGCGATACCGTGTGGTGGGCCGATCAGGGCAAAGGCAAAAACGACAACAAACCTCTCAGCCCGGAAGTCTGGGCCGATCTGAAACACCTGGTCACCGAGCAACTGTCCGGCAAGCGCCTGTTCGTGGTGGATACCTTCTGCGGCGCCAACGCCGACTCGCGCCTGAAAGTGCGTTTCATCACCGAGGTGGCCTGGCAGGCGCACTTCGTGAAAAACATGTTCATCCGCCCGAGCGACGAAGAGCTGGCTGACTTCGAGCCGGACTTCGTGGTGATGAACGGCGCCAAATGCACCAACCCGAACTGGCAGCAGCAAGGCCTGAACTCGGAGAACTTCGTCGCCTTCAACCTGACCGAGCGCATGCAGCTGATCGGCGGTACCTGGTACGGCGGCGAAATGAAGAAAGGCATGTTCTCGATGATGAACTACCTGCTGCCGCTGAAAGGCATCGCCTCGATGCACTGCTCGGCCAACGTGGGCGAGAAAGGCGACGTGGCGGTGTTCTTCGGCCTGTCCGGCACCGGCAAGACCACCCTCTCCACCGATCCTAAGCGTCAGCTGATCGGCGATGACGAGCACGGCTGGGACGACGACGGCGTGTTCAACTTCGAAGGCGGTTGCTACGCCAAGACCATCAAGCTGTCTGAAGAAGCCGAGCCGGACATCTACCACGCCATCAAACGCGATGCGCTGCTGGAAAACGTCACCGTGTTGGCCGACGGCAGCATCGACTTCAACGACGGTTCGAAAACCGAGAATACCCGCGTTTCTTACCCGATCTACCATATCCAGAACATCGTCAAGCCGGTGTCCAAGGCGGGTCACGCCACCAAGGTGATCTTCCTGACCGCCGACGCCTTCGGCGTGCTGCCGCCGGTATCGCGCCTGACCGCCAACCAGACTCAGTACCACTTCCTGTCCGGCTTCACCGCCAAGCTGGCCGGCACCGAGCGCGGCGTGACCGAGCCAACCCCAACCTTCTCCGCCTGCTTCGGCGCCGCTTTCCTGTCGCTGCACCCGACGCAGTACGCCGAAGTGCTGGTGAAACGCATGCAGGCCGCCGGCGCCCAGGCTTACCTGGTCAACACCGGCTGGAACGGCACCGGCAAACGCATCTCGATCAAAGATACGCGCGGCATCATCGACGCCATCCTGAGCGGTGAAATCGACAAGGCGGAAACCGTTACCCTGCCTATCTTCGATCTGGCGATGCCGACCGCGCTGCCTGGCGTGAACCCGGAGATCCTCGATCCGCGCAACACCTACGCCAGCCTCGAGCAGTGGCAGGAAAAAGCGCAGGATCTGGCCGAGCGCTTCATCACCAACTTCGACAAATACACCGACACGCCTGCGGGCGCCGCGCTGGTCAGCGCCGGCCCGAAGCTGTAATTCGGTAGCGTTACCTCTTCAGCTAAGGCGCGGATCCCGCGCCTTTTTTTATTTCAATTGATTGCTTTTTAACCGGCAAGACGAGAAAATAAGTCAATGCAATCATTGATAGCAAAGGAGGTTTCAATGGCTACTATCACCGTCAGAAATCTGGACGACGAAATCAAAGAGCTGCTGCGTATCTCAGCGGCGAAAAACGGCCATTCCATGGAAGAGGAAGCGCGCATGATCCTGAAACAGGCGCTGGTGAAAAAGCCGCCGCGCTATGGATTGGGTACCTGGATGCATCAGCACTTCGCCGAATTCGGCGGCGTTGAGCTGGAGATCCCACCGCGTGACGCCGTGCCGCCACGCATCGTCACCTTTGATGATGAAGATGACAACGCATGATCATTATCGACACCGACGTCATTTCAGAAACGCTGCGTCCCAGCCCGTACTACAACGTCATTAACTGGTTAAATGAAAAGGACAATGACGAGCTCTATCTCAGCGCCATTGTCCTCGCCGAACTGTTCAGCGGCGTGGCCTGCATGCCTGACGGCAAACGCCAGCGGGATCTCAAGCTGAAATTGGCGGACGCCATTGAATTGAAGTTCGAGGGGCAGATATTGCCGTTTGATGGGCTGTGCGCGATGCAATACGCGGAATTGACGGCAAGGAATCGGCTGTTGGGTAAAGCGATGAGCGTGCCCGATACCCAAATCGCCGCCACCTGCCTGCATTACGGCGCCGCCCTGGCCACCCGCAATACCAAAGACTTCCTCCACTGCGGCATCGAATTAATCGATCCGTGGCAGGCGCCGACCGGCCGCCGGTTGCATGAGGATGCGGCGGAATACTACGTGATGAGCAGAAAGTCCTGACGGGGCCGCAGCGGCGCGGCCCACATCAGAGGTCAGGCGGTTTCCCTGGCCGTTTGATGGCCGTTGGTCGACTCTTTTTTCTCCATCGGCAACGGAATATAAGCGCGGATCAATAGCCCGCCGCGCTCGCTGGTGCCGATATCCAGTTCGCCATCATGCGCGTCGATAATACGCTGCACGATCGCCAGCCCCAGGCCGGTGCCGCTGGTGCTGCGCGCGCTGTCACCGCGCACGAACGGCTGCAGCAGGTGCTTCAACTCGTCCGGCTTGATGCCCGGGCCGTCATCTTCCACCTGGAACCAGCCGCGCTGCAGCTCACGGCCGCTGCTGACCTTGATCCAGCCGTTGCCGTAACGCGCCGCGTTCACCACCATATTCACCGCCGCCCGTTTAATCGACAGCGGATGCACGTTCATCATCAGCTCACCCGGCGACAGCGCGGTTTCAATCACCCGCTCATAGCCGCTCTCGGCCGCGACCACTTCGCCTAAAATGGCGTTCAGATCGCTGCTTTCGGTCGGCATTTCCTGCCCGGTGCGCAGATAATCGATGAACTGCTCGATGATGGCGTTGCACTCTTCGATGTCTTTATTGATCGACTCGGCCAGATAGCCGTCTTCGGCGCTCATCATCTCCGTCGCCAGGCGGATGCGCGTCAACGGCGTGCGCAGGTCGTGGCTGACTCCGGCCATCAGCAAAGTGCGATCATCCGCCAGCTGTTTGACGCCCGACGCCATCTGATTGAATGCGCGAGTCACCGACCGCACTTCGGAAGCGCCATACTCGCGCAGCGGCGGCGGAATAATGCCCTTGCCCACCTGCAGCGCCGCATGTTCCAGCTCCACCAGCGGGCGGTTTTGAATACGAATAAACAGCCAGGCGCCGCCGATCGCGAGCAGCATAATCGCCAGCGTATAGCGGAACAGCGGCGAGAAATCGCCCTGGTGGATTTCCGTCAGCGGCACGCGCACCCAGATATCGGGCTGCAGCCAGGTTTTCAGCCACACCACCGGGGAGTTCTTGTTCACCTCCACCCGCACATCGGTCGGCCCGCCGAGCTGCTGCGCCATCTGCTGGCTGAGGAACTGGTAGTGCTGCGCCCAGCGCAGGCCGCTCTCCTCCGCCGCCGAGTTGGTGTAGAGAGAGATGCCCAGTTCGCGGTAGATCTCACGGCGGAACGCCGGCGGCACCTCCAGCAGCGTGCCGTCCTCCAGCTGTAGCCGATCGGTCATCAGCATACGCACTTCGTAGGCCAATACCTTGTTGAACTGCTGCAGGCTGGGCAGGATGGCGAAGTTCAGCACCACCAGATAGGTCGTCACCAGGCTGACGAACAGCAAGGTGACGATCAACAACAGGGTTCGGGCAAACGAGCTACGCGGTGAAAAGCGCAATCGCCTCATGCCTTACTGCCGTCCGGGACGAAGACGTAGCCGAGACCCCACACGGTCTGGATATAACGCGGATGCGCCGGATCTTCTTCAACCATACGGCGCAGACGAGAGATCTGCACGTCGATGGAGCGTTCCATGGCGCTGTATTCGCGGCCACGCGCCAGGTTCATCAGCTTATCGCGCGACAGCGGTTCACGCGGGTGGCTGACCAGCGCCTTCAGTACCGCGAACTCGCCGCTGGTCAACGGCATCGGCTCGTCTTCGCGGAACATCTCGCGGGTGCCGAGGTTCAGTTTGAATTTGCCGAAAGCGATCACCGCTTCTTCCTGCGAAGGCGCGCCCGGCAGTTCGTTCGCCTGACGGCGCAGCACCGCGCGGATACGAGCCAACAGCTCACGCGGGTTGAACGGTTTAGGAATGTAGTCGTCGGCGCCGATTTCCAGGCCCACGATGCGATCGACCTCTTCGCCTTTCGCGGTGACCATAATGATCGGCATCGGGTTGCTCTGGCTGCGCAGGCGGCGGCAGATGGACAGGCCGTCTTCGCCCGGCAACATCAGATCGAGCACCATCAAATGGAAGGATTCACGAGTCAGCAAGCGATCCATTTGCTCAGCGTTGGCAACGCTGCGAACCTGGAAGCCCTGCTCGGTTAAATAACGTTCTAAAAGCGCGCGCAGGCGCATGTCATCATCGACAACCAGGATCTTATGATTCTCTTGCATGGTATTACTCCCAAAGGCTTTATTGCCTGACTCGAATATTGTTAGAAAACCTTGCCATTTGAGACAGCGTTTAATGGTATGTATTCTAGACGAAATTGTTACAAAGCTTATTCTTTTCCCCATTTATCAACAATTTTCAGTGAATGTCGACGGGGGTTCGTCAAAATTTCGCCCTTTATCGGCGCAATGTGGGGCGACGGCCCAATTTTGTGCAATTTCGCCACCGGGAAGCGCCCGGTGGCGTTCAGCTCTCGGGTCAGGAAGTTTGCAGGAAACGCGCCAGCTGCCTGCGCAGCTGCCGGTTCTCTTGCTGTAGCGCATCAACCCGGTCGAGCAGCGTCAGCGCCATGGCGATCCCCGGCCAGTCCAGATCCAGCTCCGCCCGCAGCCTGCGTGCGCGCTGCAGATGGCTCAGCGCCGGATAATCAAACTCCCAGCGCGGCTGCGCCGGCTCCAGCGGCACGATAACGCCCAGGCCAACGATCTCGACCAGCTCGTCCTCTGAAATCTCCACCCTCTGACACAATTCCACCACGGTGAAAGTGATCTCTTTTTTCATCATCTGCTTTACTCCCATTCCGCGCGCGGGTTGAACGCCGCCTGTTCAGCCAGTTCCCGCCACAGGGCGCTGGCCTTCTCGTTCGGCTTCGGCGGCATCACCACCTTGAGAATAACGTACAGGTCACCGGGCTCTTTCTTGCCCGCCAGCCCTTTGCCTTTGACCCGCAGCCGTTTGCCGCTCTGGCTGCCGGCCGGCACGGTCAGCGCGATTTTGCCGGTCAGCGTCGGCACCTCAATGCTGGCGCCGAGCGCCGCCTCCCACGGAGCGAGCGGCGCCACGATGCTCAGGTTGTGGCCGTCTATCTCAAACAGCGGGTGCGGCGCGAGGCGGATAACCAGATACAGGTCGCCGTTCTGGCCGCCGCCCACGCCGGCAACGCCCTGCCCCTTGAGGCGAATGCGCTCGCCGTCGCCCACGCCGGCCGGAATTTTCACGTTCAGCGTCTTGCTGGCTTCGCTTACCTGCCGCCCCAGTTCGTCGTACACCGGCAGCTTGTAGGAAATCTCGCGGCTTTGACCATGCAGCGTTTCCTCGAGGAACAGCGGCACCTCCATCTCCAGATCCTGGCCGCGGAAGCCATGCCCGCCGTGCGAATGCGAAGCGGAACGGTGCCCGCCCGCCGCTCGCCCGCCGAACATGCTCTCGAAGAAGTCGGAGAAGTCTTGCGCGTCGGCGCCGCCGCCGTGCCATGAGGCGCTCTGCTGATAGCCGCCGTGATCGCCGCGCGCCTGGCGGCCAAAGTTCGGATCGTTGCGATGCAGCCGGATCTGATCGTACTCGGCGCGGCGCTCGTCGTCCTTCAGTACCTCATAGGCTTCGGCCAGTTCCTTGAACTTGCTCTCGGCGTCGTCTTCGGTGCTCACGTCAGGGTGATATTTACGCGCCAGCCGGCGGTAAGCCGTTTTGATGGTTTTCAGATCGGCGTTGGGCTCAACGCCCATCGTGGCGTAGTAATCTTTAAATTCCATGCGGTAATACCTTCAATGTGTTGGGTTGTGCGCCAAAATTCCTTGTCTCTCTCGCCAGATATCCTCCTTTCGTCACATTCTTTTTCCGCTATCGCTAAGCATACTCCCGATTGTTAAAAGCTGCGCAAACTGAATAAAAACCGTGCGACAAGGCGCAGGCCCGCGCGCCATTTTTAAAGCCCTCCGCATTCACGTACACTGTGGCGGTGGCCCCATAAAGATAAATCACGATGAGAACTCAACTGATAACCCGTGAAGGGTATGACAAGCTCAAACAAGAGCTGGATTACCTCTGGCGCGAAGAACGCCCCGAGGTGACCAAGAAAGTGACCTGGGCCGCCAGCCTGGGCGACAGAAGCGAAAACGCCGATTACCAATACAACAAGAAGCGGCTGCGCGAGATCGATCGCCGCGTCCGCTATCTGACCAAATGCCTGGAGCAGTTGAAGATCGTCGATTACTCCCCGCAGCAGGAAGGCAAAGTGTTCTTCGGGGCCTGGGTGGAGGTGGAGAATGACGACGGCGAGATCAAACGTTTTCGCATCGTCGGCTACGATGAGATTTTCGGCCGCAAGGATTACATCTCCATCGATGCGCCGATGGCGCGCGCCCTGCTGAAAAAAGAGGTCGGGGACGTCGCCACCGTCAATACCCCGCTGGGCGAGGCGCAGTGGTACGTTAACGAGATAAACTACCCGAAGTAAGCTTTCAGCTTTTTCCGAACCGCCGCCAACGCCGCCGCCTGAGCTGTTCTCCACGCCGCGGCCGCGCGGCGGCGGCCCGCTCCGCTGGCATTTTCCGCGATCAATCCGTATAACTGTCCCCTGTTTATTCACCGTTCTCAATACAGATACCAGACCTATGAATGACCCACTGAGCCGCATTATTGCAACAGAACTGCAGGCCCGGCCGGAGCAAGTCGACTCCGCCATCCGTCTGCTGGATGAAGGTAATACCGTGCCCTTTATTGCACGCTATCGTAAGGAAGTCACCGGGGGCCTGGACGACACCCAACTGCGCCAGCTGGAAACCCGCCTGGGTTATCTGCGTGAACTGGAAGATCGTCGTCAGACCATCCTGAAGTCGATCGATGAACAGGGCAAACTGACCGAACAACTGGCGGGGGCGATCAACGCCACGCTGAGCAAGACCGAACTCGAAGACCTCTACCTGCCGTACAAACCCAAGCGCCGCACCCGTGGCCAGATCGCCATCGAAGCCGGTCTGGAACCGCTGGCGGACACGCTGTGGCAGGATCCGCAACAGCAGCCGGAACAGCTGGCTGAACGCTACGTCGACGCCGAGAAGGGCGTGGCGGACGTGAAAGCCGCCCTCGACGGCGCGCGCTATATCCTGATGGAGCGCTTCGCCGAAGACGCCGCGCTGCTGGCCAAGGTGCGCGACTACCTGTGGAAAAACGCCCATCTGGTCTCCAAAGTGGTCGAGGGCAAGGAAGACGAAGGCGCCAAGTTCCGCGACTACTTCGATCACCACGAACCGATTTCCCAGGTGCCTTCGCACCGCGCGCTGGCGATGTTCCGCGGCCGCAACGAAGGCGTGCTGCAGCTGGCGCTGAACGCCGATCCGCAGTTTGAGGAAGCGCCGCGCGAAAGCCAGGCGGAGCTGATCATCATCAATCACCTCAATCTGCGCCTGAACAACGCTCCGGCCGACGCCTGGCGCAAGGCGGTGGTCAACTGGACCTGGCGCATCAAGGTGTTGCTGCACCTGGAAACCGAACTGATGGGCACGGTGCGCGAACGCGCGGAGGATGAAGCGATCAACGTCTTCGCCCGCAACATGCATGATCTGTTGATGGCCGCGCCGGCCGGCATGCGCGCCACCATGGGCCTCGATCCGGGCCTGCGCACCGGGGTGAAAGTCGCCGTGGTCGACGCGACCGGCAAACTGGTGGCCACCGACACCGTCTATCCGCACACCGGGCAAGCGGCCAAAGCCGCCGCCATCGTCGCGGCGCTGTGCATCAAACACAACGTGGAGCTGGTGGCGATCGGCAACGGCACCGCTTCGCGTGAAACCGAGCGTTTCTATCTCGACCTGCAAAAGCAGTTCAGCGACGTCCGGGCGCAAAAAGTGATCGTCAGCGAAGCGGGCGCGTCGGTGTACTCCGCGTCCGAACTGGCGGCGCAGGAGTTCCCGGATCTCGACGTGTCGCTGCGCGGCGCGGTGTCCATCGCCCGTCGTCTGCAGGATCCGCTGGCGGAGCTGGTGAAGATCGACCCGAAATCCATCGGCGTCGGCCAGTATCAGCACGACGTCAGCCAGAGCCTGCTGGCGAAAAAGCTGGACTCGGTGGTGGAAGACTGCGTGAACGCCGTCGGCGTCGATCTGAACACCGCTTCGGTGCCGTTGCTGACCCGCGTGGCCGGCCTGACGCGCATGATGGCGCAGAATATCGTCAACTGGCGCGACGAGAACGGCCGCTTCAGCAACCGTGAACAGTTGCTGAAAGTCAGCCGTCTGGGGCCGAAAGCGTTCGAACAGTGCGCCGGCTTCCTGCGCATCAACCACGGCGACAACCCGCTGGATGCCTCTACCGTCCACCCGGAAGCCTACCCGGTGGTGCAGCGCATTCTGGCCGCCACCGAGCAGGCGCTGCAGGATCTGATGGGCAACGCCTCGGCGGTACGCAGCCTGAAAGCGGTCGATTTCACCGACGACAAGTTCGGCGTGCCGACGGTCACCGACATCCTGAAAGAGCTGGAGAAGCCGGGCCGCGACCCGCGTCCTGAGTTCAAAACCGCCACCTTTGCCGAAGGCGTAGAAACCCTCAACGATCTGCAGCCGGGCATGATCCTGGAAGGGTCGGTGACCAACGTCACCAATTTCGGCGCCTTCGTGGATATCGGCGTGCATCAGGATGGCCTGGTGCACATCTCCTCGCTGGCGGACAAGTTCGTCGAAGATCCGCACACCGTGGTGAAGGCCGGCGACATCGTCAAAGTGAAGGTGATGGAAGTCGATCTGCAACGCAAACGCATCGCGCTGAGCATGCGTCTGGATGAGCAACCGGGCGAAGGCTCGCCGCGCCGCGGCGGCAACGCGCCGGCACAGGCGCGCGACAACGCCAACCGTTCGGCGCCCGCCAACAAGGCTAAACCGCGCAATGCGGCGCCGGCCGGCAACAGCGCCATGGGCGACGCGCTGGCGGCGGCGTTCGGCAAGAAACGCTAAGCCAGAGCCAACAGGGCGGAGCCTGCTCCGCCCTTTCTGATGAATAAAACTTGCGGCATTTCTTGACCCGTCTCAATAAACCATCATCTTTTTATTTCCCGTTCTTGTGTGACCGTCCTCCCATTATTCAGGCAACAAAATGCCTTCTGCAGCCATTTATTAACAACTTCGTTAACACGTATTTTTCATTTTGCGAATTGTGAGCGAAACACAAATGGTTACCGCTCGCATTACGGCGGAATAATGTTATTGAATTGCCTTTCACCAGAAATAAAAAAGGAAAAAACGCCATCGCCATTTGCAAACGAGATAACCTGGCTACAAATACGTAACTGATTTAACTCGCCATTCTCATTTGTTCCCAAGTGCAAGCAGTGATAAAACATCGTTAATCAAGACAACGCCATTAAAAACTGCCGTCACCATAATAATTGGTTACAATACCCTTACTTTTTGTATTGAATGCGATAATGATAATTACTATTATTTTCGCTCACTTTATTGCATAACCTTATGGATGAATACCGCCGACGGCGTGGCATTTTCGCCGGCAACGTCCAATTATCATCAGCCCGATGCTCATCGGCACCCGGAAGGTTAATGACATGCAGCTTCAACCTAAACGCACATATAAGATTGTCGGCTTTTCCAGCGAGATTGCGCCGGCCTACCGCCAAAAATTGTTATCGCTCGGCATGCTGCCCGGCTCTTCGTTCGACGTGGTGCGCGTCGCGCCGCTGGGCGATCCGATAGAAATTAAAACCCGCCGCGTCAGCCTGGTGCTGCGCAGGAAGGATTTGGCGCTGCTGCAGCTCGACGGCCAGCCCTGAGCCGGCGCGCCCTCCGTTTGCCGGTGCGCCTTTGCGCCGGCGCTGTTCTCCTTGAAGACGACACGCAGAACTATGAAAAAACTCACCATCGGCTTAATCGGCAACCCGAACTCCGGCAAAACCACGCTGTTCAACCAACTGACCGGCGCGCGCCAGCGGGTCGGCAACTGGGCGGGCGTGACGGTCGAACGCAAGGAAGGCCATTTCACCACCCCGCAGTCCGACGTGCGGCTGGTCGATTTGCCCGGCACCTACTCCCTGACCACCATTTCGGAGCAGACGTCGCTCGATGAGCAGATCGCCTGCCACTACATTTTGAGCGGCGACGCCGATCTGCTGATCAACGTGGTGGATGCCTCCAACCTGGAACGCAACCTCTACCTGACGCTGCAGCTGCTGGAGCTGGGCATTCCCTGCATCGTGGCGCTCAACATGCTCGACATCGCCAAAAGCCAGCATATCGATATCGACGTCGCCGCGCTGTCGGCGCGCCTCGGTTGCCCGGTAGTGCCGATGGTCTCCACCCGCGCCGACGGCATCGGCGTGCTGAAACAAATGATCGACAATCATCGCATCAACGAACAGCAGGCGCTGGTGAACTACCCGCCGCTGCTGCTGAAAGAGGTCGCCACGCTGAGCGACGCCATGCCGCAAACGCTGCCGGCGGCGCAGCGCCGCTGGCTGGCGCTGCAGATGCTGGAGGGCGACATCTACAGCCATCGCCTGGCCGGCCCCGCCGTGGCGCGGCTGCCAGCGGCCATTCAGGCGCTGCAACAGCAGCAGCAGGAGGACCCGGCGCTGGTGATCGCCGACGCGCGCTACCAGTCCATCGCCGCCCTGTGCGACGCGGTCAGCAACTCGCAGCAGGCGATGCCCAACCGCCTGACCGACATACTGGATAAAGTGATCCTCAACCGCTGGCTGGGCGTACCGATCTTCCTGCTGGTGATGTACCTGATGTTCCTGCTGGCGATCAATATCGGCGGCGCGCTGCAGCCGATCTTCGATATCGGCTCGGCGGCGATCTTCATTCAGGGCATTCAGTGGCTGGGTTACACCCTGCACTTCCCCGACTGGCTGACCGTCTTCCTGGCGCAGGGCGTCGGCGGCGGCATCAACACCGTGCTGCCGCTGGTGCCGCAGATCGGCATGATGTACCTGTTCCTGTCGTTCCTGGAAGACTCCGGCTACATGGCGCGCGCGGCGTTCGTGATGGACCGCCTGATGCAGGCGCTCGGGCTGCCGGGCAAATCCTTCGTGCCGCTGATCGTCGGCTTCGGCTGCAACGTGCCGTCCATCATGGGCGCCCGTACGCTGGACGCCCAACGCGAACGCCTGATCACCATCATGATGGCGCCGTTCATGTCCTGCGGCGCCCGTCTGGCAATCTTCGCGGTATTCGCCGCCGCGTTCTTCGGCCAGGACGGCGCCGGCGTGGTGTTCTCGCTGTATATGCTCGGCATCGCGGTGGCGATCCTAACCGGCCTGGTGCTGAAATACACCCTCATGCGCGGCGAAGCCTCGCCGTTCGTGATGGAGCTGCCGGTCTACCACGTGCCACACCTGAAAAGCCTGTTGCTGCAAACCTGGCAGCGGCTGAAAGGCTTCGTGTTGCGCGCCGGCAAGGTGATCGTGGTGGCCAGCATGTTCATCGGCGGCCTGAACAGCTTCTCGTTCAGCGGCAAGACGGTCGACAACATCAACGACTCCGCGCTGGCCTCGGTCTCCAAGGTGCTGACGCCGCTGCTGCAGCCGATGGGCGTCCACAGCGATAACTGGCAGGCCACCGTCGGGCTGGTGACCGGCGCGATGGCGAAAGAAGTGGTGGTCGGCACGCTGAACACGCTGTATACCGCCGAGCACATCAACAAAGAGGCGTTCGACGCCGCCAACTTCAACTTGCTCGATGAACTGGGCGGGGCGCTGCAGGAAACCTGGGACGGGCTGAAAAACACCTTCAGCCTGAGCGTGCTCTCCAACCCGATCGAAGCCAGCAAGGGCGACGGCGAGATGGGCGTCGGCTCGATGGGCGTGATGAGCAGCAAATTCGGCTCCGGCATTTCCGCCTACAGCTACCTGATCTTCGTGTTGCTGTACGTGCCTTGCGTCTCGGTGATGGGCGCCATCGCCCGTGAATCGAGCCGCGGCTGGATGACCTTCTCAATCCTGTGGGGGCTGAACGTCGCCTACTCGCTGGCAACGCTGTTCTATCAGGCGGCCACCTTCAACCAACATCCGCAGTACAGCCTGACGGCGATCCTGGCGGTGGTGCTGGTAAACCTGCTGGTGCTGTTCGGCCTGCGCCGGGCGCGCAGCCGCGTCACGGTTCGCCTGGGCAACGCCACGCCGGCGGCCTGCTGTCAGGGCGCCAAAGGGAGCTGCCACTGATGGCCGGGCTGCTGCAGGTGCGCGATGCGTTGGCGCTGCGCGGCAGCGCCCAGGCGCAGCAGCTCAGCCAATCGCTGGCGACGCCGCTGCCGCTGGTGCAGGCGATGCTGGACCGTTTGACGACGATGGGGAAAGTGGAACGCATCGAACAGGATGACGGCGCCTGTCTGAGCGGCGGCTGCAAAAGCTGCCCGCAGGGCCAGGGGTGCAGCACGGTGTTCTACCGGCTGAAGGCCTGACGATCAGGGGCGCCGCTGCGGGCGCCCCTTTGCCGTTCAAGGCTTATTGCTTGTCTTTGTAAACTTCGGCGATGGCGCTGAATTTACCGTGTTCGCGGCCCGCCAGGATCACGTAGTATTGACCGCCCTTTTCGTCCGCCAGTTTGGACAGCTCTTCCTTGGCATCCATCGGCGACGTGGTTTCCGCCGTGGTGGTCACGGTGCCGATCTTCTCGTATTTACCCGGATTCTTATCCAGATCTTCCTTGGTCAGCAGGGTTGCCGCCATGGAGCCGAAAGACACCGAACCCAGCACTGCCGCTGCAATAATCATCTTCAATGATTTCATGACACTAACCTCTCAATGGATAATTTATCTGTTATGAAAGCCGTCCAGGATCCATGCGTAGTACTGCAGGCTGCCGCGACATCCTCAGGCCTCGCTGCTTTCCCTGACGGGGCCTGTTTCCCAGAGACGAAACGCCAAAATGAAAATCGCCGCACGCGGTCTTTTCATTTTGCAGCCAACGCATTGACTCACTAAGTATTGAACAGCTTTGTCTTTTATCCACCCGGCAGCGTTTTTTTTCGCGCTCTATCGTGCGTTTTCACGCTGCATTCAATGTGCTGCAATAAACGCTTCGATCATCGTCACAAATTCATCGGGATGAGAGATAAACGGCGCATGGGCGGCTTTAGCCACGATCTGCGACGTGGAGTTCGGCCAGGCGGCGTCGAGCAGCTCGGCGACCTTGCGCGGCACCAGCCCGTCCAGATAGCCGTAAATCCGCAGCAGCGGCAGATTCAACTCCGCCAGCGGCGCGCGCAGATCGGCGGTGCGCAGGATCTCCAACCCGCCGTTCAGTACTTCGACGCTCGGCGTCGGTTGGTTGAGCACCACCGCTTTCAGCTGGCGCGCATCCTGACGCGCGCTCTCGGTGCCCAGCGTCTGCAGCGCCAGAAAACGCTCGACGGTGCGCTGGAAATCCAGGCTTAGCTGGTGCTGGAAACCGCTCAGCACGTCCGGACGGATCCCCGGCCACTCATCGCGGGCGGCAAAGCACGGCGAGGAGGCCACGGTGATAAGCCCGCTGACCCGCTGCGGCTGCATCAGCGCCGCCTGGCTGGCCACCAGCCCGCCGAGCGACCAGCCGAGCCACCAGGCCTGCGACGGGGCGGCCGCCAGCACGATTTCCGTCATCTGCGCCAGCGACAGGGGGCCGAACCCCTGGCTGCGGCCGTACCCCGGCAGATCGACCAGGTGCAGACGAAAATGCGGCGTCAGCCGCGCCTGAATGCAACTCCACACTTCGGCGTTCAATCCCCAGCCGTGCAGCAGCACAAGATCGCGTTCACCTTCACCTATTGTTTGCCAGTACAGCGCTGTCATTGGTTATTGTCCTTTCATGCTTACCCGTCTCGGAGACACTATGCTATCAATCCGCAGCCGCTGTTGGCTATGCCGACAGCCATTGAGCCTGATGCGTCATGGCCTCTGCAGCTGCTGCCTGCATCACCTGCCGGCCAGACCGCCGTGTTGCCCGCGCTGCGGGCTGCCCGCCGGGGAGACGCGCACGCCCTGCGGCCGCTGCCTGCAACGGCCACCGCCCTGGCAACGGCTGGTGTTCGTCGGCGACTACGTGACGCCGCTCAGCGGCTTGGTAAAAAGGTTCAAGTTCCACCGCGCGCCCGAGCTGGCGCCGGCGCTGGCGCGCCTGATGCTGTTGCGCTGGCAGCAGGCGCGCAGAGAGCAGTATCTGAACAGACCTGACCTGATTTTGGCGGTACCCTTGCATGCAACACGCTGCTGGCGCCGTGGCTATAACCAGAGCGATCTGCTGGCCCGGCCGCTGGCGCGCTGGCTGGGCTGCGCCTACCGGCCCGCCGCCTTGCGCCGGGTGCGCAAAACCGCTCTGCAACAGCGGCTGAGCGCCTCTGCCCGCAGACGCAATCTGCAGCGCGCGTTCGCCTGTACCGTGCCGGTCGCCGGCCGGCATATCGCCCTGGTGGATGACGTGGTGACCACCGGCAGCACCGTCTCGGAGATCGCGGCGCTGCTGCGGCGGCAAGGCGCCGCCTCGGTGCAGATATGGTGCGTTTGCCGCACGTTGTAGTGCCACGGCAATGGGCGTATTATAACCGACTATAGAAGTCAACTATTGAGCTAATGCTATGATCCGTATAACAGATGCTGCACAGGAACACTTTGCCAAACTGCTGGCAAATCAAGAAGAAGGCACCCAAATCCGCGTATTCGTGATCAACCCGGGCACGCCGACGGCCGAATGCGGTGTCTCTTATTGCCCGCCGGACGCGGTAGAAGCGACGGATACCGAACTGAAGTTCGACAAACTGTCCGCCTATGTCGATGAGCTGAGCGCGCCGTATCTGGAAGACGCCGAAATCGACTTCGTGACCGACCAGTTGGGTTCTCAGCTGACGCTGAAGGCGCCGAACGCCAAGATGCGCAAGGTCGATGACGACGCGCCGCTGATGGAACGCGTGGAATACGTGCTGCAGTCGCAGATCAACCCACAGCTGGCGGGCCACGGCGGCCGCGTAACGCTGATGGAGATCACCGACGACAACATGGCTATTCTGCAGTTCGGCGGCGGTTGCAACGGCTGTTCGATGGTCGACGTCACGCTGAAAGAAGGCATCGAGAAAGAGCTGCTGCAGAAGTTCCCGGAGCTGAAGGGCGTGCGTGATTTGACCGAGCACCAGCGCGGCGAGCACTCCTACTACTGATACCCTTCTTACTTGAAGTTGCAGCGTTGTTGGCCGCATGCGCGCACCCCAGTCACTTACTTAAGTAAGCTCCTGGGGTTTTACGCACTTGCCGCCTAGCTGCAACGCCAATTAATTCGGGTATCCGTCATTTGGATGGGACTAAAGTTCTCGTCCTTTGACCTAATACAACGACACCTCATCGTCACCCCACCGACACCTTGCGTCGGCGCTTGTCCAAATCCTTCAGCAGCCGGTTTATCCGCGGGTCGGCGAACATCTCCTCCAACGTCCGGGTCAGCTTGCGCCGCCAGTTAGGGTACTGGTCACTGGTGCCGGGAATATTGACCGGCTCGGCCATGTCCAGCCAGTCTTCCGGCTGCAGGCCAAGCAAGGCGCTGGCGCTGTCAGCGACATAACGCTGCAGGCCGCGGTTGAGCAGCGGGCTCATGCCGAGCAGCGCCGCCTTCTTGCCCACCTTCTGCGGCACGCAGCCATAACGATGCAATCCATCCAGCAGCCCCTGCTTGGCGCGTTCTCGATCGGCGAACAGCGCCCGCAGGATTTCCGCGTCCGGGTAGAGACCCAACCGGTTGCCGAGCGTCAGATCGTCGCTTTGCCAGTAGCCGCGCAGCGTCGGCAGATCGTGGGTAGTGATGGTCGCCATCGCCTGCACCGGATAGGCCTGCGGCGCGCGGAAATGGTGTTCGCCGTCGCTTTCGAAATAGAGCACTTTGTAGGAATAGACGCCGCTGTCGCGCAGCTTGCCGACGATTTCCACCGGCACCGTACCGAGATCCTCGCCGATCACCATGCAGCGATGGCGCTGGCTTTCCAGCGCCAGCACCGCCAGCAGATCGTCCACCGGATATTTGACGTAGGCGCCGCGATCGGCGGTTTCGCCATACGGGATCCACCACAGCCGCAGCAGCGCCATGACGTGATCGATACGCAGCGCGCCGCAGCTGGTCATGTTGGCGCGCAAAAGATCAATGAACGGCTGATACCCGCGCGCCGCCATCACGTGCGGATCCATCGGCGGCAGGCCCCAGTTTTGCCCCAGCGGGCCCAGAATATCCGGCGGCGCCCCGACCGACGCTTTCAGGCAGTACAGCTCGCGGTCACACCAGGTTTCCGCCCCGCCTTCCGCCACCCCGACCGCCAGATCGCGATACAGGCCGATCGGCATCTGCTGCTGCCTGCTCTGGTCAAAACACTGCGCGAACTGGGTGGCCGCCAGCCACTGCAGCCACAGGTAAAAACGAACCGTTTCCTGGTGTTCAGCGCAGAACTGCCGCACCGCTTCGCTATCCCCCTGCCGATAACGTTCGGGCCAGGCCGGCCAGCCCCACTGGCTGATGTCATCCGCCGCCAAATGGGCATGCAGCGCGTCGAAGGCCGCTTGCCGATACAGGCTGTCGCCGCCGTCCGTCACGAATTGCTCGAACGCCTGACGCTGCGCGTCGTTTGGCTTGCGCGCCTGAAATACCGGAAACGCCAGCTTCAGCGCCGCCAGTTTCAGCTGCATCACGGCGGTGTAATCCACCCACTCCGCAGCGCGCGCTTTGGCGAGCTGTTTCTGCGTCGCCGGCTTCTGCCACCAGCGCTGCGCCGCGTCGCTGCGCTGGAAATCCTCCACCGCGTTGACGTCGATATACGCCAGGTTCAGCCAGCGGCGTGACGAGGGGCTGTAAGGGCTGGCGCTCTCCGGGTTGGCGGGGTACAGCGCATGGATCGGGTTGAGGCCGACGAAAGCGCCGCCGCGTTCCCCCACCTCTTCCACCATCAGGCGCAGATCGCCGAAATCGCCGATGCCCCAGTTGCGATCGGAGCGCAGCGTGTACAGCTGAACGCAGGCGCCCCACAGCTTTTTGCCGGTCAACAAGGCGTCCGGCTCGAAGCAGCGCCTCGGCGCGACGATCACTCGGCATGACCACTGCCGTGCGCCCTGTCTCAACGTCAATTGGTGGTAACCCGCCGGCAGCTCGCCGGGCAGCGTCAGGGTCTTGCGCGCGCCGACGCGCCCCTGCAGGCATTCGCCGTCTTCACGCTGCAGCGCCCACAGGTATTCGCCTTCGCCCGTCGGCGTCAGCGCCAACGGCGCGCCCTGATAGAACACCTTGACCGCCGGTAACGGCGGCGGCGCGGTATCCTGCACCGCATCATCGGTCCACTTCATGGCCGCCAGCAGCTTGCGCTTGGTCTGCGGCTCAGTCGCCTGCCGTTTGCCGTGAGCATTGATGAAATCAGCAGCGATCCCCGCCTGCGCTGCCGCCTGATCGATACGCTTGCGATCCATTCGCTCTCCTTAACGTTTGGCTTGCCAGATGCGCTGCTGGTAATCGCGGATCGAGCGATCCGAGCTGAACATGCCGACGCGCGCGGTGTTAAGGATAGTCCGCCGCGTCCACTCATCCCGATCGCGATACAGCTCATCGACCCGGCGCTGCGCCTGGCAGTACGAGGCAAAGTCCGCCAGCACCAGATAGGGATCGCCGCCTTCCAGCAGGCTGTGCAGCATCATGTCGAACGCGTGCTTGTCGCCGTGACTGAACGCGCCGCTCGCCAGTTCATCCAAAATCGCCTTCAGGTGCTTGTCCTTCTTACGGTAGCTGAGCGGATCGTAGCCCTTCGCCACTATCGCCTTCACCTGCTCCACGGTATTGCCGAAGATAAAGATGTTGTCTTCGCCCACCTGCTCGGCGATTTCGACGTTGGCGCCGTCCAGCGTGCCGACCGTCAGCGCGCCGTTCAGCGCCAGTTTCATGTTGCCGGTGCCGGAGGCCTCTTTACCGGCGGTGGAGATCTGCTCGGAGATATCCGCCGCCGGGATCATCAGTTCGGCCACCGACACGCGGTAGTCCGGGATAAACGCCACTTTCAGGCGATCTTTCACCAACGGATCGTGATTGATCTTCTCGGCCGCCTGATTGATGGCGTAGATGATGTTCTTCGCCAGGTAGTAGCCCGGCGCCGCCTTGGCGCCGAACAGGAACACGCGCGGCACGATGTCCAGATTCGGGTTGTCGCGCAGCTGGCGATACAGCGACAGGATGTGCAGCAGATTCAGGTGCTGGCGTTTGTACTCGTGCAAGCGTTTGATCTGCACGTCGAAGATTGCGTCCGGATCGAGCGTCAGCCCCATCACGCCGTGCACGTAATGGGCCAGCGCCACCTTGTTGTCGCGTTTGATCTGCTGATAACGCTGGCGGAACGCCGCGTCGTCGGCGAATTTCTCCAGCCCGCGCAGCGCGTCGAGATCGCCCGCCCACTCCACCTCCAGCGTCTCGTCGATCAGGCCTGACAGCGCCGGGTTGCACTGTTTCAGCCAGCGCCGCGGCGTGATGCCGTTGGTGACGTTATGGAATTTGTTCGGCCACAGCTGGTGATATTCCGGGAACAAATCCTTCACCACCAGATCCGAATGCAGCTGCGCCACGCCGTTAACCGCAAAGCCGCTGACCACGCACAGGTTGGCCATGCGCACCTGCTTGTCGTGGTGCACCGCCAGCTTGGCCCACACCGCCTCGTCGCCCGGCCAGTGCTTATCCACCAATTTTTTAAACCTGGCGTTGATCTGTTTGATGATGGAGAAATGGCGCGGCAGCAGGCTGCGCACCAATTTTTCATCCCAGCATTCCAGCGCTTCCGGCATCAGGGTGTGGTTGGTATAGGCGAAGGTGTTGCTGGTGATCGCCCAGGCCGCCTCCCACTCCAGCTGATGCTCGTCCAGCAGAATGCGCAGCATTTCCGGAATGGCGATGGTCGGGTGGGTGTCGTTCAGCTGGATCACTTCATACTTCGGCAGTTCTTCAATCTTGCGGCCGGCCTGATGGTGCTTGCGCAAAATGTCCGCCACCGAGCAGGCGCACTGGAAATACTGCTGCATCAGGCGCAGGCGTTTGCCGGCCTGATGGTTGTCGTTCGGGTAAAGCACCTTGGTCAGCTTGTCGGCTTCTACGCCCTGCTTCTCAGCCTGCAGGAATTTGCCGTCGTTGAAATCGCCCAGGTTGAACGGATGCTGATGGGTCGCCTGCCACAGACGCAGCGGCTGCGCCACGCCGTTGCGATACCCCAGCACCGGCAGATCCCAGGCTTCGCCGCGCAGGGTGAAGGCCGGGCGCCACAGCTCGCGGCCGTCGGCCTGCTTCTCCAGCTTGCCGCCGATGCCCACGTCCACCGCCAACGCGGCGTTGTGGCGGAACCACGGATAGCTCTCGCGTTGCCAGTTATCCGGCGCCTCTTGCTGTTGCCCACCCTGGAACGACTGGCGGAACAGCCCGTACTGGTAGTTCAGCCCATAGCCGGTGGCCGGTTGTTCCACCGTCGCCATCGAGTCGAGGAAACAGGCCGCCAAACGCCCCAGCCCGCCGTTGCCCAACGCCGGATCGGTTTCCTGCTCCAGCAGATCCGCCAGCTTGACGTTCTGCTCGGCCAGTGCCTGCTCGACGGTGTCGTACCAGCCCAGGTTGATCAGGTTGTTCGCCGTCAACCGGCCAATCAAAAACTCCATCGAGATGTAGTTCACGTGACGCAGCGGTTTGGCGCTTTTGCGCGGTGCCGGCTGTGCGGCCAGTTGCTCGGCCAGCGCCGCACTGACGGCTTCCCACCATTGATGTTGCGTCATTTGCTGCGCGGAACTGAGGCCGAACCGTTGCCACTGACGGGCGAGCGCCGCCAGAAAAGCATCCTTCTTGAGCGTAGGCTGTGACATAAGGAAAACTCTCTATCCAGTAAGTGGGTCAAATTGCCGCTATCGTGCCGGTGAGAAAGCCTGACGGCATCATCCCGCCTGGGGATTAGCTGGGGAGGAGGATTGGGGCGTAGCTGGAATTGTGATCTCAGGCACTTTTTGACTCCCTTGCAACGATGCAAAAAAGCCCGCCAACGCGTGCGGCGAGCACTGAGAACGTTAACCATGACGTTAGCACAAGTATTCGCGCTGCTGAAGTTTTGTCCATGGCCGGAAATGCGATCCGCAACCGCATCGCCGTACTCCGACACCAAACGTAAAAAAGTGTGATCGATAGCAACTTAACTCCAAGCCGATGCGGAAGCTTGTTGCAATACGTTTAGGGTTGGCAGAAGTTAGGGGGAGCTATTAATTACGAACCATAAAATAATTAGCGCCACTCCAATCCCGGCGGGAACCGCGATTTATATCCTGGAATACTATGCTGATCCCATCAAAACTGAGCCGCCCGGTACGGCTGCAAAATACCGTGATCCGCGATCGCCTGCTGGCCAAACTGGCCAGCGCGGGCAACTATCGTCTGACACTGGTCAATTGCCCGGCGGGATACGGGAAAACCACGCTGATCGCCCAATGGGCGGCCGGCAAGGCCGATCTGGGCTGGTATTCCCTGGATGAGAGCGACAACCAGCCGGAGCGTTTCGCCAGTTACCTGATCGCGGCGCTGCAGCAGGCCAGCGGCGGCCGCTGCGTCAAGAGCGAGGCGCTGAGCCAGAAGCACCAGTACGCCAGCCTGTCGGCGCTGTTCGCCCAGCTGTTTATCGAGCTGGCCGACTGGCATCAGCCGCTGTACCTGGTGATCGACGACTATCACCTGATCACCAACGACGCCATTCACGAAGCCATGCGCTTTTTCCTGCGCCATCAGCCGGAAAACCTGACGCTGATCCTGCTCTCGCGCACCCTGCCGCCGCTCGGCATCGCCAACCTGCGGGTGCGCGATCAGCTGCTGGAAATGGGCACGCAGCAGCTGGCGTTCACCCATCAGGAAGCCAAACAGTTCTTCGATTGCCGCCTGGCGGCGCCGATGGAACAGCAGGACAGCAGCCGTCTGTGCGACGAAGTCGAAGGCTGGGCCACCGCGCTGCAGCTGATCGCGCTGTCGGCCCGCCAATCCGCCTCCTCGGCCCAACTGTCGGCCAAGCGGCTGGCGGGGTTGAACGCCAGTCACCTGTCCGACTATCTGGTGGACGAAGTGCTGGATCACGTCGATGCCGATGCGCGCGCCTTCCTGCTGCGCTGTTCGGTGCTGCGCTCAATGAACGATGCGCTGATCGTGCGGCTGACCGGCGAAGACAACGGCCAGCAGCGGCTGGAGGAGCTGGAACGCCAGGGGCTGTTTATCCACCGCATGGACGACACCGGCGAATGGTTCAACTTCCATCCGCTGTTTGCCTCTTTCCTGCGCCAGCGTTGCCAGTGGGAGCTGGCGCTGGAGCTGCCGGGGCTGCACCACGCCGCCGCCGAAGGCTGGCTGGCGCTGGGGTATCCGGCGGAGGCCATTCACCACGCGCTGGCGGCCAGCGACGTCAGCATGCTGCGCGATATCCTGCTGCAACACGCCTGGTCGCTGTTCCACCACAGCGAACTGGCCTTGCTGGAGGAGTGCCTCAACGCGCTGCCGTATGAGCGCCTGATCCAAAACCCCAAGCTGGCGCTGCTGCAGGCCTGGCTGGCGCAGAGCCAGCACCGCTACAGCGAGGTCAACACCCTGCTGGAGCGCGCCGAGCGCACCATGCGCGAACAGAAAATCGAGATAGACCAAACGCTGCACGCCGAGTTCGACGCCTTGCGCGCCCAGGTGGCGATCAACGCCGGCAAACCGGAAGAAGCCGAGCGGCTGGCGACCGAAGCGTTGAAATTCCTGCCGCTGTCCAGCTACTACAGCCGCATCGTCGCCACCTCGGTGACCGGCGAAGTGCACCACTGCAAGGGCGAACTGGCGCGCGCGCTGCCGATGATGCAGCAGACCGAGCAGATGGCGCGTCGTCATCAGGCCAACCATTACGCGCTCTGGGCGCTGCTGCAGCAGAGCGAAATCCTTATCGCCCAAGGCTTCCTGCAGGCCGCTTACGAAACCCAGGACAAGGCGTTCGAACTGATCCGCGAGCAGCACCTGGAACAGCTGCCGATGCACGAATTTCTGCTGCGCATCCGCGCCCAGATCCTGTGGTCGTGGTCGCGGTTGGACGAAGCGGAAGACGCGGCGCGCGCCGGGCTGAAAATTCTGGCCAACTACCAACCGCAGCAGCAGCTGCAGTGCATCGCCATGTTGGCCAAATGCTCGCTGGCGCGCGGCGATCTGGACAACGCCAATACCCATCTGCAGCGCTGCGAAACCCTGCTGCACGGCGCCCACTATCATCGCGACTGGCTGACCAACACCGACAAGTCGCGGGTGATCCACTGGCAGATGACCGGCGACACCGCCGCCGCCGCCCAGTGGCTGCGCCACACCGAAAAGCCCGGCATGGCGGACAACCACTTCACGCAGGGCCAATGGCGCAACATCGCGCGAGTGCAGATCCTGCTCGGCCAGTATGAAGAGGCCGGCGTGGTGCTGGATGAACTGAACGAAAATGCCCGCCGCCTGCGGCTGGTGAGCGATCTCAACCGCAATCTGCTGCTCAGCAACCAGCTCTACTGGCTGCAAGAGCGCAAGGGCGAAGCGCAGCAGGCGCTGATCGAAGCGCTGTCGCTGGCCAACCGCACCGGCTTTATCAGCCACTTCGTCATCGAAGGCGAAGCGATGGCGCAGCAGCTGCGCCAGCTGATCCAGCTCAACACGCTGCCGGAGCTGGAACAGCATCGCGCCCAGCGCATCCTGCGCGACATCAACCAGCATCATCGGCACAAATTCGCGCATTTCGACGAGAACTTCGTCGATAAGCTGCTGACCCATCCGCAGGTGCCGGAACTGATCCGCACCAGTCCGTTGACCCAACGCGAATGGCAGGTGCTGGGGTTGATCTATTCCGGTTACAGCAACGACCAGATCGCCGGTGAGTTGGATGTAGCGGCCACCACCATCAAGACCCATATCCGCAATCTATACCAGAAGCTGGGCGTGGCCCATCGCCAGGAAGCGGTGCAGCAAGCGCAGCAGCTGCTGAAGATGATGGGGTACGGCGCCTGATAGTCAGCGCTGGCCGTAATAAGCGCCGGCGCCATGTTTGCGGCTGAAATGTTTCGCCGACAGGTGTTCATCGATCCGGCGCAGGCCGGGGTTAATGCCCCGGCTGATCCACGCCATCTTAGCCACCTCCTCGAGCACCACCGCGTTATGCACCGCCTCATCCGGCGAGCAGCCCCAACTAAACGGGCCATGCTGATACGCCAGAATGCCGGGAATGTGCAACGGCTCGCGCCCGCACAGGGTTTCGATAATCACCCGGCCGGTGTTCAATTCATATTCCCCCGCCACCTCTTCCGCCGTCAGCGCGCGGGTGCAAGGAATGTCGCCGGAAAAATAGTCGGCATGGGTGGTGCCAAACGCCGGTATCGCCTCACCCGCCTGGGCCCAGGCGGTGGCGTGAGTGGAGTGCGTATGCACGACGCCGCCGAGTTGTGGGAATGCCCGGTACAGCGCCAGATGCGTCGGCGTATCGGATGAAGGCCGCAGTTGCCCCTCAACAACCTCCCCTCGCGCATTCACCACCACCATATCTTCCGCCCGCATCGTTTCATAAGGCACGCCGCTGGGTTTTATCACCATCAGATCGCTGGCCCGATCGATGCCGCTGACATTGCCCCAGGTATAGGTCACCAGCCCGTGCTCAGGCAACGCCATATTGGCTTTGTAGACCTGCCATTTCAGTTGTTCCAGCATGTTAGCTCCCTATTTCCAACCCGGCTTCTGCCATGCGTTCAACCACCCAGGCACGCGCCTCCCGCACCGCCTGCAGCGGGTCGGGCGCCTTCTCGCTCCACATTTCGAGCAGATAGGGGCCGCGATAGCCGCTCGCAAGCAGCGTTTCGAAGCAGCGGGTGAAATCGACCACGCCCTCGCCGAACGGCACGTTCTTAAACTCTCCCGGCCGCGTATCCTTAACGTGCACCGCTACGATATGCCCGCGTCCGGCTACGAGCTCCATCTGCACATCGTTGTCCCAGGCAGACAAATTGCCGATGTCCGGGTACAGCTGAAACCATGGGTTATTCAGATAGTGGACATAACCCAGCGCCTTGCTGATCGAATTCATCAGCGCATAATCCATGATTTCCATCGCCAGCATGACCTGCGCACGGCTGGCCATCTCCACCGCCTGCGCCAAGCCGGCGCGGAACCGGGCGCGGGTCTGCGCAGTAGCCTGTTGGTAATAAACGTCATATCCGGCCAGTTGGATCACCCGTATGCCGGTATCCTGCGCCAGCCGGATGGCCTTGCGCATGATCTCCAGCCCCCGCTCGCGCGTCCTGTCGTCTTCACTGCCCAACGGAAAACGCCGATGGGCGCTAAGGCACAAAGAAGGGACGCGCACACCGCTGGCCGCAACGGCGCCGATCAGCGCCAGTCGCTGCTCGCTGTTCCAATCCAACCGCGCCAGACGGCCGTCGCTTTCATCGATCGACATTTCAACGAAATCGAATCCCAACTCCCCCGCCAGTTGCAAGCGCGTCAGCCAGTCCTCGCCCGGCGGCAACGCCTTCTCGTAGATGCCCAACGGTACGGATTTTTGCAACATAACCGCTCCTCAGCCCCACAGTTGGGCGATGACGCGTTTAAATTCCCGCGCCGCCGCGACCGGATCGGCGGCATCGCGAATGCTGCGCCCGGCGATAAAAACATGGATGGGAATGCCCCGGAACAGAGGCAAATCCGCCAATGACAATCCGCCGGTAACCGTCACCTTGAAACCCATCTCGCTCAGGCGATGAACCGCGCGGATATCGTCATCGCTCCAGGCGACGCCCGCCGCCTGCGCGTCACGGCTGCGGTGATACACCACCTGACCAATACCCGCCTCACGCCACGCCTGCGCCTGTTCCCAGGTCCAAAACCCCGTCAGTTCGATCTGCACGTCGCCACCGAACTCATGCGCCACCTGCAGCGCGCCCTTGGCCGTATTGATGTCAGCGCAGCAGATCACCGTGATCCAGTCGGCGTGTGCCTCGAAGCACATCCGCGCCAAAATTTGCCCCGCATCGGCGATTTTCGCGTCCGCCAACACGATGCGATCCGGATACAGCGCTTTCAGATCGCGCACGGCCCGTACGCCTTCCGCCACGCACAAAATAGTGCCGACCTCAATGATGTCGACTTCGGCCGCGATCAGGCGCGTCGTATTGTAAGCCGCGGCCATGGACAGGTTATCCAGCGCCACTTGCAGCATCGGTAAATGCGTTTTCATTGCATGTCTCCTTCAATTCGCCGCCGCCGCGGACGTTTTGTCGATTAACGCCAGTACCTCGCTCGCCCGGCGACAGGCCCGCAAGCGATCGAAGTTCGCCTCATCTTCGAACAGGTTAACCACTTGCATGATGCCCACCTCCTGATGCGTTTTGGCGTCCACCGCCGCCATGGTGATCAAGATATCTATCGGATCGTTGTCCTCATCGCCGAAGCACACCGGCGTTTTCAAGGTGACCAAGGCGAAGCCGGTTTTCAGCACCCCTTCCTCCGGCCGACCATGCGGCATCGCCAGGCCGGGCGCCAACACGAAGTAAGGGCCGTGCCGTTCGACGCCGGCCAGAATGGCGTCGAAATAGCGAGGCTCCACCACGCCGGCGGCCACCAGCAGATCGACCCCCAGCCGCACCGCCTGACGCCAGTCGGCAGCCTCCGCCTGCAGGTGAATAGCGTTGTTCTGCGCCAACGAATCGCTCAGCTTCATGACTCGCTCCTCACTGCTTCAAATCTTGCGGAAAATGCGCGCCGATGACTTCCATCAGCTTCGGACCGAAGTCGGCCGCCGAGAGCATATTGCGCACCCCGACCACGTATTTGTTGCCGCTGACGACGATCTCATCCGCGACATGGGTGGAAGCGATGATGATGTCAGCCCCGCTCAACTCGGATTTGTATTCCCCCACCGCACAGCTGTTGACCGAATGATCCACGCCTTGCTGCGTTAAAAATTGGTCGACTTTCATTTTCATGATCATGGAACTGCCTTGTCCGCAACCGCACACCGCCAGGATTCGTACCGTCATAATCTGCACTCCTATTAACGTGACGCTGGTTCAACCGATTGTTTTTCAGCATCTTCCTCCGCGCGCAGGGTGCGCCCGGCGAAGAACATGTACAGCAGCGCGATGGCGATCACCACGCCCATAAACCACAGGCCGAAGCTCAGCCCTTGCATCAGCGGCGGCGCCAGAATCGACCAGTCCGCCATTCCCATCCAGGCGCTCAGCCCGGTCAGCTTGATGGCCCACACGCAGCCCAAGATCTCTATCATCCCCATCACCAGGCAGATCTTCATCGCCGCGCGCCAGCCGCCAAAGTGGTTAGCGAACACGCCGATGGTGGCGTTAGAGAAGAACATGGGAATGAAACCGGGGATGATCATGATGGAAGCGCCGCACGCCAGGAGGATGCCGACGGCGATCAATTGGCCGATGGTGCCCCACATAAAGCCCCACACCACGGCGTTGGGCGCGAAGCTATAGATGGCGGCGCAGTCGATGGCCAGTACCGCACCGGGGATTAGGCGTTGGGAAATCCCATTGAAGGCCTCGGTCAATTCGGCGACGAACATGCGCACGCCCTGCACGATGATGAAAATCGCCACCGCGAACATCAGCCCGGTTTGCAGGATATAAATGCTCCAGTGGGTTTTACCGGCCATCGCCTGCAAGGTATCCAAGCCGAACGAGCAAAGAATGATGCCGAAGAACAGCGTCATCACGATGGCGGTGGAAACGATGTTGTCATGGAAAATGTTCAGCCACCCAGGCAGCTTCAGATCTTCCACGCTGTCCTCTTTTTTACCGAGATACGGCGCTGCCTTATACGCCAGCCACGAAGCGAACTGCTGTTGGTGCCCAATGGAGAAACCGCTGTTTTCCGTCACCGCCTGCGTCGGTTTGAACATCATGTTGGACGTGATGCCCCAATACAGTGAAGCCAACAGCGCGCTGCACAATACCGTTGTCCACATGCCGTAGCCCAGAATGTAGAAAAATACCGCGATCAACCCCACCTGCTGAAACATGATATGGCCGGTAAGCATGATGGTGCGGATGCCGGTAATGCGCCTCAACAACACGTAGAGTATGTTCAGCGCCAGCGCCAGCAAGACCGCGTAGCCGACCCAGCTATAGGCCTCCCCCATCCGATCGATGGTGGCCATCATCGAGGCATAGGTATCTGAAATCGCCCCGTTGATGCCGTACACCTCGGACAGCTTCGCCACCACCGGTTTGAACGTGCCGGTCAGGATGCCGGAACCGGCTTGCAGCAACATGAAACCGATAATGGTTTTGATCGTGCCTTTGATAATGACCGCCGCGCTTTTGCGCAGCAACGTGTAACCCAGCAGCGTAACCAGCCCCAACAGCAGCGGCGCATTGGTCATCACCTGGTTAAAAAAGACGGTGAAGATGGTGTAAAGAGTTTCCATACGGCTCTCCCGAAAAGGTTGGCATGCAGGTAACGCCTTCACCATACCAATCACAAGAAATCACAAAAAGATCATAAATGATTATTTGTGAACAACCTCGCAAGTTAAAAATCAATTCCACTAACATTCAATGAATTAGACGGCTTACATTTTATTACTCATTGAATTTAATAGCAGTTAATCAAACAAAAAGGAGATAAAAGGACGGCGCAGCACGTAAATCCGGCGGTGTTAACGTGTATTTCGATCGTTGTCAGTTGAAAAAAACGGTGCTAGATTCGATCAAAACAAATCACATAAAATCTTTAAATGATTATTTGTGATTGCATTATCACCGCCAACGAGGAACGACCCATGAGTAAAGTCAACGACATCACCCGCGAATCCTGGATATTGAACACCTTTCCCGAATGGGGCACCTGGCTGAACGAAGAGATAGAGCAGGAGAAAGTTGCGCCCGGCACCTTCGCCATGTGGTGGCTGGGCTGTACCGGTATCTGGCTCAAATCCGAAGAAAGCGCCAATCTGTGCGTCGACTTTTGGTGCGGTACCGGTAAGCAGAGCCACGGCAACCCGCTGATGAAAACCGGCCACCAAATGCAGCGAATGGCGGGAGTGCGCAAGCTGCAGCCTAACCTGCGCACTACCCCATTCGTACTGGATCCCTTCGCGATTACCCAGCTCGACGCCGTCTTGGCCACGCACGACCACAACGATCACATCGATGTGAACGTCGCCGCGGCGGTGTTGCAAAATTGCGCCGCCACCGTTCCGTTTATCGGGCCGCAAAGCTGCGTGGATATCTGGATTGGCTGGGGTGTGCCGCCTGAGCGCTGCATCACCGTCAAACCTGGCGACGTGATAAAAATCAAAGACATTGAAATTCATGCGCTGGACGCCTTCGATCGCACGGCGCTCATCACACTGCCGGTGGAACAAAAAGCGGCGGGCGTTCTGCCGGACGGCATGGACCTGCGGGCGGTCAACTACCTGTTCAAAACGCCGGGCGGCAACCTTTATCACAGCGGCGATTCCCACTACTCCAACTATTACGCCAAGCACGGCAACGATCATCAGATCGATGTCGCCCTCGGTTCCTACGGCGAGAACCCGCGCGGCATTACCGACAAGATGACCAGCGCCGACATCTTGCGCATGGCGGAATCGCTGAACGCCAAGGTCGTTATCCCCTTCCACCATGACATATGGTCGAATTTCCAGGCGGATCCGCAGGAAATTCGCGTGCTGTGGGAAATGAAGAAAGACCGGCTCAAATACGGTTTTAAACCGTTTATCTGGCAGGTTGGCGGCAAGTTCATCTGGCCGCAGGATAAAGACAATCTGGAGTACCACTACCCGCGCGGTTTCGATGATTGCTTCACCCTCGAACCCGATCTGCCCTTCAAGTCTTTCTTGTAATCAACCGGTGTTGCATACGGATGCGCGCTTTTGAACGGGAATGATTCAAATCGTCAAACGGCGCGCATATAATCATAGGCAACGACGTTTTCTCTCTCCGACGGAGCCCGCATGACAGAGTCCCAACGCCACAACGCCATTCTCGATCTCTTGCAGCGCAAGGGGCAAATCTCCGTGGCGGACGTCATCGCGGCGTTTGACATCTCTCCGGCCACCGCGCGCCGGGACATCAACAAACTGAATGAAATCGGCAAATTGCGCAAAGTGCGCAACGGCGCCGAAGCCACACAAACTCCGCGCCCGGCCTGGACGCCGCTCAATATCCACCAAACTCAGCACCTGGACGAAAAAATGCGTATTGCGGCGGCCGCGGCACAGCTCTGTCAGCCGGGTGAAAGCGTGGTGATCAATTGCGGCTCCACCGCATTTCTGTTGGGCCGTGAAATTTGCGGCAAGCCGGTTCAGGTGATCACCAATTATCTGCCGCTGGCCAATTACCTGATCGAGCAGGAACACGACAGCGTGGTGATCATGGGAGGCCAGTACAACAAAACCCAGTCGATTACTCTGGCGCCCCAGGACGGCGACGCCACCCTGTACGCCGGGCACTGGATGTTCACCAGCGGTATCGGCCTCACCGCTGACGGCCTGTATAAAACCGATATGCTGACCGCGATGGCGGAACAGAAGATGCTCAACTACGTCGGTAAACTGGTGGTGCTGGTCGACAGCAGCAAAGTCGGCCAACGCGCCGGCATGCTGTTCAGCCGCACCGAGCAAATCGCCATGGTGATCACCGGCCGCGCCGCCGATTCGGCGATCGTTGAGCAACTGCGTCAACAAGGGGTAGAAGTGCTGCTGGTGTGAGAAAACCACAAGCTTGCTCTGGTCTTAAACGCCGCAGAGTTGGTTACAATAGCGGCGTCCCCCAATAATGAGGCAGTCAGCAGTATGGAACAGTTCGAAGCGATCAACGTTGAACAGGCTTACACCCGCTGGAAAGAGGGCAGCGCCGCCCTGGTCGACATCCGCGATCCGCAAAGTTTTGAAGCCGGGCATACGCCGGGCGCCTTTCACCTCACCAACGCCACCCTGTCGGCCTTTATGCAGCAAAACGACTTCGAGCGGCCGGTGATGGTGATGTGCTACCACGGCAACAGCAGCCGCAGCGCGGCGCAGTACCTGCTGCACCAGGGGTTCGACGCGGTTTACAGCATCGACGGCGGCTTCGAGGCCTGGGCCCGTCAGTATCCGCAAGACGTGGAAACCTCTGCCTGATCCCCGCCGCCCGCCGTGCGTCGGCGGGCTTCCCCTTCGTTTTTATGCGCGTTTTCGCGGGTTTTTCGCAGATCCGTTTGCCAGCGCTCAGGATTTCGACGTTATAATCGGCCGTCAGGGTCGCCGGCGCGCAAGCGGCGGCCAAAATCATTCACTTACGACGGAAGAGCAATGGTTAGAGTAATCGCCGTATCCAACCCGCGCCTGGCGCTGGCCTTTGTCGACTATATGGCGACCCAGGGCATCCGGCTTGAGCTGCGCAACAGCGGCGAGGCGGCGGAAATCTGGCTGGCCGACGAAGGTCATCTCGAGCAGGTGCAACACGAGCTGCAGCAGTTTCTGGTCGATCCGCTCAACCGCCGTTATCAGGCCGCCAGCTGGCAGACCGGCCATACCGACGCCGGCCTGCACTATCAGAGCGAGTCCTACCTGCACACCCTGCGCAGCAAAGCCGGGCCGCTGACGCTCGGCGTGATGGTGCTGTGCATCGCAGTCTATATTCTGATGCAGGCGCTCGGCGACGATACCGTGATGTACTGGCTCTCCTGGCCGCAGGACAGCAGCCAATACACCCAGCTGTGGCGCTGGATCAGCCATGCGTTCCTGCATTTCTCCCTGCTGCATATCCTGTTTAACCTGATGTGGTGGTGGTATCTCGGCGGCCAGATGGAAAAACGCCTCGGCGCCGGCAAGCTGTTCGTGCTGGCGGTGGTGTCGGCGTTCTTCAGCGGCTGGGCGCAATCGCTGTTCAGCGGCGCGCTGTTCGGCGGGCTGTCAGGCGTGGTCTATGCGCTGATGGGCTATGTCTGGCTGTCGGGCGAACGGGCGCCGGAGCGCGGCCTGATGCTGCCGCGCGGCCTGATGGTGTTCTCGGTGCTGTGGCTGGTGGCCGGATATTTCGATATTTTAGGAATGTCGATCGCCAACGCGGCACACGTAGCCGGTTTAGTGTTAGGGTTATTGATGGCATTTTGGGATACGCGTCATCGCGCACACAACGAACAATAACAGCCGGGAGCTATGCCCAGCGGGCATAGCGGGCGTTTTAGGGGATTATCGTGAAGCAAACACAGCGTCATGACGCAATTATCGAGCTGGTGCGCCTGCAGGGTTACGTCAGCACGGAAGAGCTGGTCGAGCATTTTGACGTCAGCCCGCAAACGATTCGCCGCGATTTGAATGACCTGGCCGACCAGAACAAGATCCAGCGTCACCACGGCGGCGCGGCGCTGCCTTCCAGCTCGGTCAACGCTGCCTATAACGATCGCAAGGTGATGTGGTCGGAAGAGAAAGCCCGCATCGCGCAGCGCGTCGCCAGCCAGATCCCGGACGGCGCCACGCTGTTCATCGATATCGGCACCACGCCGGAGGCGGTGGCCCATGCGCTGATGAACCACAAGAACCTGCGCGTGGTCACCAACAACCTTAACGTCGCCACCCTGCTGACCGCCAAAGAAGACTTCCGCCTGATCCTGGCCGGCGGCGAAGTGCGCACCCGCGACGGCGGCATCATGGGCGAAGCCACCCTGGACTTCATCTCCCAATTCCGTCTCGATTACGGCATTCTCGGCATCAGCGGCATCGATATGGACGGCTCGCTGCTCGAATTCGACTATCACGAAGTGCGCACCAAACGCGCGATTATCGAAAATTCCCGCTGCGTGATGCTGGTGACCGACCACTCCAAATTCGGCCGCAACGCCATGGTCAACCTGGGCAACATGAACCTGATCGACTACCTGTTTACCGACCAGCTGCCGCCGCCGAGCGTGATGAAAATCATCGAACAGTACGACGTGCAGCTGGAGCTGTGCTGATTCGGCCTTAACCTGCGGGGCGCGCCGCCGCCCCGTTTCATCCCTTTAACCCCCTCACCGACAGCCGTTTGCGCGCCCGCGCCATATCCATGCTACTTGTGTGACTATCATCACCAAACTGTTACCTCTATCACGCCTAAATGTTTTTGTTTGGTTAAGTCTTGGCTTGCTTGTTGGTTTTTGATTACAATCATGAGCGAAAACGAACATGAAAGAGCTATTTCGAACATCTGGAGGAAGATGACGTGGAAACCAAAGACTTGATCGTTATCGGTGGCGGCATCAACGGTGCCGGCATCGCGGCGGATGCTGCCGGGCGCGGGCTGTCGGTACTGCTACTGGAAGCGCAAGACTTGGCCTGTGCTACGTCTTCCGCCAGTTCCAAACTGATCCACGGTGGCCTGCGCTACCTGGAACACTACGAATTCCGGCTGGTGAGCGAAGCGCTGGCCGAACGTGAAGTGCTGCTGAAACTGGCGCCGCACATCGCGTTCCCGATGCGTTTCCGCCTGCCGCACCAGCCGCATCTGCGTCCGGCCTGGATGATCCGTATCGGCCTGTTCCTGTACGATCACCTGGGCAAACGCACCAGCCTGCCGGGCAGCAAGGGGTTGCGCTTTGGACCAGAATCGGTGCTGAAGCCTGAGCTGAAGCGCGGTTTCGAATATTCCGACTGCTGGGTCGACGATGCTCGCCTGGTGGTGCTGAACGCGCAGGAAGTGGAAAAACGCGGCGGCGAAGTGCGCACCCGCACCAAAGTGACCCGCGCATGGCGCGAAAACGGCCTGTGGATGGTGGAAGCGGTCGATATCGACAGCGGCAAAACCTTCACCTGGCGCGCCAAAGGCTTGGTGAACGCCACCGGCCCATGGGTGAAAAACTTCTTCGACGACGGCCTGAAGCTGAAATCGCCTTACGGCATCCGTCTGATCAAAGGCAGCCACATCGTGGTGCCGCGCGTGCACGATCAGCCGCAGTCTTACATTCTGCAGAACGAAGACCACCGCATCGTGTTCGTGATCCCGTGGAATGACGAGTTCTCCATCATCGGCACCACCGACGTGGAGTACAAAGGCGATCCGAAAGACGTGAAGATCGACGAGAACGAAATCGCTTATCTGCTGAAAGTGTACAACGATCACTTCAAGAAGCAGCTGGGCCGCGACGACATCGTCTGGACTTACTCCGGCGTGCGTCCGCTGTGCGACGACGAATCCGATTCACCGCAGGCGATCACCCGCGATTACACGCTGGACGTGCACGACGAGCAAGGCAAAGCGCCGCTGCTGTCGGTCTTCGGTGGCAAGCTGACCACCTATCGCAAGCTGGCCGAACATGCGATGGAAAAACTGGCCCACTACTACCCAGGCTGCGGCCCGGCGTGGACCAAAAACGCCACGCTGCCGGGCGGTGACATCGACGGCGACCGCGACGGTTACGCGGCCAAACTGCGCCGTGCGCACGGCTGGCTGCCGGAAGCCCTGGCGCGCCGCTATGCCCGCACCTACGGCAGCCAGAGCGAGCTGATCCTGGCCGGCGCCAACGGCCTCGCCGATCTGGGCGAAGATTTCGGCCACGGTCTGTATGAAGCCGAACTGCGCTACCTGACCGAGAAAGAGTGGGTCGTGGAGCTGGACGACGCTATCTGGCGCCGCACCAAGCTGGGCATGTGGCTGGACGAAGCGCAGCAGGCGCGCGTGAAAGCCTGGCTGGCGGAACACGCGAAAACGAAAGCGCTGTCGCTGGCTTCCTGAGCCGCAGCGTAACGAAAAAGGGCCGGTTATCCGGCCCTTTGCTTTTTTTCTGTCCGCTTTACAGCTTCACCGGCTTAATGTGCCAAATTTCATCCGCATATTCCTGAATGGTGCGATCGGATGAGAAGTAACCCATATTGGCGATATTCAGCACCGCGCGCCGCGTCCACTCGTCCTGATTGAGATACACCTCGTCCACCTTGTCCTGCGTGTCCACATAGCTGCGGTAATCCGCCAACAGCTGATAGTGGTCCCCGAGGTTCACCAGCGAGTCGAACAAATTGCCATAGCGCTTCGGCTCCTCAGGGCTGAACATGCCGGTGGCGATCTGCGTCAGCGCCTGATGCAGTTCTGGGTCTTGCTCGTAGTACTGGCGCGGGTTGTAACCGTTGCGGCGCAGTTCCTCGACCTGCTCGGCGGTATTGCCGAAAATAAAGATGTTCTCCTCCCCCACGTGCTCGCGCATCTCGACGTTGGCGCCGTCCAGCGTGCCGATGGTCAGCGCGCCGTTCAGCGCGAACTTCATATTACTGGTGCCCGAGGCTTCGGTGCCCGCCAGCGAGATCTGTTCCGACAGATCCGCCGCCGGGATGATGATCTGCGCCAGGCTGACGCCGTAGTTCGGAATGAACACCACCTTCAACTGGGTATGCACGCGCGGATCGTTGTTGATCACTTTGGCCACGTCGTTGATCAGGCGGATGATCTGCTTGGCGGCATAGTAGGCCGAGGCCGCCTTGCCGGCGAAGATCACCACCCGCGGCACGCGCTCGATATCAGGGTCGGCCAGTAAACGGTTATACAGCGTGATGACGTGCAACACGTTGAGCAACTGCCGTTTGTACTCGTGGATGCGTTTGATCTGCACGTCGAACAGCGCATCCGGGTTAACCACCACGTTGAGCGTTTTGGCGATGTACAGCGCCAGCCGCTCCTTGTTCTGCCGCTTGGCGCGCTGCACCGCCTGCAGGAAGCTCGGGTAATCGATGTTGGCCTTGATCTCGCTCAGCTGGCTGAGATCGGTGCGCCAGGTTTGGCCGATGCAGTCGTCCAGCACCGCCGCCAACGGCGGGTTGGCCAGCGCCAGCCAACGACGCGGCGTCACCCCGTTGGTTTTGTTGCAGAAACGAGTCGGGAACAGCCGGGCGAAGTCGGCGAACAGCGACTGCACCATCAGTTCGGAATGCAGGGCGGAAACGCCGTTGACCTTGTGGCTGGCCACCACCGCCAGCCACGCCATGCGCACCCGACGGCCGTTGGTTTCGTCGATGATCGAGACCCGCGCCAGCAGATCGTTGTCGCCCGGCGCCACCTCCTGCACCATTTTGAGGAAGTGATCGTTGATCTCGAAAATCAGCTGCAGATGGCGCGGCAAGATGCGGCCAAGCATGTCCACCGGCCAGGTCTCCAGCGCCTCACTCATCAGCGTGTGGTTAGTGTAGGAGAATACCTGCTCCACCACTTCCCAGGCGTCGAGCCACTTGAACTTGTGCTCGTCGATCAGCCGGTGCATCAACTCCGGAATCGACAACACCGGGTGAGTGTCGTTGAGGTGAATGGCGATCTTGTCCGCCAGGTTGTCGAAGGTTTTGTGCATCAGCCAATGGCGATTGAGAATATCCTGCACCGTGGCCGACACCAGGAAATACTCTTGTCGCAAGCGCAATTCACGCCCGGAGGAGGTCGAATCGTCCGGATAGAGCACGCGCGACACGTTCTCCGAATGGTTTTTATCTTCCACCGCCGCGAAGTAATCGCCCTGATTGAACTTGCCGAGGTTGATCTCGTTACTGGCCTGCGCGCCCCACAACCGCAGCGTGTTGGTGGCGTCGGTGTCGAAACCGGGGATCACCTGATCGTAGGCGATGGCCACGATCTCTTCGGTCTCCAGCCAGCGGGCCTTGGCCCCCTCCTGCTGCACGCGGCCACCGAAGCGCACCTTGTAGCGGGTGTTATGGCGCGGAAACTCCCACGGATTGCCGTACTCCAGCCAGTAATCCGGCGATTCCATCTGTTGGCCGTTGACGATGTTCTGCTTGAACATGCCGTACTCATAGCGAATGCCGTAGCCGCGCCCCGGCAGCGCCAGCGTCGCCAGCGAGTCGAGGAAGCAGGCCGCCAGCCGGCCCAGACCGCCGTTGCCGAGCCCGGGGTCGTTCTCTTCCTCCAGCAACTCCGCCAGGTTCAGCCCCATCTCGTTCAACGCGTTGTCGATGTCCTGATAAATGCCCATCGACAGCAGCGCGTTCGACAACGTGCGGCCGATCAGAAACTCCATCGACAGGTAATACACCTGCCGCACGTCTTGAGACAGCTGGGCGCGGTTGGAGCGCAGCCAGCGCTCCACCATGCGATCGCGCACCGCGAACAGGACGGCGTTGAGCCAGTCGTGGCGGTTGGCGATCGCCGGATCCTTGCCGACGATAAACATCAGCTTATAGGCAATGGAATGTTTCAGCGCTTCCACACTGACCGTAGGTGAGGTGTAACTAAACGGTGAAGTCATGGCTTTTAATCCCTAATGGGGAGCCCAGCCATCCGCCGCGGAATAGCTGGCCCCGCTGAACATGGGCGCGGTACGCTGCGCCCCGACAATCTACCCTTACGGTTGCCCGCCGCGCGTCAACCCGCGACGCGAATCGCGGGCTACAAGCGTTGATAAAGCGATAAATACTCTTTCGCCGCCACCGGCCAGCCGAAGTCCACGCTCATGGCGTGGCGCTGAACGTGGCGCCAGTGTTTCGGCCGGCTCCACAGCACCATGGCGCGGCGGATGGCGTTGCCCAGCGCGACAGCGTCGCAATCGTCGAACACGAATCCGCTGGCGGTGCCGTCGGCCAGGTTCTCCAGCGCGCAGTCCACGACCGTGTCCGCCAGTCCGCCGGTGCGGCGCACCAGCGGCAGCGTGCCGTATTTCAGGCCGTAGAGCTGCGTCAGGCCGCAGGGCTCGAAGCGGCTCGGCACCAGAATGACGTCGGCGCCGCCGATGATGCGGTGGGAGAAGGATTCGTGATAACCGATCTGCACGCCGACCTGCTCAGGGTAGTCGGCGGCGGCGGCCAGAAACGCCTGCTGCAGCACCGCGTCGCCGGCGCCCAGCAGCGCCAACTGCCCGCCCTGCGCCAGCAATTCGGGCAGCGCCTGCAGCACCAGATCGAGGCCTTTCTGGCTGGTCAATCGGCTCACCACCGCGAACACCGGCAGCGATTCGTCCACCTTCAGCCCCATGGCCTTTTGCAGATGCAGCTTGTTTTTGACCTTGCTTTTCAGATCGTCGGCGTCGTAGCGGGCGCTCAGCCGCGGGTCGTGGGCCGGATCCCAAATCTTGTCGTCCACGCCGTTGAGGATGCCGCTCAACCTGCCTTGCCGCTGCCGCTCCTGCAGCAGCCCCTCCATGCCGTAGCCAAACTCCGGCCGGGTGATCTCGCGCGCATAGGTCGGGCTGACGGCGGTCACGTGGTCGGCATAAAACAGCCCGGCCTTGAGGAACGACATCTGGCCATAGAACTCCAGGCCATAGACATCGTAAAACGACGCCGGCAGCCACAGCTCGGTCACATGATGGGCGGAGAACAAGCCCTGATAGGCCAGGTTGTGCACGGTGAACACCGAACGCGCCGGGTGGCCGTTGGCGGCCAGATAGGCGCAGCTCAGGCCGGCATGCCAGTCGTGGGCGTGCACCAGCTGCGGACGCCAGTAGCGATCCAGCCCCTTGGCCAGCTCGCAGGCCATCCAGCCCAGCAGCGCAAAGCGCCGGTGGTTGTCGGGGTAGGCGTACATGGACTGATCGTGGTATGGGCTGCCCGGCCGGTCATACAGCCAGGGCGCATCGATCAGGTAAATGCCCACGCCATGGTAGGTGCCGTAACGCAGGCCGACACGGCCGGCGAACGAGTCTATCTCCGCCACCAGCACGGTGTCGGGTATGCCGTTGCGTACGTCAGGGAAAGCGGGCAATAGCACCCGAACATCGGCGCCTTCGGCGATTTGCGCCGCCGGCAGCGCGCCAACCACGTCTGCGAGTCCGCCCGTTTTCAGCAGGGGGAACATTTCAGAACATACGTGTAAGACCTGCATTATCACTCCTGAAAGTCGGCCGAAGGCCTCTGGATAAGAAATAAAGCAGGCTTGCCGCTGTTATGTGTGCCGCGTTGCGCAAGCCATCGAACCGTTCATCGGGCGGCAGGCTATCGTTCTGCCCCCCACGTTAACTCACAATTTTGACAACATTTCGCGCGTCACCAGCACGATGCCGCCTTCCGAGCGATAGAAACGCTTGCTGTCCTCATCGGCGTTTTCCCCGATCACCATGCCCTCCGGAATATGGCAGGCGCGGTCGATGATGCAGCGCCGCAGGCGGCAGGAACGGCCGACGTTCACGTCCGGCAACAATACGGTAGAGTCGATGGTGCAAAACGAGTTCACTCGCACGCGCGGGAACAGCACCGAATGCACCACCACCGAGCCCGAGACGATGCAACCGCCGGACACCAGCGAATTCATGGTCATGCCATGGCTACCGGAGCGATCCTGCACGAACTTGGCCGGCGGCAGCGGTTCCATGTGGGTGCGAATCGGCCAGGCGCGGTCGTACATGTCCAGCTCCGGCGTCACCGACGCCAGATCGAGATTGGCGCGCCAGTAAGCGTCCAGCGTGCCCACGTCGCGCCAGTAAGGCGGCAAGTCGGGGTTGGACGTCACGCAGGACAAGGTAAACGGATGCGCCCACGCCGCCTGCTGCGCGGTGATTTTCGGGATCAGATCCTTGCCGAAATCGTGGCTGGAGCCGGGGGTCGACATATCCTCTTCCAGCAGTTGGAACAGGTAGGCGGCATTAAAAATATAGATGCCCATGCTGGCCAGCGACATATCCGGGTTGCCCGGCATCGCCGGCGGATCGGCGGGCTTTTCCAGAAACTCGATGATGCGGTCGCTTTCATCCACCTTCATCACGCCGAATTCGCCGGCTTCGCTGCGCGGCACCGGCAGGCAAGCCACGGTGCACTGAGCGCCCTTCTCGACGTGGTCGATCAGCATGCGCGAATAATCCATCTTGTAGATGTGATCGCCCGCCAGGATCACCACGTATTCGGCCTCGTAGCGGCGGATGATATCCAGGTTCTGGTACACCGCGTCGGCGGTGCCCTTGTACCAATGCTCGGTGCTGAGGCGCTGCTGGGCCGGCAGCAGATCGACGAACTCATTCATCTCCTCGTTGAGGAACGACCAGCCGCGCTGAATGTGCTGCACCAGCGTGTGCGACTGGTATTGGGTGATCACGCCGATGCGGCGGATGCCGGAGTTCAGGCAGTTCGACAAGGCGAAGTCGATGATGCGGAATTTGCCGCCAAAGTGGACGGCGGGCTTGGCGCGGGTGGAGGTCAAATCTTTCAGACGTGAACCGCGGCCGCCGGCCAGGATCAGCGCTACGGATTTAATCGGCAGCTGGCGCGCCAACATCAGGGGGTCTTTATTTTCAAACCTAACCATAGCGGACTCCTTTTATTATTTCCGTACCAGTACGCAAAGCGAGCGCGCGGCCTGGTGCCAGGCGGGCAATACCGCCCGTGAGTCTTCCTGAGTGAACGGGGCGACAACCTGCCAATCGCCTTCCGGCAACCTCATCTCCGTCGTTTGCGGCGTGGCGTTGATCAGCAGCAGCCAGCGCTGCGACAGCAGGATCTGCATGAGCGGCTCGCCCTGCTCCCACTGCTGCGCGTCGAGCGCCTGCCCTTGCGCGTTCAGCCACTGCACGCTGCCGTCGTCCTGCTGCCACCAGCGGTCCTGCTGCAGCGCGGGGATCTGGCGGCGCAGCGCGATCAGCGCCGCGACGTAATCGGTCAGCGCGTCGTCCGCCGTGGCCCAATCGAGCCAGGTGGTGGCGTTGTCCTGACAATAGGCATTGTTGTTCCCCTGCTGGCTGTGTCCCTGTTCATCGCCGGCCAGCAGCATCGGCGTTCCCTGGGACAGCAACAGCGTGGCGAGCATCGCCCGCTGGCTGGCCCTGCGGCGTTGCACAATGGCGTCGTCGGCGACCAGGCCTTCGACGCCGTGGTTGTTGCTGAAATTGCGATCGCTGCCGTCGCGGTTGCCCTCGCCGTTGGGCTGATTGTGTTTCTCATTGAAGCTGACCACGTCCTGCAGGGTAAAACCGTCATGGGCGGTCAGCATATTGACGGTGGCGTAAGGCGCTCGCCCGCGCTGGTTATACAGATCGCTGGAAGCGGCAAAACGCCGGGCGAACTGGCCGAGCGATACGCCGCTCTGCAGCCAGAAACGACGCATGTCATCGCGGTAATGATCGTTCCATTCGGCGAAGCGGCCGGGAAACGCCCCCACCTGATAGCCGCCGGGGCCAATGTCCCAGGGTTCGGCGATCAGCTTGCAGCGCGACAGCACATCGTCCGCCAGCATCGCCTGGAACAGCGGCGCATCGCGATCGAACCCCGGCGTGCGGCCGAGCACGCTGCCCAGATCGAAACGGAAGCCGTCGACGTGGCACTCCCGCACCCAAAAACGCAGGCAATCCATCACCCAGGCCACGCCCTGCGGCTGATCCAACCGCAGCGTGTTGCCGCAGCCGGTGTCGTTGACATAGTCCCCTTCGGGCGTCAGCCAGTAGTAGCTCAGGTTATCGATGCCGCTCAGCGACAGCATCGGCCCGTCCATATCCAGCTCGGCGCTGTGGTTAAACACCACGTCGAGGATCACCTCGATGCCGGCTTTGTGCAGCGCCTTGACCGCATCGCGGAATTCGTTCAGCGGCGTGGCATCGGTGCTCAGGCTGGCGTAGCGGTTGTCCGGCGCATAGGGCGCCAGCACGTTATAGCCCCAATAGTTGATCAGCCCCAGCCGCTGCAGGCGCGGTTCGGAGGTATGTTGCTGCACCGGCAGCAGTTCCAGCGCGGTGATGCCGAGGCGTTTGAAGTGGGCGATCATCGCCGGGTGCCCCAATGCGGCGAAGCTGCCGCGCAGCGCCGGCGGGATCTGCGGGTGCAGCAGCGTCAGGCCGCGCACGTGCGCTTCGTAAATCACCGTCTGTCCCCAGGTCGTGGCAGGCGGGCGATCGTCCTGCCAGTCATACTGTTCGTCCACCACCACGCACTTCGGCATCAGCTCCGCGCTGTCGTGCGGGTCCGGCTGCTCGTAACCGCCGTGCAGGTGCGGGTGATCCGCCACCGGCCCTTCCACCGCGCGCGCGGCCGGATCGAGCGCCAGTTTGTTGGGGTTAAAACGCTGTCCGTTCGCCGGGTCAAACGGGCCGTAGACCCGGTAACCGTAACGTTGCCCCGGCCTGCCGCCCGGTAAGTAGCCATGCCAGATATCGCCGCTGCGCGCCGGCAACGGCAGGCGCACTTCGCGCTGCTGGCCGTCGAACAGGCACAGCTCCACCCGCTCGGCGTGCGCCGAGTACAGGGTAAAGTTGATGCCTTCGCCGTCGTAATGCGCGCCCAGCGGCGCGGCGAGGCCGGCCGTCAGCTCCGTCATGGCGCCTCCCGCAGCAGATAAATGGTCGCCAGCGGCGGCAGCGTTACGCAGATGGAGAAGTCGCGGCCGTGGCTGCCGACCGCTTCGGAAGAGACCCGCCCCTGATTGCCGGCGTTGCTGCCGTGATAGTGGTGCGAATCGGTATTGAGGATCTCGCGGTAGTCACCCGCGCGAGAGAGGCCGATGCGGTAGCGGTAGCGCGGCACCGGGGTAAAGTTGCTGATGGCGATCAGCTCATTGCCCTGCGAATCGTAGCGCGCGAACGCGAACACCGAGTTGTCGTGATCGTCGACCACCAGCCACTCGAAGCCGTCCGGCCGGTAGTCACGCTCGTACAGCGGCGCCTGCTGCCGGTAGCAGTGGTTCAGATCGCGCACCAGCCGCTGCACGCCGTTGTGCCAGTTATCCAACCCTTCCAATAAATGCCAATCGAGGCTGGTATCGAAATTCCACTCGCGCCCCTGCGCAAACTCGCAGCCCATAAACAGCAGCTTTTTACCCGGATGCGCCCACATAAAGCCGTAGTAGGCGCGCAGGTTGGCGAATTTCTGCCAGGCGTCGCCCGGCATACGGTCGAGGACCGATTTTTTGCCGTGCACCACTTCATCGTGCGAGATAGGCAACACGAAGTTCTCGGTATAGGCGTACAGCATGCCGAAGGTCATCTGGTTGTGGTGATACTTGCGGTGCACCGGATCGCACTTCATGTAATTGAGCGTGTCGTGCATCCAGCCGAGGTTCCATTTGTAGTGGAACCCAAGGCCGTTGGCGTCCGGCGGCAGGGTGACGCCGGGATAGTCGGTGGATTCCTCCGCCAGCGTCACCGCGCCCGGCTGCGCCTGGCCGATAGTCTGGTTGGTATAACGCAGGAAGGCGATGGCCTCCAGATTCTCGTTGCCGCCGTAGTAATTCGGCACCCACTCGCCGTCGGCGCGGCTGTAGTCGCGATAGATCATCGACGCCACCGCATCCACCCGCAGCGCGTCGATGCCGAAGCGCTCCAGCCAATACAGCGCGTTGCCCGCCAGGTAGTTGCGCACCTCGTGGCGACCGTAGTTGTAAATCAGCGTATTCCAGTCCTGATGGTAGCCCTCGCGCGGATCGGCGTATTCGTACAGCGCAGTGCCATCGAAATTCGCCAGGCCGTAGGCGTCGCTGGGGAAGTGCCCCGGCACCCAGTCGAGGATCACGTTGATGCCCGCCTCATGCGCCGCCGCCACAAACGCCCTGAAGTCGGCCGGCGTGCCGAAGCGCCGGGTCGGCGCATACAGCCCCAGCGGCTGGTAGCCCCAGCTGCCGTCGAACGGGTGCTCGTTGACCGGCAGCAGCTCGATATGGGTGAATCCCATGTCCTTCACATAGTCGATCAGCTGCACCGCCAGTTCACCGTAGCTGAGCCAAAAGTGGTTATCGGTGTGGCGGCGCCATGAGCCGAGATGCACCTCGTAAATGGCGATCGGCTGGTCAAAATCGTTGGCGCGGCGGCGCGCCGGCGTCGGCGGCACCACCTCCGGCAGCGGCGCCACCAGCGAGGCGGTATCCGGGCGCATCTGCGCCTCAAAGGCGTAAGGATCGGCTTTCAGTTGGGTATTGCCATAGCAATCGACGATTTCATATTTGTACAGCTGCCCGGCCCGCACGCCGGGCAAGAACAGCTCCCAGATGCCGTTCTCACGCCGCAGACGCATCGGGTGGCGGCGGCCGTCCCAGAAGTTGAATTCCCCCACCACCGAGACGCGCTGCGCGTTGGGCGCCCAGACCGCAAAGCTGACGCCGTCGACGCCATCCAGCGTGACGAGGTGAGCGCCCAGCCGTTCATAGGGGCGCAGGTGCGTGCCTTCGGCCAATAACCAGCTGTCGATATCCTGCAGCAGCGGGCCGAACCGGTAGGGATCGTCGACGATCTGTTGATGATCGCGCCAGCTGACCTGCAGCTGATAGCGGAAAGGATTTTTTCGCCGCGGCACCACGGCGCTGAAGAAACCGCGCGGATCGTCGCAGTTCAGCTGCACCAGTCGCCGGCCGGTTTGCTGTTCCACCAGCCAGACTGCGCCGGCGTCCGGCAGCAGCGCGCGCACTTGCAGACCGTTATCGGTCGCATGCATGCCAAGCAGAGCAAAGGGATCGGCGTAATGGCCGGAGATGATCTGATCAATCACGTCACGATCGGGAAGTACAGGCATAGTCTTCTTCCTTAGATTAACAGCATGATCTAAGCACGGCTTGTTGGTTATTCCTTGGCCGTTTTGGTCATCATGCAATGCATTCGGACTCTAAAGCGTGATTGCGGTCGGTTATTGACCAATCTTTACTCTGCCGACCTGAATTTCGCTCTTTATGCTTATTTTTTGAAATATTTCAGTCATGGTGAAAAAGTGTTCACCCCTGCGTTAAGCATAGCCAATGTCTGTTAAAAACTGCTCGGCATTGGTGAGGAAAATTCTTCATTAAGAAAACTGCCAGCCTGACGGCATCTGCATGCGGCGGCCGACGAGAAGAGATGCGGGGTACAGCCCAATGAAACGAGACTTGCGATAACGCTGCCCGACGCGGCGCGCAGCGAACAAAAAAGCGGAAAATAAGGCGTTAGGGGGCTGAAAGCGCTCAGCCCCCAGGAAGTATGGGTTTACAGCAGGATGCGCAGCATGCGGCGCAGCGGCTCGGCCGCGCCCCACAGCAGTTGGTCACCCACGGTGAACGCCGACAGGTACTCCGGCCCCATATTCAGCTTGCGCAGACGGCCGACCGGCGTATTCAGCGTGCCGGTCACCGCCGCAGGCGTCAGTTCGCGCATGGTCAGCTCGCGGTCGTTCGGGATCACGCGCACCCAGTCGTTGTGCGTCGCCAGCATCTGCTCGATTTCCGGCAGCGACACGTCTTTTTTCAGCTTCAGGGTGAACGCCTGGCTGTGGCAGCGCAGCGCGCCCACGCGCACGCACAGGCCATCGACCGGGATCACGCTGCCGGTGTTGAGGATCTTGTTGGTCTCCGCCTGGCCTTTCCACTCTTCGCGGCTCTGGCCGTTGTCGAGCTGCTTGTCGATCCACGGGATCAGGCTGCCGGCCAGCGGCACGCCGAAGTTGTCGGTCGGCAGTTTGCCGCTGCGGGTGGCCTCGGTCACCTTGCGCTCGATATCCAGAATGGCGGAGGCCGGATCCTGCAGCTCTTTCGCCACGTCGGCGTGCAGCATGCCCATTTGGGTCAGCAGTTCGCGCATATGGCGCGCGCCGCCGCCGGAGGCCGCCTGGTAGGTGGCGACCGACGCCCACTCCACCAGATCGTTGGCGAACAGGCCGCCGAGGGACATCAGCATCAGGCTGACGGTGCAGTTGCCGCCGACGAAGGTTTTGATGCCTTTGTCCAGGCCCTGCTGGATCACCGCGTGGTTGACCGGATCCAGAATGATGATGGCGTCATCCTGCATGCGCAGCGACGAGGCCGCGTCGATCCAGTAACCCTGCCAACCGCTGGCGCGCAGCTTAGGATAAACTTCGTTGGTATAATCGCCGCCCTGACAGGTAATAATGATATCGAGCGCGCTCAGGGCGTCGATGTCATAGGCATCCTGCAGCGTGCCCTGCTGGCCGCCGAAGGCCGGCGCGGCAGAACCGTGCTGCGAGGTGGAGAAAAAGACCGGGCGAATGGCGTCGAAATCGCGCTCTTCCGTCATGCGTTGCATGAGAACCGAGCCGACCATTCCGCGCCAACCGATGAAACCAACGTTTTTCATAATATCTGTGTCCCGCCCGGATAAGGGCTTATTAGGTGATAACGAGTTGTGTGCAATATCTCCTCACCTTACAAAATGTCGGCGCGGGCGCAAAGTGAATTTATTCGATGGCTGGGGATTTCTCAGCAATCCTTCTTATATAGCCGTCGTCTTTCAAACTGCAGCGTTGTTACCTGCACGTAGTTACGTGGCCCATCCGTGGGCCACGCCCCAAGGGGCCGCTGCGAGCAGCGTTCAAATCTGCTCCCGGCAGATTTGTCATACCCCAGTCACTTACTTGAGTAAGCTCCTGGGGATGCGATCGCTGGGCGCCTAGCTGCAATTTGAAATCCATAGGGTATAGGCAAGGACGCGGCCGAAAAGGCCGAGGCGTTTTCCCGATCACGAGGTCACCATGACAGAGATGATTTCCGCTACGGTATTGCTGTTTTTAATTATGGATCCGCTGGGCAACCTGCCGATTTTCATGTCGGTGCTCAAGCACCTGGAACCGCGCCGCCGCCGCGTGGTGTTGATTCGCGAGCTGCTGATCGCCCTGCTGCTGATGCTGATCTTCCTGTTCGCCGGCGAGAAAATTCTGGCGTTCCTCAACCTGCGCACCGAAACCGTCTCCATTTCCGGCGGCATCATCCTGTTTCTGATCGCCATCAAGATGATTTTCCCCTCGCAGGAAGGAAACAGCTCCGGGCTGTCCGCCGGCGAGGAGCCGTTCCTGGTGCCGCTGGCGATCCCGCTGGTGGCCGGGCCGTCGATTCTGGCTGCATTGATGCTGCTGTCGCACCAGTATCCGCATCAACTGCCCCATCTGGTGGCGGCGCTGTTGATCGCCTGGGGCCTCTCTGCGGCCATTTTGCTGATGTCGAACCTGTTCCTGCGCCTGCTGGGCAGCAAAGGCGTCAGCGCGCTGGAGCGGTTGATGGGGCTGATTCTGGTGATGCTGTCGACCCAGATGTTCCTGGACGGCGTGCGGGCTTACATGAAGCTGTAGGCGCCTGGCGGCGCCGACAACGGCCCGCGCTCAGCGGGCGGTAACGCGGCGAATATAGGCGAGCGTATCGGCGACCACGCCGTCCAGCGGCTGGTTGATGTCGATCGCTTGCACATCCGGCTCCTGCTCGCCCGGCTCTTCCAACGTGGCGAACTGCGAAACCAGCATCTGCGGTTTGAAGAAGTGACCTTTGCGCTGCTTCAGGCGCTCCTCGATCACCGCCTTGTCGCCTTTCAGGTAGAGGAAATGCAGGTTGCTATTCCCTTCGCGCAGGCGGTCGCGATAGCTTTTCTTCAGCGCCGAGCAGACCAGCAGCGACACGGGATTGGTGCGTTGCATGGCGAAGATGGCGTCGTTCAAGGCCGCCAGCCACGGGGCACGATCGTTGTCGTCCAGCGCATGCCCGGCAGCCATCTTGTTGATGTTGGCGCGCGGATGCAGATAATCGCCGTCCAGCATGGCGGCATCGGCCTCGCGGGCGACGGCGCTGGCTACGGCGGATTTGCCGCTGCCGGACACGCCCATCAGGATAAATACGTGATTCTGCGGATTGCTCATTGTGTCATGCCCTTATGGGAACTGGCGCAAACGCGCCAAATGCGTCCCGACTGATAAAGATACTTTGGAACGCCGACGCCCCGCAGGGCGCCGGATAACGATTATACAACCGTCGCCAGCAGCAGGCAGCCCACCAGGCCGCACACCGAGATGATGGTTTCCAGCACCGACCAGGATTTGATGGTTTCCATGATGCTCAGGTTGAAGTACTCCTTGAACAGCCAGAAACCCGGATCGTTGACGTGCGAGAAGATAACGCTGCCGGAACCGACCGCAATCACCATCAGCTCAGGGCTGACGCCGGTAGTGGCGATCAGCGGCGCCACGATGCCGCCGGCGGTGATTGCCGCCACGGTGGCGGAACCCAGCGCCAGACGCAGCGCGGCGGCGATCGACCAGGCCATCAGGATCGGCGAAACGTTGCTGCCTTCCATCAGACCGGCGATGTACTTCTCAACGCCGCTGTCCACCAGCACCTGCTTGAAGGCGCCGCCGCCGCCGATGATCAACAGCATCATGGCGATGATTTTAATCGAATCGGTGATGGTGCCCATCACTTCATCCATGGTGCGGCCGCGGTTCAGGCCGAAGGTGAAGATAGCGATCAGCACGGCGATCAGGGTCGCCATCACCGGGTCGCCGAAGAACTCGGCGAAGCGCAGCAGGCTGTGGCCCTTCGGCAGCACCATTTCAGCGACCGCGCGCAGCGCCATCAGGATCACCGGCACCAGCGACGTGGCGACGCTGACGCCAAAGCTCGGCATCTCCGCGTCGGTAAAGGTTTTCGGGTTGTACAGGCCTTCCGGCACCGGCTTGTCGATGCCTTTCAGGAAGCGGGCATAGACCGGGCCGGCCAGGATCACCGTCGGGATCGCCAGCAGCGTGCCGTACAACAGGGTTTTACCCATGTCGGCATGGAAGATGGTGGCGATGGCGGTCGGGCCCGGGTGCGGCGGCAGGAAGCCGTGAGTCACCGACAGCGCGGCGGCCATCGGCACGCCGACGTACAGCAGCGGAATGCGCGCGGAGGCGGCGATGGTGAACACCAGCGGCAGCAACAGCACGAAGCCCACTTCGTAGAACAGCGCGAAGCCGACGGTGAAACCGGTCAGCACCACCGCCCATTGAATGTGTTTTCTGCCGAACTTGTCGATCAGCGTGGTGGCGATGCGCTGTGCGCCGCCGCAGTCCGCCAGCAGCTTGCCGAGCATGGCGCCGAAGCCCATGATCAGCGCCAGGCTGCCCAGCGTGCCGCCCACGCCGGCCTTGATGGAGCCGATGACCTTATCGACCGGCATCCCCTGTGCAATCCCGACCGCCAGAGCAACCAGAACCAGAGAGATAAAGCCGTTCAGCTTGAAGCGGATCATCAGCAGCAGCAGCAGCGCTACGCCGCCTGCAACAATCACTAATGGCATAGTTTTTCTCCAACCTTTTATCGCGACTCTCTTTACGATAGGCGTAAAGCGTGCGGTTGTTTTATTTTTAGGCTCTTTCCCGGTGTTTAAGAAGAGCTGTAGGTGTTGTTGATTCAGAGGTTCAGTCTTGCAGCAAGATGACCGCCCACTCGTTGTTACCGGTATCATGATACCGGTAACAACATAAGCCTCGGAACCGGGTAAGCGGCTAAAATTCGCGTTCTGGGACAGAGATCAAACTTATGTCGGCAACGAGCGGCGGGCTTACAGGCGGGATAACCAGCGCGCCTCAGGACGCGCTGCAAAAAGAAAGGGTGTTAAAACAGAACGTTAAAATGGCTCAGATGCTGCCGCCTGGGATCACGGTGAAACCGACGTCCACCATGCGCGGGCACACCGTTTCGCCGCGCAGCCGGGCCAGCAGGCGCTCGGCGCCGATCTGCCCCATGCGTTCGCGCGGGGTCAGCACGCTGGCCAGCTTCGGCACCATCACCTGACCGATGTCATGGCCGTGGAAACCGGCGATCGCCATGTCCTGCGGGATCGACAGCCCCTGTCGCTGGCACTCGAAGGCCGCGCCGATCGCCAGGTCATCGTTGGTGCAGAAGATACTGTCGATCTGCGGATAATCGCGCTGCGCCTGGCGCAGCAGCTCGCCGCCGGCGGAATAGGAGGAAGACCGCGCGGTCATGATGCTGTACGGCTCCAGGCCGGATTCACGCATCGCCTGCTCATACCCCTGTTGTTTGATGATGGTACGTTCATCCTGACGGGCGCCGAAGTAGACCACGTGACGGTGGCCGTGCGCGATGATTTGCTGCGTCATCTGGCGCGCCGCCTCGAAGTTGTTGAAGCCCACCGCCAGATCGATGCACGGCGAGACGCAGTCCATCAGCTCTACCACCGGAATGCCCGCCACCTCGATCATCTTCAGGGTGCGCGGCGTGTGGTGGCGCTCGGACAGGATCAAACCGTCGATATTGTAAGACAGCAGCGAGGTCAGACGCTCTTCTTCACGCTCCGGCAGATAGCCGTAGTGCGCCAGCATGGTCTGGTAGTTGTGCGCGTCGGTCACGCTTTCGATGCCGCGCAGCACTTCGGCGAACACCTGGTTGGTCAGCGACGGCAACAGCACGCCAATCGCCCGGCTGGTGGCGTTGGAGAGAATGTCCGGCGCGCGGTTGGGGATGTAGCCCAGCTCATCCAGCGCGACGGCGATTTTTTGCTGCAGGGCGGCGGAAACCTGGTCGGGATTGCGCAGATAACGGCTCACCGTCATCTTGGTCACGCCCACCTTGTCCGCCACATCCTGGAGTACCGGCCGTTTTTTCTTCATTATCAATGAACTGACTAACCGTGAATGGGCAGTCATTTTAGCAAAAAAAACGGCGCGCCGATATTGTCGGTTATGCGACGGCCAACGCAAAAAGGGCTCACACCGTGAGCCCTTCATACGCAGACAAAGGGGGAAAAAGCGTGGTTTCTCCCCCTTTGTGACGAGCAGCCGAAAATCAATAAATTGATTTTCCTTGTTTTTATATGTTTTGCCGGCGTTAAGTCAGGCAACGTCGGCAGGCGAATCACTCACTTCAAGGGCTCACACCGTGAGCCCTTGATATTTACCGCTTAATCACACCGGCGGCAGATCGAACAGCAGGATTTCGCTCTCTTCGTCGGCCTGAATCGTCAGCGCCGATTCATCCCACACCGCAAACGCGTCGCTGATGCCGGCGGCCTGGCCATTGACCGAGACCTTGCCGCGCACCACCTGGATCCAAATGCGGCGTCCGGCGTCGATCGCGTATTCCGCCTGCTCACCTTTATTCAGCGCCCAACGCGACAGCGTCATGTCCTGGAACACCTTCAGCGAGCCGTCACGCGCATCCGGCGACAGCACCAGCTGACAGCCCTGCGGCGCGTCGAACATGCGCTGTTCGTAGCGCGGCTCCAGCCCGACCTGATCCGGGATGATCCAAATCTGGTACAGGTGCAACGGACGATCCTGATTGGCGTTGTACTCGGAGTGACGCACGCCGGTGCCCGCACTCATGATCTGGAATTCGCCGGCCTGGATCTGCTCCTTGTTGCCCATGCTGTCCTGGTGTTCCACCGTGCCGCTCAGCACGTAGGTCAGGATTTCCATGTCTTTATGCGGGTGGGTACCGAAGCCCTGCCCTGCGTCGATCACATCTTCGTTGATCACCCGCAGCGCCGAGAACCCCATAAAGTTCGGATCGTAGTAATCGGCAAATGAGAAGGTGTGCCAGCTATCCAGCCAGCCATGATTGGCGTGGCCGCGGTCTTCCGCTTTACGTACATAAATCATATTCAACTCTCCTCAATGTTTTTTTACAGTCTAGTCCTGCCAGCAGAATAAGAAAGCGTAAAAAACTCATGCCTCTGTTCAAAAATTTCGATGAAATGAAACGGCGGATGGGCAGCGGATTTGTTGAAAGCGGGAACGACTGAAAAATGGCAAAAAAAAAGCCAGCACCCGAGCTGGCTAAGTAAACACTGGAAGCAATGTGAGCAATGTCGTGCCTTCGCAGCGAGAGTATCAAGGGTTGATGCCCTCCCCGGAACGCATCGCAATAATAATCATTATCATTCGCACCTGTAAAGCGTTTTTTTTGACCCGTTTAAATAATATTGACTCAAGGCAGTAAACGGATAAATTCAGAGGTTATTCAACCGGTAAGCGACAGGAGCAGCGAGATGAGCGAGATCGTGATACGCCACGTGGAAACAACGGATGCGCAGGCCCTGCATCATCTTTATTCTCAGACGCCCGTCTACCGCGATACGCTGCAGCTCCCGCTACCGTCCGTCGAGTCCTGGCAGAAGCGCCTCGCCAATCCCGAACCGGGCACGCATAACCTGGCCGCCATCATCGACGGGCAGCTTGCCGGCCAGTTGGTTGTGATGCTGAATCAGCGCGTTCGCCGCCGCCACGTCGCCACCTTTGGCATCGGCGTCGATCCGCGCTACCACGGTAAAGGCGTCGGCAGCCGCCTGATGCAGACGATGCTCGACCTGTGCGACAACTGGGCGGCCATCGAGCGCATCGAACTGACGGTGTTCACCGATAACCCGGCGGCCATCGCGCTGTACCGCAAATTCGGCTTTGAGATAGAGGGCACCAGCCGCGCCTATGCCATGCGCGACGGCGTGCTGGTCGATGCCTACCATATGGCGCGTCTGCGCTCCGGGCAGCCACGCGCAGATGCGTGATCTCATCCCCCCGCAGGGGCCGCTGCACCGGCCCCTTAACATCAACCGCCGAACTTTTTTACAAGCGCTGGCCGGCCTGACCGCCGCCGCCGGCATGTTCTCTCCCCTCACCCCATTAGGTGCCGCTATGCCAACTTCCGCCACCGGGCGCCCTGGCGCCCGCAACCTGATTACCGATGTGCCGGGCCTGAAGGTCGGCGTGGCGCAGGACAGCCGGGTGCGCACCGGCGCGACGGTGATCCTGCCGGACAGCCCAGCGATGGCCGCCGTGGACGTGCGCGGCGGCGGCCCCGCTACCCGGGAAACCGACGCCTTGGGCGAAGACAATCTGGTGCAAACCATCGATGCGCTGACGTTCAGCGGCGGTTCAGTTTACGGCCTGGCGGCGGCGGACGGCGTCGCGGCCTGGCTGGGGCAACAGGGCCGAGGCTACGCGCTGCGCCCAGCGCCCGGCGTGCCGGTCTCCCCGATCGTGCCCACCGCCTGCCTGTACGATCTGGCCAACGGCGGTGACAAAAACTGGCAGCTCACGCCGCCGTATCGCCAGTTGGGCATCGACGCGGTCGGCAAGGCTGGATTGGACTTTCCGCTGGGCACCGTCGGCGCCGGCTACGGCGCCATGACCGGCATGGGCAAGCTGAAAGGCGGCCTCGGTTCGGCGTCTATCGTCGCCGCCAACGGCGCTACCGTCGGCGCGCTGGTGGCGGTCAACAGCCTGGGTGCGGTGGTAGCGCCCGGCACCCGCGCCTTCTGGGCGACGCCCTATGAAATTGACGGTGAATTCGGCAACGGCGGCGCGGCGGCGCTGGCGCAACTGCGCGCTCAGGGCGAAGACTGGATGGTGCAAGAGCCGCAGGGCGGCAGAAAGAACACCACCCTGGCCTGCATCGCCACCGATCTGGCGCTGACGCGCGTGGAGTTGAAACGGGTGGCCATCATGGCGCAAGACGGCATGGCGCGCGCTATTCGCCCGCTGCACAGCCCGTTTGACGGCGACGTGGTGTTCGCCCTGTCCACCGGGCAGCGCGAAGTACAGGGCAGCCGCGAACTGGCGGTGCTGCAGATCGGCGCGCTGGCGGCGGACACCCTCGCTCGGGCGATCGCCCGTGGCGTATACGCCGCCACGCCGTGGCCGGGCAGCCAGGTTGCCACCTGGCGAACGCTCGGCGGCTAACGCGCCGCCATCAAAAAGGGGCGCTGGCGCCCCTTAATCATAATTAACCCTCGCCGCTTAAATGCCGGCGGTTTCCCGAATATAACGGCGCGCTTTTACCGCATACTCGAACGGGTTGGCCAGCGCCGGATCCTGCTCGGCCTCCACCACCATCCACCCTTTGTAACCGCGCTCGTCCAGCAGCTTGAACACCGGCCTGAAGTCGATCACGCCATCACCCGGCACGGTGAAGGTGCCCTTCTTCACGCCGTCGAGGAAGCTCAGCTTGTTGGCCTTCACTTCCGCCACCACCTCATCGCGCACGTCCTTCAGATGGATGTGGTTGATGCGCGGCAGATACTTCTCCAGGATCGCCATCATCGCCTGCTGGCTGCCTTCCGAATAGTAGGCGTGGCCGGTATCGAACAGCAGGTAGACGTCGTCGTTGACCATGCTCATGTAGCGATCGATTTCGGCGGTGGTCTGAATGCCGGTGCCCATGTGGTGGTGCAGACACACCTGCATGCCTTTGCCGGCGGCGATCTTCGCCAGCTCGTTGTAACCGTCGGCCACCCGCCGCCACTCTTCATCGCTGAAGTACGGCTTCTCTTCGAACACCCCTTTGGTGGTGCCCTGAATGCTCTTGCTCTGTTCGGAACAGCCGATCACCCTGGCGCCCATGGCATGCAGGAAATTCATGTGGTTGATAAATTCATCGATGGTTTTGTCTTTCTGACCATCGGCGAAAAAGGTGCTGAACCAGGCGTTGCAGATCTGGATGCCGCGAATATCCAGCATCGGCTTCAGCACCGCCGGATCGCGCGGATATTTGCTGCCCACTTCGCTGCCGGTGAAGCCGGCCAGCGCCATTTCGCTGACGCACTGCTGAAAGGTGTTTTCCTTGCCCAGATCGGGCATGTCGTCGTTGGTCCAGCCGATCGGCGCAATGGCCAATTTCACGTTGTCTTTATTCATGGTCTGCCTCGGTCCTTGGAGGGCCGCCGGTGCAAACGCCGCCGGCGAGCCGAATAAGATTAGTTGCCCAACAGCTCTCTTTCGATGCGCTCTCTGGTCGCCACCGCCTGGCTCGGCATCTTTTCCGGATAGCCGAACAGCGAGGTGCAGATGATCGATTCGCCGCCGACCTTGAAGTTGCGGTTGGCGAATTCCATGTCGCGCAGCGTCTGGAACAGGGCGTCGAAATTCACCTCACCTTCGCCGATGCCGACATGCTGGTGCACCGCGGCGTCAACGCCCGGCGGGTTGACGATATAGCGGCAGTGCTTGGTGTGGTTCATGGTGTCGGCGATCAGCACGTGGGAAAGATCGTCCCCGGCGTACTTCAGCATGCCGGCCACGTCGCCCTGACCCTTGTCGTAGTAGAAGGTGTGCGGCACGCTGTAGAGGTATTTGACGTGGTCGCTGCGCAGCGATTTCACCAGATCGGCGGTTTCGTTGCTCAGCTCACAGAAGTCCCACGGATGCGACTGGATCTCCATACGGATGCCCTCACGCTCGACGATCGGCAGCAGCTCCTCCATCGAGCGATACCACAGCTCCTCGCAGAGCTCCGGCTCGTTGGGGTTACCGGCCAACTCGGTGTTGATCACCTGCACGCCCATCTCCACCGCGATTTCGATCATCCGTCGCCAGTTTTTGACCGCCGCCTGGCGGCGATCTTCCCCCGGCCCGGACCAGCGATACACCACGATAAATGAGGATATTTCCACGCCGGTCGCTTTCAGGGCGTTTTTATACTCCGCCATGATTTCGCGGCTGGCCTTCGGATGCTTGTAAAACGGGTTGATCTGCGGGTGCGGCGACTGCTCGATGTACTTATAGCCCCAGTCCGCCACCTGCTGAACCATTTTGGTCACGCCCAAATCCCGGATAACGTCGACATCAAAAGCGATCTTCATGGTCACTCCTCTGCAATCGTGGGTACGGGGTTCAAGCCGATGGCTTGTTGTAAAACGCCGGGCGCGCCGGCAGGGTCACCGGTACGATCTCGCCGCTGAGCTGGGCCGCCACGCAGGCGTCGGCGGTCACGGCGGCGGCGTAGCCGTCCCAGGCGGAAGGCCCGGTCAGTTGGCCCGCGGCCACGTCGTTGATGAACCCCTGCAGCTCGACGTCATAGGCGTCGATAAAGCGATCCTTCCAGTCGGTCAGGATTTCGGTCGACAGGCGGGCGCCGCTGCGCAGCTGCACCGAGGACGGCTCCGGCAGTTTGGCGATGCCGGTTTCCCCCACCACTTCACACTGAATGTCGTAGCCGTACTGGCAGTTGACGAAAATCTCGACGTCGATGCGGGTGCCTTTGGCGGTTTCGAACAGCACAATCTGCGGATCTTTCAGATGCGGGAACGCCTTCGGGCTCTTGCGCGGGAATACCACCTGCACCGACACATAGTCGTCGTCGAGCAGCCAGCGCAGCACGTCGATTTCGTGGATCAGGGTGTCGGTGATCGCCATATCGGTGGTGTAAGCCTCGCCGACCGTCGGGTTGCGGTGCGCGCAGTGCAACATCAGCGGTTCGCCGATCTGGCCGCTGGTCAGCACCTGTTTCAGCGCGCGATAGCCTTGGTCATAGGGGCGCATAAAGCCGACCTGCACCAGCCGCTTGCCGTGCTTCGCTTCGGCATCGACGATGTTTTTGCAGCCCTGCGCGGTCACCGCCAGCGGTTTCTCGCAGAACACCGGTTTGCCGGCGGCGATGGCCGCCAGCACGAATTCTTCGTGGCTCGGCCCCCAGGAGGTGACCAGCACCGCCTGCACGTCGGCGGCCTTGATCAGATCGTGGCCGCTGTCATACACCCGCGCATCCAGCTGCAGATCGTTCACCGCCTTGGCGGCGTTGTCGCGATTGATGTCGTTCACCGCCACGACGCGGGCGCCCTGCAAAACTTTACTGCAGCGACGGATATGATCGCGGCCGATGGCGCCGGTGCCGATAACCCCAATGTTCAAAGTCATTTTCGCTACCCTCTGGAAAGTGTGTTGTGTTCGAAAACGAATCAGTAATCGCGCGCCTTATCGATGTTTTCCTGCAGATTGCGCGCCACTGCGACGATTTTCTCGCTGTCGGCCACCTGAGCGCCGCCCACGCGCCACCAGCTGAGGTACTTGTGCACCATGGTCTTCGGCAGCACTTTGATGTCGAGCAGCGTGGACACGGTTTGCCTGCGGGCGTCGGCCAGCGCGTCGAGCAGCTGCTGCTCGGTGGTGACGCGATAGGTTTTGCACCCGTAAGCCGCCGCCAGCATGGCGAAATCGACCGGCACCAGTTTGCCGTCGAGCTTGCCGCCCTCTGGATTACGGAAGCGGAATTCGGTGGTGTAACTGTCCATGCCGTGTTCCATCTGCAGGTTGTTGATGCAGCCGTTGGTCATGTTGTCAAACAGCACCACGTTGATCTTGCAGCCTTCCTGAATCGAAGTGACCAGCTCGGAATGGAGCATCATGAAGGCGCCGTCGCCCACCATCGCGTACACCTCGCGCTGCGGCTCGGCCAGCTTGACCCCCAATGCGGCGTTCACCTCGTACCCCATGCAGGAGTAGCCGTATTCCACGTGGTAACCGTGCTCGCCATGGTTGTGCCACACCCGCTGCAGGTCGCCCGGCAGGCTGCCGGCGGCGGCCACAATCACGCTGTCCGGCGGCAGCTCGCGGTTCAGCACCCCCAGCACCCGGCTTTGCGTCATCGCCGAGTCGGTCTGCGCGATAAATTCGGCGAACACCCGTTCGCGATCGAGGTGATCGTCTATTTCCGGCACAAAGCCTGCGCCGCTGTATTCCACCGCGTAAACCCGCTCGGTCTCTTCACGCTGGGCGCCGCGCGCAGCGGCGATGGCGTCGCCCCAGCCGGCGCGATAATCAGCCTGCGCCAGCAGCGCGCTCAGTTCGCTCAGGCCCTCGCGGGCGTCCGCCAGCACCTGCACGCCGTCGAGCTTGCCGGCATCAAAGGCGCTGACGTTGATATTGAGGAAGCTGACGTCCGGATGTTGAAACAGCCATTTGGACGAGGTGGTGAAATCGGTGTAACGGGTGCCGACGCCAATCACCAGATCGGCCTGTCGAGCCAGCGTGTTGGCCGCCAGGCAGCCGGTTTCGCCGATGCCGCCGAGGTTGAATTCATGATCGCTCGGCACCGCGCCTTTGCCGGCCTGGGTTTCGGCGAACGGAATGCCGAAGCGCTCGGCGAATTCGCGCAGCGCCCGCCCGGCCTGCGAGTACTTCACGCCGCCGCCGCACACCAGCAGCGGTTTGCGTTTGGCCGTCAGCAGCGCCAAGGCGTCCGCCAACATGCCATCGGTCGCCGGGCGGCGATCGAGCCGGTGCACGCGTTTTTGGAAGAAATAGTCGGGGTAGTCGTAGGCTTCCCCCTGCACGTCCTGCGGCAGACACAGCGTCACCGCGCCGGTTTCCGCCGGATCGGTCAGCACGCGCATCGCGTTGATGCAGGCGCTCATCAGCTGCTCCGGCCGCACGATGCGGTCCCAGTACTTGCTCACCGCGCGGAACGCGTCGTTGGTGCTGATGCTGAGATCGTAAGACTGTTCGATTTGCTGCAGCACCGGGTCCGGCTGGCGGGAAGCGTAAACGTCGCCCGGCAGCAGCAATAAAGGGATGCGGTTGGCGGTGGCGGTAGCCGCGGCGGTGATCATATTGGCGGCACCGGGGCCGACCGAGGAGGTGCAGGCGTAAATCTGCCGGCGCAATTTCTGCTTGGCGAAGCCGATCGCCGCGTGGGCCATCCCCTGTTCGTTACGGCCCTGGTGCACCCGCAGATCGCCACTATCCTGTTCCAGCGCTTGCCCCAACCCCAGTACGTTGCCGTGGCCGAAAATCGCGAAAATGCCCGCGACGAATTTGGTTTCCACCCCGTCGGCCAGCAGATACTGGTTATCGAGAAATCTGACGAGCGCCTGCGCCATGGTTAGCCTGATCTTGCCCATTTACTCACCCTTTAGATTGAGGGCCGCCCCGGAAAGGGCTCGCTCCGAGCCGACAATCCCGTGTTTGTGTTACGCGGCGGCAGCTATTATCTTGAGCAGGCGATGCCCGCTGCTCACGAAGTCGACAACCTGAAACGTGAAGCGATTATAAACAAATATATTTTTCATAAAATCACATTACAGAAGAAACATTTCATTTTGCGATAAAGATCGCATATTAGATGAAAAGCCCGTTTCATCTCGTGGTTTGGCCTTTACCGGCTTAGCGCCGCGCACCGGCCGGGGAACCCCATCAGCACTCAGGGCGACCGTCTTTCATCCTGCCCCGGCGCCTCTTTGCCGCACGCCCTCCGCCACCCTCTCATGGCGACTTAATCCGCTTTTTCCGCTCCTCCGTCGATGTTTTAAACGCATCACATTTTTGGGGTGTAAATTTCATTTCATATTGAAATTGAAATTTTCATTCCCCATACTGTTCCCATGCTTCCTGCAAGGCGCCACGCTCGGGCCGCCGCCGGAGTTTTGCTTAAACAGAAGGAAACGGGTATGGCTACACAAGAAAAACAGCTTGATGTCATTTGTCTCGGGCGCATCGCCGTCGATTTCTATGCTCAGCAGATCGGCGCGCGTCTGGAAGACGCCGGCACATTCGCCAAATACCTCGGCGGCTCTTCCGGCAACGTGGCCTACGGCACCGCCATTCAGGGGTTGAAATCCGGCATGCTGGCCCGCGTCGGCGATGAACACATGGGCCGCTTTCTGCGTGAAGAGCTGCAGCGCGTCGGGGCCGATACCCGCTGTCTGATCACCGACAAACACCGGTTAACTGGCCTGGTGATCCTCGGCATCAAGGATCAGGAAACCTTCCCGCTGATCTTCTACCGCGAAAACTGCGCGGACATGGCGCTGACGCCGGACGACATCGACGAAACCTACATCGCCAGCGCGCGCGCGCTGGCCATCACCGGCACGCACCTGTCGCACCCGAACACCCGCGCCGCCGTGTTGAAGGCGCTGGAATACGCGCGCCGCCACGGTTTGCGCACCGCGCTCGACATCGATTATCGCCCGGTGCTGTGGGGGCTGACGTCGCTGGGCGACGGCGAAACCCGCTTTGTGGAATCGGCACAGGTGACCCGCGAGCTGCAGGAAGTGCTGCACCAATTCGATCTGATCGTCGGCACCGAAGAGGAATTTCATATCGCCGGCGGCAGCACCGATACGCTGACGGCGCTGAAAAACGTGCGCCGGACGACCGCGGCCACGCTGGTGTGCAAGCGCGGCGCGCAGGGCTGCTCGGTGTTCGAAGATGACATCGCCGACGACTGGGCGCAGGTGAAGCTGCACGCCGGCGTGCGGGTGGAGGTGCTGAACGTGCTGGGGGCCGGCGACGCCTTTATGTCCGGTCTGCTGCGCGGCTATCTGAACGATGAGGGTTGGGATCAGTCCTGCCGCTACGCCAACGCCTGCGGCGCATTGGTGGTCTCGCGCCACGGCTGCGCGCCGGCCATGCCGACCAAACGGGAGCTGGACGACTACCTGCAGCGTGAACAACAGGTCACGCGCCCGGACCGCGACGCGCGCCTGAACCACCTGCACCGGGTCACCACCCGCAAGCAACAGTGGCCGGAACTGTGCGTGTTCGCCTTCGATCACCGCAAGCAGCTGGCGGACATGGCGCGCGAAGCCGGCGTCGGCGAGGAACGCATCCCGCGTCTGAAGACCCTGCTGCTCACTGCGGCGCGACAGGCCGCCGCGCAGGCCGGCCTCAACGGCAACAGCGGCATTCTGGCCGACACCACCTACGGGCAGGCGGCGCTGAACGAGATCACCGGCCAGGGATGGTGGATCGGCCGGCCGGTGGAGCTGCCCAGCTCGCGCCCGCTGCGCCTGGAGCACGGCAATATCGGTTCGCAATTGATCGACTGGCCGCAGGAGCACGTGGTGAAGTGCCTGGTGTTTTATCACCCGCACGACGCGGCGGAACTGCGCCGCGAACAGGATGCGCTGATCGCCGACGTCTACCGCGGCTGCTGCAAATCCGGTCACGAACTGCTGCTGGAAGTGATCCTGCCGGACAGCAACGCCGACAAGGACGAGCGCTATTACCTGGAGATGATTGAACACTTCTACCAGTTGGGCATTCAGCCGGACTGGTGGAAACTGCCGCCGCTGAGCGCGGAAAACTGGCAGCGGGTCGGCGCGCTGATCGACGCCTGCGATCCCGACTGCCGCGGCGTGCTGATCCTGGGGCTCGACTCCCCGGAGGCGGTGCTGAAGGCGGGCTTTGCCGCCGCCGCAGATGCGCGCTGGGTGAAAGGTTTCGCCGTCGGCCGCACCATTTTCGGCCAACCTTCGCGCCGCTGGCTACAGGGGGAAATCGACGACGCGGCCCTGATCGAGCAGGTGAAACAAAAATACCTGACGCTGATCGGTTTCTGGCGCCAGTACCGTCCGCAGGCGGGCGGCGCGCACTGACAGCAACAGCAGGTTCACGTCCCCTTAAGGCCATTTCGCCGCTTTAAGGGGATTTTTTTGCCCATTTTCTGTGAAGTCGCGCAATGTGCGATCGAATAAATCGCTTTTTGAGGAAATGAAATTTCCGCTCCGTCTGTTAAAATACCCTGTCAATATTTCAGGCGTCAGGCCAATGCGCCTTCACCCCACTGCGAGCCGAATGGATGAACAACCCAACTCAACTTTCGCTGTTACAGGACGAGATCCGCCACCGTTATGAAACGCTGAGCAAGCGTTTGAAGCAGGTGGCGCGCTACATTTTGGATAACAGTAACAGCATCGCTTTCGATACCGTTGCCTCCATCGCCGCACAGGCCAGCGTGCCGCCCTCCACGCTGATCCGTTTCGCCAACGCCTTCGGCTTCAGCGGCTTCAACGAAATGAAGCAGGTGTTCCGTCAGCATCTGATGGAAGAGACGGTGAACTATACCGAGCGCGCGCGTCTGTTCCGCCAAACCTCCACCGACGACAACGTCGCGCCGGAGAAACCGGCGGAGATTCTCAACGTATTCACCATGGTCAACGCGCAGGCGCTGCAGCAACTGGCGATGCAAATCGCCCCCGAGCAGCTGGATCGCGCCGTCGAGCTGCTCAACAACGCCGAAAACATCTACGTGATCGGCCTGCGCCGCTCGTTCAGCGTCGCTTCCTACCTCACCTATGCGCTGCGCCATCTGGAGCGCCGCGCGTTTCTGATCGACGGCCTGGGCGGAATGTTCACCGAACAGCTGAGCATGGTGAAACCGAAGGACGTAGTGATCGCCATCAGCTATTCGCCGTACGCCCGCGAGGCGGTGGAACTGGTGGAATTGGGCGCCAAGCGCGGCGCGCAGCAGATCGCCATCACCGACAGCCAGGTCAGCCCGCTGGCCGCCTTCAGCGACGTCTGTTTCGTGGTGCGCGAAGCGCAGGTGGACGGGTTCCGCTCGCAGGTGGCTTCGATGTGCCTGGCGCAGACGCTGGCGGTCTCGCTGGCGCTGAATAACGCCCGGGACGAGTAAAGCTGACAAAAAAGCCCGGCAAGCCGGGCCTCAAGCGCCTATTGCGCGGCGGGGTAGCCGTCGCCGTTAATCCAGGCGTGGTCTTTTTCCCAGGTGAACTTCCACTGCCGCACCGGCCCGGCCATCACGTTGAGGTAATAGTTGTCGTAACCCGCCAGGGTCGCCACCGGGTGATAACCGCGCGGCACTTTCACCACGTCGCGATTGTAGACCGGCATGCACTCGTCGAGCGTGCGGTCGTCGGTATAGACGCGCTGCATGCAGAACCCTTGCTCCGGCTGAATGCGGTGATAGTACGTCTCTTCCAGATAGGTTTCGTCCGGCGAGTCTTCTTGATCGTGCTTGTGGCTCGGATAGGAGCTGGTGTTGCCCTCGTCGGTGTAAACCTCCACCACCAGCAGACTGTCGGCCGGCTCGCTGTCCGGCAGAATGTTGTGCACCAGCCGCTGGTTGCGCCCCTTGCCGCGCCGCTCCACGCCGATATCCGCCGGCGTGATCAGCCGTGAAGGCAGGTGGCCGCCGCCGGGCGCGCTGCACACCGCCAGCTCCACATCGGTTTCTGCCCGCACGTCGATGCGATCGTGGTGCGGCACATACACCGCGTAAGGCGGCGTACGTTCGAACGGACTCATGCGTTTGCCGATATGCGGGTATTCGGCGCGCCGCGTGGCGACGGAGGCGATACCGGCCACCAGCACCAGACACAGTTCCTTGTCGCCGCATTCCAGCTGCAGCGACTGCCCGGCAGCCAGGCGGTAAACGTCAAAGCCGACATAGCGCCAACCGGCATTTTCCGGCGTCACGTGCTGGATACGCCCCTCGGCGTTTGGCGTCTGACATTTGGCAAGCAGTGAAGACATTTCGATTCTCCTGTTAACTCGCAGTGCAAAGGCCGTTGCTCCGAAGGAGCAACGGCCTGGCCTGAGTGTGAAAGCGCTTAGCCCAGCGTCGGCATGCTGAATTCGGACACCGTCTGCTGCCCGGCCGGCCAGCGCGCGGTGGCGGTCTTCATGCGCGTGTAGAAGCGCACGCCGTCGGTGCCGTGCACGTTCAACGCGCCGAACACCGAGCGCTTCCAGCCGCCGAAGCTGTGGAACGCCATCGGCACCGGCACCGGCACGTTGACGCCGACCATTCCGGCCTGCACGTCTTGCACGAACTGGCGCGCATAGTGGCCGCTGCCGGTGAAGATGGCGCTGCCGTTGCCGAATTCATGGCCGTTCACCGTGTCGATGGCGGTGCGGTAGTCCGGCACCCGTACGATGCCCAGCACCGGCCCAAAAATCTCTTCGCGGTAGATGCGCATGTTCGGCGTCACATGGTCGAACAGCGTGCCGCCGACGTAGTAGCCTTCAGGATAGCCCGGCACCTGATAGTTGCGGCCGTCGGCCACCAGGGTGGCGCCTTCTTCCACGCCCAAATCGATGTAGCCCAGCACCTTTTTCTGGTGAGCGGACGACACCAGCGGCCCCATTTCATTCTCTTCGCCGCCCTGCTGCAAGCCCGGCCCGACGCGCAGCTGCGCGATCAGCGGCTTCAGTTTGGCGATCAGTTTATCGGCAGTGTCGTCACCGACCACCACGGCGATCGGCAACGCCATGCAGCGCTCGCCGGCAGAGCCGAACGCGCCGCCCATCAGCGCGTTGACCGTGGCGTCCAGATCGGCGTCCGGCATGACGATCGCCTGGTTCTTCGCCGCGCCGAAGGCCTGCACCCGCTTGCCGTGCGCGCTGGCGGTGGTATAGATATGTTCCGCCACGGTGGAGGAGCCGACGAAGCTCACCGCCTGAATGCGCGGATCGGTACACAGCTGCGCCGCATCTTCATTGGCGCAGTGCACCACGTTGAACACGCCGTCCGGCAAACCGGCTTCCTTCAACAGTTCCGCCAGGCGCACCGAGGCCGAAGGCACCAGCGCCGGCGGCTTGAGGACGAAGGTGTTGCCGCAGGCCAGCGCGATGGGGAACATCCACATCGGCACCATCGCCGGGAAGTTGAACGGAGTAATGCCCGCCACCACGCCCAGCGGCTGCATCAGCGAGAAGCTGTCGACGCCGCTGCCGACGTCCGGCGAGTACTCGCCTTTGATCAGATGCGGGATGCCGCAGGCGAATTCGACCACTTCCATGCCGCGCGTCAGTTCGCCCAGCGCATCCGAATACACTTTGCCGTGCTCGCTGACGATAAGCTCGGCCAGCTCGTCGCGGTGCTGTTCCAGCAGCGCCTTGAAATTGAACATGATGCGCGCGCGGCGCAGCGGCGTAGTGCGCGACCAGTCGGCGAACGCCCGGTGGGCCACGTCGATGGCCTGCTTGACTTCGGCGGCGGTGCTCTGCGTGACGCGCCGCTCAACCTGCCCGCTGGCCGGGTTGTGCACGTCGACGGTCTGATTGCTGCTGCTCAGGCACACCTGCCCGTCAATAAAGTTACCCACGGTTTTCATGTCACGCCCTCTTTTCAAGTCCGCTGTCGCCTGGCCACACGCAGGCGGCGCGGCGTTAATCGTCCCGCTCGCCAAACCCCGTCGGCAAGCCGGCTACATCCTGACCGGATGCAGCAAACTCTATTTCATTGAAAAAAAAGTTTCAAATAAATTGTTTTGAAAAATTTATTTTTAGTGCGTGAGGTCGCAATTTTGCGGTGTCGATCGGGTTGGCGCTTTCATTACCGCGCCAATCAAGGCGCGGTTTCGCAGGAGAGTCCATCGCTAATGCACACTGACTTTGCTACAGAAAATCCGCACTGCGCCTGACCTGCGGCCGTTACCGCCTCCCTCCGAGCGCCCAAGGCGCCCGGATCGCTCGCGACGGTTTTTTTTGAACTGGATCTAAAAATCAATATTCCATTATTCACTAATTATGAAATAAATGTTCTTGTTTGTTCCAGCATTTATCAACGACATCGCCTTGATGACAGGCACGGTTCACACCCTTCCGCTCGCCCTCTTCCCGACACCCCAACCGTGCGGACGGAAGCCAGGATAAAAATCGGAGCAACACATGTCATATCAGCGTAAGCACAATACCGGTTACATATTGCGAATTTGCGGCATCGCCGCCCTGGGCGGCATTCTGTTCGGCTACGACACCGCCGTGATCTCCGGCGCGATCGAAGCGTTGAAAACCTATTTCGATCTCAGCCCGGCCGAAACCGGCTGGGCCGTCTCCAACGTGGTGATTGGCTGCGTGATCGGCGCCTTCGCCGCCGGGCCGCTGGCGGCGCGCTGGGGCCGTAAAAAGGCGCTGATGCTGGCGGCGCTGCTGTTCACCGTTTCCGCCGTCGGCGCCGCATTGGCCCCGACCTTCACCTGGTTCGTCATTTACCGCATCATCGGCGGGCTGGCGGTCGGCATCGCCGCCACCGTGTCGCCGATGTACATGTCGGAAGTGTCGCCGAAAGACATGCGCGGGCGGGCGCTCAGCATGCAGCAGTTCGCCATCGTCTTCGGTCAGATCGTGATTTTCTACGTCAACTTCAAAATCGCCAGCCTCGCCAGCGAAGCCTGGCTGGTGGAAATGGGCTGGCGCTGGATGTTCGCCTCGGGCGTGATCCCCTGCATTCTGTTCTGCATACTGGTGTTCGTCATTCCGGAATCGCCGCGCTGGAACGTGATGATGGGCCGCGACGATCAGGCGCTGGCGATGTTGACCAAAGTCTCCAACGCCGCCCACGCGCAGAATCTGCTGAAAGAAATCAAAGACTCGCTGCAGCAGGATCAACAGCAGCAGCACCGGAAGCTGAACTACGGCGATGTGCGGGTGCGTTTCATCCTGTTCGTCGGCTGTATGATCGCCATGCTGCAACAGGTCACCGGCGTTAACGTGATGATGTACTACGCGCCGGTGGTGCTGAAAACCGTCACCGAAAACGCGCAGGAAGCGCTGTTCCAGACCATCTGGATCGGCGTGCTGCAGCTGGTCGGTTCGGTCATCGGCGCCATGCTGATGGATCGCATGGGCCGCATTCCGTTGATGCGTTACGGCACGCTGGGCGCCATCGCCGGCCTGCTGCTCACCTCGTACGCGCTCTACACCCAGGCCACCGGCTATTTCGCGCTGTTCGGCATGCTGTTCTTCATGGTGTTTTATGCGCTCTCCTGGGGCGTCGGCGCCTGGGTGCTGGTGTCGGAGATCTTCCCGAACCGCATGCGCGCGCAGGGGATGAGCATCGCCGTCGGCTGCATGTGGGTCGCCAACTTCGCGGTGTCGCAGTCGTTCCCGATGATCAACGATCACCCTTACCTGTTCTCGCATTTCCACGGCGCCTTCCCGATGTGGATCTTCGCCGCCTGCTGTCTGTTCAGCTACTGGTTCATCGGCCGCTATATTCCGGAAACCAAAGGCGTCTCGCTGGAAAAAATGGAGCAGGTGGTGTTGGCCAAACGCCACCGCCAATCCCAGACCGACGGCAAGCCGCTGCCGCTGGAAAACGGCAAATCCTGATCTCTCAACCCTGACCGCTGGAGTCATGCCCATGAACATTGCGCTGGACCGCTTCTGCATTAACCGCAAGATCGCACCGAATCTCGATCTGGACCGTTTTTTCCGCCTGGTGAAACGCTGCGGGCTCAGCAAAGTCGAGCTGCGCAACGACATGCCCAGCGGCAAGGTGACCGACGATCTGAGCGACGCGCAGCTCAACGCGCTCGCCGCGCAATACGGCATCGAGATCGTCACGATCAACGCCCTCGGCAGGTTCAATCTGATGGATGACACGGCGGCGCTGCAACAGCGCGCCGAAACGATGCTGGCGCAGGCGCAGGCCATCCGCAGCCGGGCGCTGGTGCTGTGCCCGCACTGCAGCGCCGACGACACGCGCAGCGAGCAGCAAAAACGGGACGACACCCTCGCGGCGTTGCGGCTGCTGGCGCCGCTGTTTGCCCGCTATGGCGTACAGGGATACGTCGAACCGCTGGGCTTCGGCATCAGCTCGCTGCGATCGTCGCTGCTGACCCAGGCGCTCATCCGCGACTCGGGCGCGCCGTACCGCATCGTGCTCGATACGTTCCACCACTATCTGAGTGGCGTGACGCAGGCCGACTTCGACGCGCAGATCCAGGTGGCGCAGATCGGCCTGGTGCATCTGTCCGGCGTGGAGGACGGGCGGGATAAAAGCGCGCTGAGCGACGAAGAGCGCATCATGCTGAGTGAGAGCGATCGGCTGGAGAGCCGCCGCCAGGTGCAGAACCTGGAACGCCTGGGCTACACCGGCGTCTATGCCTTCGAACCGTTCTCTTCACAGCTGGACCGCTGGAGCGAGGCGGATATCGAACGGGAAATCCGCCAGAGCATCGCCCTGCTGCAAGGGTAAAAAAACGGCCTCCGCGGAGGCCGTTTTTCATGGCGTTACTTCAGGTTGCCGACCACCAGCTGATGGCGCTCATTGTAAAACTTACGGTAGGCCAGATAGCAGGCGATGATGGTCGACAGGCTGGCGGTGGAAAGCAGCATGAAGGTCACCATAATCTGATATTTGATCGCTTTCACCGGATCGATGCCGGCGAAGATAAGCCCGGACATCATGCCCGGCAGGCTGACCAGCCCAACGGTTTTCGCCGAGTCGACGGTCGGGATCAGCGAAGCGCGGATGCTGTCGCGGATCAGCGCCGCCGACGCGAACTTGGGCGTCGCCCCCAGGCTGAGCATTTCCTGAATCTTCTGCTGCTCGCTTTTGAAACGCTGGCCGAGGTTGGTATAGCACAGCCCCACCGCCACCATGGCGTTACCGGCGATCATCCCGGAGATGGGGATCACCTGCATCGGCGTAAATTCAATGGAGCCGGTCAACACCAGTACCGCCAGCGTCAGCACCGCGCCGGTGGTGATGGCGATAAACGACGTCACGAAAGCGTGTTCGACGTACTTGCTGCGTTTCTTGGCGTTGTAGGCCGCGTTAAAGCAGATGAACAGCACCATCAACACGGTGAGAACGGCGTTATCCAGGTCGAAAATATACTTCAGCACGTAGCCGACGATGATCAGCTGCACCACCGCGCGGCAGATGCTCCAGATGATGTCCTTTTCCAGCGCCAGCTTTTCCCGGTGGCTGATCAGGATGGCGACCACCACCAGCACCATCGACAAGCCCAAGGATTCGTTGGTGATATTATGCTGATTCATGCTGTTGCTCCTGTTGCTCGGCGCCGTGCGCGCGCAGGGTGATCACCTCGTCCGCATGCGCTATCTCTTCGGTATCGTGCGTCACCCACAGCACCGCCAGCCGGTGTTCCGCCACCAGCTGATGCACGATTTCGTTGACGTTGCGCTTATTTTCCTCGTCCAACGCGCTGGTGATCTCATCGAGCAACAGCACCCGCGGCATAAACTGCAGGTTGCGGATCAGGGACACGCGCTGCTTCTCCCCGCCGGACAGTTCATTGATGCTTTTCGTCAGCATCGCCTCCGGCAGGCCGAAACGCGCCAGATCGGCCTTCATTTTTCGCTCGGCCGGCGGTTCCTGGCGGATCTGATACGGCAGCGCCAGATTGTCGTAAACCGTATTACCGAACAGCGCCGGCGTCTGGAAGCAATAAGAGACCTGCTTGCGATACGCCTCCGGCGACATCTCGTCGATCGCCTGGCCGTCGAAATAGAGGCTTCCACTGGTCGGATTCATTAAGGAAGAGATGATTTTCAGCAGCGTGCTTTTTCCGCAGCCGGAAGGCCCGGTGATCAGTTTGAACTCGCCCTCACCCAACGTGAAAGAGACGGAGTCCAGGATCACCTGGCGGTCTATTTGATAATGAATATCATCCAATCTCAGTATGTCTTTCTTTTCCTTCATTACGATGCCGGCTCCCTACACCTGTTCCCGTCTGAGCGATAAGTATATGGTCGCAAAAAACATCTTAGCAATGCCTGCGCGGAGGGCGGAAAGCGGAGAGGAGGATTGGCGGAGCGAAATGCCCCGCCAAATAATAAGATTAATTAATGTTTAGCTGTAAGATAGTCAAAAGCGACCGTCAGGGTCGAATCACTCTTTTTTTATCGCTGCCTGTTCGTCGCAGCTGTACCAGCGTAGAGAATTGTTGATGCTGCGGTGGGTGCAGCGGACCTTGCCCTCCTTTTCCAGCGCCAGCAGCAGGGTGCGGGTGGTATAAATGTTTTCACCGCATTTATCCGCCAGCTCGCGGGTCTTCGGCCATTGCTCCGGCGGGGGATGATGGCCGCCGGAGCCTTCCACACGATCCCTGCACAATCCTTGCAACACATTCAGCATCAGCGATTTTCTGCTTTCAAACGTTTTCGGCGCCTTGGCCATAGCATTCCTCCTGAGTGGTTACTGCTGAGCTCCCCGCTCACGACTGCACGTCAGCGATGCGCAGGGTATAAATCATGGTGGCGTCCGGAGGGATCGCCGGCGGGCTGCCCTGCTTGCCGTACGCCAGCGCCGGCGGCACCACCAGCGTGATCGAGCCGTGGCGCTGCAGCTTCTCGATAGCCGCGCGAAACAGCGGCGGATAGCGCGTCAATGGCTGCGAGATCACCGTTCCCGCCAGCTCCATGTCTTTGATCACCCGGCCGTCGGTCAGGCTTTCGCGCACCACGATATCCACCCGATCGTCGGCGCCGATCGCACCGCTGCCGGCATAGTCCACCCGGTAGTAGAAACCGAGCGCATCTTGCTTGACTCCCTCCTGGCGGGCGAAATCGGCCAGATAGGCCTTGCCGTCCGGAGGGGGAGCCTGTGTCTGTTGCGTCTGCTGCAAACGTTGCTGCGCCGTGCGCAGCGCGCTGTCGATGGCGGCCTCATCCAGCCGCAACCGCCCGGCCAGGGTATCGGCGATGCCCGCCAGCAAAAGCCGCCGATCCGCCTCCAGTCCCGCACGCCGGTTCTCCTGTTGCAGATGCAAAATATCGCGCCCCAGCGATACGCCGGCGGCATACGCCTGCTTGTCCGCCTCGCTGGCCAGCACCGGGGCCTCAGCCGCCTGCCGCCGCTCAGCCAGCAAGGTGTCTACCCGCTGTCGTTGCTGTGCCAACTGCGCCGTCAAGCTTGCGCTGCGCTGTTCGGCCCGCGTGAGCGAAGCGGCCAGCGCGGTGACCTCAGGCAACGGCGCAACGGCCTGCCGCAACGCCTTCAGGGCATCGGCCAGCGGCCGAATATCGACATCGGTCCGCGCGCTTTTCGGCGCCGCGGCGGCCTGAGCCGCCGCCAACTGGCGCTCCAGCTGACGGATTTTCTCCGCCTGCTGTTGTACAGAGTGCTTCAGAGAAGTTAAACGAGCGCCGTCTGCCCCCGCGACGGCGGCCGGTTTGGCGGCCGGTGCGGGCGCCGGTTTACGCGCGGTTTCCTCCTTGAGCGCGGCCGGTGGAGCCTGCCGCTGTTCGGCAAACTTCAACAGGGCGGGAATGCCGTCGTCAGCGGCGCAAACGGCACCGCTCAGCGCCAACAGCCAAAGCCCCATCGCCCATCTTTGCGCGCATCGCTTCATGGCTACAGATTCTCGACCCGGTTGGACAGATCGGACATCAGCTCATGTTCAACGTCGGCGCAGAATTTCTCGGTTTTATATTGATAAAGAGCATCAATCGCTTTACGGGTGCTTTCATCCACATTGCCGCGCACGCCGGCATATCCGGAAGCGTTGGAAAGCAGACCGTTAAAATAGGCAATGCGTTTTTGGTAACTCTGCGGATTAATATTTTTTAATGAGTTAACCCGTTGCTGGCAAAGCGCGATACGTTGTTCATCGGATTTATCATTAGGATTGTTCTGTGAAAGTTTTTTCACGGAATTCAGGTTTGTCTTGCTACCGCCCACGCAGCCTGACAGCGACATGACAGACAGTAAAAATATAGCAGAAACTACCGTACGGCGGCTGCCGCAAGCATTAATCATCGTTATCATTCCGTTTATAATCCTTTAATTGTCACTTAGGTCATCATTATGTGGCGAACGGCAACAGCACATGCCTTAATTTGATTAATCAAAATGGGTTAGGCAGTGAAAAATCCCTATACCGCAGTGCGATAGAATAATTCACTACCGATGACATTGTTATTTAATTGTTAATGAATTAGACCTAAACGCGGGCTAAACACGAATAAAAAAGCCAATCCCTTAGGGGGAGAAAACCACGAAACAACAATAAAAACAATAGATTATGTTTTATATTTTGTTTCTAAAGGGAAATTCATCATCTGCTGCCTCAGGGCGATATTAGCAAAACAATATGGCGAATTGTAGGTATCAGCCTATTTCCCCCGATCTAATATCTCGCATATCGTTATTTATATAGTGATTTATACTGGATAATATTTGTATACGATCTATTGGTTTTAAAGCAAATATATTTCTTTTTCCTTTTGGTTTTATATTCTGAATTTGACTTAATTTAATAAAATCTATTTCCAAGCAATACTATTATTTGCAAGAATATTCCCAGCAACACGCCACACGTAAAACTCGTATTTTATTTACCAGAAAATCCATTGTCGATTTTCCCAATCTCGTTATTTCTCATAAATAACGGATGTTGGCGTATTGCCCAGAGCAAAAGGATCTGGCTCCAACCGTACGGCCGGCGACATGACGTTGCCACCGCTGCGGGGGATTTAGATGTGCTGTTCTTTTTATTTAAAAACTCTCTACAGGAACCTGAGAAATGAAACTGAATAAATTAATGCTGGCAACCGTGATTGCTTTCGCTTCTGCATCTGTTGCTCACGCCGCATCTAATCAGGGCAGTGGTAAAGTCACCTTTACCGGCGAAATTATCGATGCGCCATGCAGCGTCGCGCCGGAATCCGTTGACCAAACCGTACCAATGGGCCAAATCAGCAGCCGCATCCTGGCTAACCAGGGTAAATCCAGCATGCAACCTTTCAACATCGAACTGAAAGATTGCTCCATCTCCACCATGAAAAACGTCAAGGTGACCTTTACCGGCACGCCTGATCCGGTCAACAACAAACTGCTGGCCCTGAGCGGCACGGCAACCGGCGCCGGCATCGTGATCTACGACAACCTGCACTCCAAGGAAGTGGAACTGGGCACGGCAACCGACGGTCAGGGCCTGAACGACGGCGACAACTCGCTGAAATTCGCCGCTTACCTGCAGGGCAGCAGCGCCTCCGCCGCCGTGGTGCCGGGCGACTTCACCAGCGTGGCCAACTTCACCCTGGCTTACCTGTAATACCCCACAGGGGATGTCTCAGGGCATCCCCCGCTTGATTGCATGCCGACGAGAGCGGCAAGGGAACAGGGCAAGACAGGGAGACGCCAGCATGACTATCCGCCTTTGCGGCCTGTTGCTCATCGCGCTCAGCGTAGGCAGCGCGGCGGCGGCAGTGAAAAATCAGGGCCACGGCAAAGTCAGCCTGGGCGGCACCATCGTTGAAACGCCGTGCGGCATCGCCAGCGACAGCCTGGATCAAACCGTCGATTTCGGTCTGATCGCCATGACCGATGCCTCGCAGGACGGGCAATCGGTGCTGATCGGCAGCCGCCGTCATTTCACGATCAAACTGGTGAACTGCGAACTGGCCAGCCAGGTGAAGCCTGACTTCATCTATCGCGCGGCCAACGTCACCTTCGACGGCACCGCCGACAGCCGGGATCCTTCCCTGCTGGGCGTCTACGGCGAGGCGCAGGGCGTGGCTATCGAGCTGTTGACCGATGCCGGCACCCCGATCCCGCTCGGCAGCACGACGGCGGATTACCAGATCGTCGCCGGCGACAACACGCTGCGTTTTGGCGCGCAGTTGCGCCTGCATCCCGATAAGGCGCGGGCGGGCGGCTTCAGCTCTCTGGCCAAATTCACCCTGTCTTATCTCTAGCGCCGGCGGGCGCTGCACAGCATTACGTATTCAGGTCGCACGGATGACCTGCTATTGGGCGCGGACTTGCCATGAGTGATTATGCTATGACGTCATTACTGACACGGAAACACCTACCTCTTCTCGTCATTCTATCTTTCCTCTGGGTGCGTCCGGCATTTTCCGCCACGGAATTCAATACCGACGTCCTGGATATCGGCGAGCGCAGCAAAGTGGATCTTTCGCGTTTCTCCGATGCCGACTACGTCATGCCCGGCGCTTATTTGCTGGACATCAAGATCAACCAGAAAACGCTGCCCCAGCGCAGCATTCAGTATTTCCCGTCGCCGGATAACAAGAGCGGCAGCCAGGTGTGCCTGCCGCCTGATCTGGTGGAAAAAATGGCGCTGAAAGAAGAAGCGGCCAAAAAAGTCACCCTGTGGCACGACAACCAGTGCGCCGACATTCGCGGCATCAAAGGCGCGACCGTCTCCGATCGCATCGGCGGCGGCGTGCTGGCGATCACCATCCCGCAGGCGTGGATGAAATACTCCGATCCCGACTGGACGCCGCCCGAGCAGTGGGACGACGGCATTCCCGGCCTGCTGCTGGACTACAACCTGAGCGGCCAGTTAGGCAAGCAGAATCACAACAACAACACCGCCCAGAACCTGAGCAGCTACGGCACGCTGGGCGCCAACCTGGGCCCCTGGCGCCTGCGCGCGGACTACCAGGCCAATTACAATCAGCAGGCCGGCGATCGCAGCACCGGCTTCGACTGGAACCAGATCTACGCCTACCGCGCGCTGCCGATGCAGGCCGCCAAGCTGACGCTGGGTGAGATTTATCTCGACTCCGGGGTGTTCGACGCCTATCGCTTCACCGGCCTCAATCTGGCCAGCGACGAGCGCATGCTGCCGCCGAACCTGCAGGGCTACGCGCCGGAAGTGCGCGGCATCGCCAAGAGCAACGCCAAGATCACCGTCTCGCAGGAAGGCCGCACGCTGTACGAAACCACCGTGCCCGCCGGGCCGTTCGCCATTCAGGATCTCAACAGCTCGGTGCGCGGCAAGCTGGACGTCAAGGTGGAAGAGCAGGACGGCACCGTCTCGACCTTCCAGGTGGATACCGCCACCATTCCGTACCTGACCCGCCCGGGCTACGTGCGCTACAACGTGGCGCTCGGCAAAACCTCGGCCTACGACCACCGCACCCAGGGCCCGCTGTTTTCCGCCAGCGACTTCTCCTGGGGGCTGAGCAACGCCTGGTCGCTGTATGGCGGGGCGCTGCTCGGCGGCGACTATAACGCCTGGGCGCTCGGCCTCGGCCGCGATCTGAACGTGTTCGGCGCCATGTCGCTGGACGTCACCCAGTCGATCGCCCGTCTGCCCGGCGAGCCGACCGCCAGCGGCATGTCGTTCAAGCTCAACTACGCCAAACGGTTCGATGAGCTGAACAGCCAGATCACCTTCGCCGGCTACCGCTTCTCGCAGCGCAAGTTCATGAACATGTCGCAGTACCTGCAGGAGCGTTACGGCGATTACGACAAGAATTACAACGGCCGCCAGAAAGAGCTGTACACCATCACCGCCAGCAAAACCTTTATGGCGGAAGACAGCGCCAAGGCGATCACCGCCTACCTGACCTACTCGCACCAGACCTATTGGGATGCGCGAACCCAGGACCGTTACGGGCTGTCGGCCAGCAAGCTGTTCAGCGTCGGCGATATCAGCAACATCACCGCCTCGCTGTCGGCTTACCGCACCTATTACCAGGGCCGCACCGACGACAGCGTGATGCTCAACTTCACCGTGCCGATCGGCGACCGTCGGCGCGTCGGTTATGCGCTGCAAACCAACAACGGCGATGTCACGCAGACCGCGTCGTACAACGACTACAGCGATCCGGACAATACCTGGCAGGTCAGCGGCGGCTTTAATCAGTCCGGCAAATCGCTGGCGCGCGGGTACTACACCCACAACGCCTCGTTCGGCTCGCTGAACGCCAGCGCCTCTTACCAGCAGGACAGCTACTCGTCGATCGGCGGCTCGTTCCGCGGCGGCCTCACCGCCACCCGGCACGGCATCGCGGCGCATCAGAACTCGAGCAACGGCGGCAGCCGCATGATGCTCGACACCGACGGCATCGCCGGCGTGCCGCTCAACAACGGCCGCGCCTACAGCAACCGTTTCGGGCTGGCGGTGATTTCCGACATCACCAGCTACTACAACACCGACACCCGCATCGACGTCAACAAGCTGGCGGACGACGTCGAGGCCACTCGCGCCGTGGTGCAAGGCACGCTGACCGAAGGCGCCATCGGCTACCGCCACTTCGAGGTGGTGAAAGGCAGCAAGCTGTTGGCCACCATTCGCCTCGCGGACGGCAGCGAACCGCCGTTCGGCGCCGCGGTGCTGAGCGAGAAAGGCCGCGAGGTCGCGGTGGTCAACGACGGCGGCTCGGTCTACCTGACCGGCGTGCAGCCGGAGGAAAAACTGGACGTCGCCTGGGAAGGCCAACGCCGCTGCCGCATCGTGATCCCGGGCGCCGCCAAGCCGCTGGACCAGCTGCTGCTGCCGTGCGCCACCCTGTAATCCGTAACGCTGAGAAATAATGACATGAACAAACACCCGATAACGCTACTGACCGCCGCCGGCCTGGCCCTGAGCGCCGTACTGCCCACCGCCGACGCGGCGATATCGCTGGATCGCACGCGCGCCGTTTATGTGAGCGACGCCAAATCGATCAGCCTGAATATCGTCAACGAAAACAAAGAGCTGCCCTTCCTGGCGCAATCCTGGCTTGAGAACGAGCAGCACCAGAAAATCACCTCGCCGCTGGTGGTGCTACCGCCGCTGCAGCGCGTGGAACCAAGCGAGCGCAGCGTGGTGCGCATCACCAAGACGCCGGAGGCGGATCGCCTGCCGCAGGATCGCGAGTCGGTGTTCTACTTCAACCTGCGCGAAATTCCGCCGAAAAGCACCAAAACCAACGTGATGCAGCTGGCGTTGCAAACGCAGATCAAACTGTTCTATCGGCCGAAAGCCATCGTCGCGCCCAAGGGCCAGGTGTGGCAGGAAAAGCTGGTGTTCCGTAAAAGCGGCGGCGCCATCACCGTCGACAACCCGACGCCGTTTTACATCACCCTGACCGGCATGACGCGGCAGACGCAAAAACAGGGCGGCGGCGCGATCGGCGGTTTTCAGCCGCTGATGCTGAAGCCGAAATCCAGCGAAAGCCTCAAGCTGCAAGAGACCGGCATGAACAGCTTCGTCATCACCTACATCAACGACTACGGCGGCCATCCGGAGCTGCGCTTCGTCTGCAATGGCGGCGTTTGCACCGCCGTGCCCGAGAAAAAATAAGGAGGTCCAGCATGGCTGAATTCACCGATCGACTGCGCCCACTGCTGCTCGGCGCACTGCTGTGCGGCGGCGGCGCGATGGCGGCAACGCCGCTGGGCGTGATTGAAGGCACCACCGGCACCGTCAGCTTTCACGGCGGCCTGCTCAGCTCTCCCTGCAGCCTGACTCCGGACAGCCGGGATCAGTCCGTCGATCTGGGCGACGTCAGCGCACGCGACTTCCGCAACGCCGGCGATCGCAGCGCGCCGGTGCGTTTTCGCCTCTCGTTCCGCAACTGCCTGCTGGGCGCGCGCGCGCTGGCGGATAACCCGGCCGGCCCGCGCAACGGCGACGCCGGCCGCCTCTACCTGCAAGGTGAGCAGGCCGCCACGCTGGTGTTTCTCGGCGAAAGCGACGTCGATAACCCATCGCTGCTGAAGCTGAACGGCGGCGTGCAGGGCATCGGTCTGCGGCTGCAAGACCAACAAGGCCAGGCGCTGGAGCTGAATCAACGCAGCCGCCCTTACATTCTGCAACCCGGTAGCAACACCCTGTGGTTCAGCGCCAGCGTGGAATCCACCCAGCGGGCGGTGATGGCGGCCGGGTTTGCCGCCGTGGCGCACATTCAGGTGATTTACCTGTGAGGTTCGAGAACGCGATGAAAACTCAACTGACCAAATTCTGCCTGCCGCTGGCGATCGCGCTGGCGGCCCCCGCCGCCTGGGCCAACGGCTACGTCACGCCGGACGGCGGCCCCAAACAGTTCTATATCGATCTGAATGAAAGCAACATCACCAACCAGGTGGGGTTCACCAAACTGTTTCCCTATGATCTGGGCGGCACCTATACCGGCAAGGTGTATTGCGATACCCCTATTCCCACCAGCCCGCACTTTTACAAGTCGGATTCGGCGTTGCCCCCCTCCGACTACGGCAACGGCTATTTAAAACTGAATGACTTTTTGGATTTAAAAGCCGAGGTGTGGATCGCCGGCAACAAGAACGCCTACGTCACAGTGCCTTTTTACAACGAATCGAATTTGCTGAGCCAACACCGCTGCCAGCCGCCGTACTTACAGGTCAACAACTACGGCAGCGGTTCCAAAGGCAAGATCACCTTCCGGGTGCGCAAAAAGATCATCAACGGCGTCGAGATTAACGATCGGCAGATCATCGAGATGTACGGCCGCCTCGGCTCGACCGACGGCGGTTTCGGCCCCAATCCGATGGCGCAGGTGTTTATCCAGTCCGCGATCCTCTACGTGCCGGATAAATGCGTGGTGAACGAAGGCCAGCTGATCAACGTGGAGTTCGGCGAAATCGGCGGCAGCGATCTCAACGGCTCGAACTACCCGCAAAGCATTCCGGTGCGCTTCCAGTGCGAGGGCGGCAGCTTCGAGGACGGCACGCTGAACATCAAGCTGGCGGTCTCGGGCACGGCCGCTTCCTTCAGCAACGAGGTGTTCAAAACCGACAAGAACGATCTCGGCATCCGGCTGACGCACAACGGCCAGCTGGTCATTCCGAACGAGTTTTACCCGGTGCCGAACATCGGCAACGGCGGCTCCTGGAACCTGGTGGCGGCGCCGTTCGCCAACGGCGGCGCGGAGATCGGCGAAGGGGAATTCAACGCGTCGGCCACCATCGTGGCGGCATTCCAGTAACCGAGGGAGGAACGGAAAATGCGTCTACGCGCTTTAGCGCTGCTCAGCTGCGCGTCCTGGTGGTTTGCCGCCATGCCGGCGGCGGCGAACACCGAGCTTATCGGCGCGCCGGTGCAGTTCCACGGTACCGTGGTGAGCCGGCCGTGCAATATCGAACCGCAGTCCGCCGATCAGCTGGTGGAGATGGGCACGGTGATCGTCAAAACCCTGTATCGCTACGGCCACACCACACCGGTACCGTTCAGCATCAAGCTGACCGACTGCAAGACCACGGTATTCAAATCCGTCAGCGTAACCTTCAGCGGCACCGAAGACGGTGAGCTGCCGGGCAAGCTGGCGATCAACAACGGCGCGAACGGCGCCGCCATCGCCCTGTTCGATCATCAGGGCGCAGACATCGATTTGAATAAGGCCACCAGCGCCGTCGCGCTGCAAAACGGCCCCAACAGCCTGAACTTCACCGCCTACGTGCAAGGGCGGCCCAGCGCGATTCAAAACCAAAGCATTACCGAAGGCGAATTCACGTCCATCGCCAATTTTGTGCTGGCGTACCAATAAGCCCCGCACCGTCCCAGGGAAATCAGGAAAACGACCGGCGCGCGAACGCCGGCGATGGGCCGTCACCGTTTGCTCCGGCGCGGCGCCACGGCTTTTTAAGGAGTCACCCATGCCAGATATTCGCTTCACGCTGTTCGACAGCGATAACTTCTACCAGCAGGGGCTGCGTCTGCTGCTGCAGGACTATCTGCACTCCCTGAACGAATGCCACCACCGGTACCCGCAGTTCTCGCCGCTGGCGCTGCAGGCGTTGGATAACATCGAAATCGTGTTCCGCACGCCGGAAGAGCGCTGGGGCTGCGCCTGTTGTTATCAAAGCCCTCACGGCGTTCCGCGCCAGCGGCAGCTGACCCTGCTGATCCTCGACGACGCGACCCAGCAACAGGTGAAAAACCTGCCGCCGCTGTTCAGCATCCATCGGCGCGATTCGGCCTACGCCATTCGCCTCAAGCTGCAGATGGCGTTGGAAAAGTTCATCCTGCATCCATGGGTGGCGCTGCACGCCGCGGGCCAGTGGAAATGCCAGGCTTGCCGCATCGCCGCGCTCAGCCACTGCGAGAAAAAGGTGCTGGGGTTGATGAGCAGCGGCATGTCCGCCTGCAGCATCGCCGGCCTGCTGCAGCGCAGCCAGAAAACCATCAGCGCCCATAAGCGTTCGGCGATGCGCAAGCTCAACGTGCGTAAAAACAGCGAGCTGAATAAGGTGCTGCTGAATCAGCGCGGGCTGAGTTGACCAGCCCGCCCACTCAATAATAATTGATGTTAAAGGTCACGGTCGCGTCGGCGGCGCCCGGCGTGACGGTAGGCTCGGTTTGAATATAACGCGCCTGCAACGGGATGGTGAAAGACGTGGGCGTGGCGGGGGAAAGCGGCACCTTAATTTCCCGCGAGAACTGCACCGGCCGCGGCGATGACGCGCCATAGGCCAACTGGATGCCGACGCCGCTTGCGCTGCCGCTGCCGTCTTTAAGCCCCATAATGCCGTTGTCGCCATCGACCACCGCCGTATTGGGCGCTAACGACACCCCTAAACTGTTGGCGGTTGCGCTGACGATGCCGCTGTTGCCGCTATCGGAATAATGGGCTTCGGCCGTACCGTAAAATTTTGGGCAATCCATCAGGCGGATCGAGGCGTCTTTCCATTCGGTTACGCTGCCTTTTCCGGTGAAATCTCGTCCCATATCGTATTTCCCCATGGCGACGAAAACATCGGGCGTGGTGCAACTCTGCGCGACGATATTGATCGAGCCGGTAAAACACAGCCGCATAGCGGTAAACGGCGAGCTTGCCGGCCCAACCTGGGTCACCAAACAGGGCAAATCGGCGCCGGTGATGGTGCCGGGTTGAATATCGCCGGTCTTTATCAGCCGAATGCGGTATTTGAAAAGATTCGACGACCACCCGTACAGGGTATGACTCTCCGTGCTCCGCGACGTGTACGGCAGGGTGAAGGACAAAGCGTGGTTATCGATAAACACGCCAACGCCCGGCACGCCCGTCTGATAAACCTTGCCAAAACCGCCACTCCACTCCGACAGAGGATGCGGCGGCGGCTCATAACCCATGTCTATCGCGATGAACGGTTGCGCCGTCGAACATTCGACGTACACATTCCTGAAAGTGGGGTTAAAATTTTGCGTATACAGCGTAGCGCCCCGGGCCACTTCTGCCCCCACGGTGATATTGCTGGATACAATGGGCGCAGTGATATTCAGATCGTTTTTAACGTCCGACTTATCGCTGTAATAACAGTCGGCCCACACCGATTGGGCCAGCAACAGCGCCAACAAGGCAATGCCGCGCCAAATACCCTGGCGGTTTTTCTGTGTCATCTCATTCTCTCCCGTGCGCTGAAACGCCGTCGCTGCAGCCGTGCCCGACGGCGTTCCCGAGCAAAAAATAGGTCTCATCGTTCTGCGCCAACGCCGCTGCGACACGGCGCGCTAAAGCGCTGCAATACCGGCCGGCTGCCTTTCTGCTGCGGCATCAGCACGTAATTCAGGGCGCACTGCGCAGCGCGATCCGCCCCCCAGTGAACGCGCAACGCGCCCCTGTCCTGAGCGACGCGCGCATAAACCAGCCCGCCCTGCCCCACGGCGCCAACCACGGCGCCGCCTTCGTCGAGCACTTCGGCGCCGAACGGCGCCGGCGCGCCGGCGGCAGCGGTATCGATCAGAATCGGGGAGCCCTGGCGGGCGTTGTATTTCACTTTCACCACCGCGCCGGAATAAGGCGCGACCTTCTGCGTGGTCTCATCCATTTCAAGATCAGGGGCGCTTCCCTTGGGATCCAGACTGATTTCATTCAGCTGATACGGCGTCAAATACGGCACCAGCGCATAGCCTTGCGCATCCACATACACCCCTGGATATGCGGAGACGCTGGCGCCTTCGGCCCCTTTCGCCTCCACCAACGCGAACGTTTCCGAGCCGTAAGAGCTGAACGAGACGCCGCCGGCATGCCCCACGACGGTGCCGCTTAACCCGGCGGAGGCGCTGCGGTAGCCTTTACCGGAACTGTAAGCGCCGCTGAGCAGCGCTGCCTGACTGCGATACTGGCCGTTTACCGAGCCGCTGCCGCCATTGCGATTGGCGTTCATTGCGCTCATGCCGTAACTGAAGCGACTGTCGGCCCCCAGGTTGCCGGAGAGGGTGGCCTGCTGGCTCGACAACCCGTCGCTGTCATGCGCCAATCCGAGCCGCAGCTGCGGCGTGCCGGCCTTGTCACGACGCCCTAACGGCAGGCTGAAATTCAGCAGATAGCTGTTTTGCGCCCGGCCATTGCTCGCCTGGCTGCGCGTCATGCTCAACCCGTAGGTGACGGCTTTATAGCTGTTGCTATACCCCAACTGATACTGCTTGTCGCTGCCCTGCCCGTTCCAGTAATCCTGCACAGAGCCGCTGACATACAGCTGTCCCCATCCAGACGCCAACTCCTGCGAAATGGAAAACGTCACCCGATTGCGAGCGCGCGCGATATCGCCCTCTCCGCCGCCTTGCCTCAGCCGGTCGCGCGTTTGCATGGCGGTCATGAAATCCATATAGCCGGAGGTAGAGAATCGGTAAGCGGCCAGCGACAGGCTGCTGCCGATGTCATTCACGGTCTTGCTGTAGCTGAGGCGGTAGCTCTGCCCGCTCTGACGCCGTTCGCGGCCCAAACGACTGTCGCTTTGCGTCACATCGAAGCCAAGTGCGCCCAGCGAGGAACCGACGGCCCCGCCCAACTGCACCGCCTGATAATCTCGGGCGGCCTGCAGGCCGCCGTAGGCGGTGAGCGCATTGGATAAACCACGCTGGTAGGTGGCCTGATACAGCCAGGGCTTTTCCCGCAGGCTGTCACTGTCGGCCTTGCCAACGACGACTTCGTACCGATCGGCGCCAGGTCGCAGCAGTTGGGTGACCGCCGCATAAGCCACGGTAAAGACGCTTTGCGCGCCGTCAGCTTCACGCACCGTCACTTCCAGATCGCCGCCGTAACCGGTGGGATACAGATCGTCGATCAGAAATGCCCCCGGCGTTACCGTGGTCTGATAGATGACCTGCCCCCCTTGCCGCACGGTCACCTGCGCGTTGCTTCTGGCGATGCCGCGGATTTCCGGCGCATAGCCGCGCTGCGATTCCGGCAACATGCGCTCATCGCTGGCAAGCTGCACGCCGTTAAACGCCAGCGTATCGAACAGTTGGCCGGTGGTGTTCGCCTGGCCGATCACGCCTCTGCCCTTCAGCGGCGGAATATCGCGCTGCAGGAAGGTGTTAATGCTGTCGTATTGCGAAATGCCGTTTTGCGTCCAGCTATAGGCACCGTTATGGCGCAAATACCAGGCGCCGAAGTTGGCCCCGCCGGACAAACCGGCGTAGACGGAGTTATAGTCCGCTCCGCGTGACGTGCTGGAATACCCGTTCAGGTTGTAATTAAGAAACAACGTCGAGACGCCGCTGTCCCACTGCGCGGCGTCAACGCTGCCGCGCGCGGTCTTGCGCATATAAATCTGCGGCACCACGATATCCAGCCGCTGCTCGCCGCTGTCGAAGTTGACCTGCGCATCCGGAATCTGCCGCGGCAGATTAAAACAGGGTTCGCCCTGCGCCAATGGCGCCAGCGCCCCTGCCGGCAGCGCGGCGTCGTTAAAAGCGATGCTATTGACGATAGCCGGCGTCAGGCAGGGATACAGACTCTCATCGGCGCGGCTGCGAAATTCGATCTCTTTATTGCCAAAGGCCTCGTCATTGATAAACAACGCCACCCGATGCGTGCCGGCCAGCCCGGCCGCCCCGCGCGCAAAGCGCGCCAGATCGACGCCGGCGCGATCGCTCAGGTTAAGAAACGACGGGTCGAATTCGACCTTTCCGGCGATGGCCTGCGGCGCACGGTCGTCGGCCCACGCCTGAGCGCCACTTAATGCGCCGAGCACGCACAGCGCCGCCGGCGTTAAGCGCGCAGAGGCCGTGCGAAGGCCATGCGCAACGCTAACATATTCGGTCATGAACTTTTTTCCGCAAGGTTCGGCTGCTGCCGATGAGGCATTAAATGGCGATGTGCTTCGCTTACTTCACCAGCGCATCGAATTTATTGACGGCGCCGTAGTCATTGACGAATTCAATGGCGATCTGGGTTCCTGCGGCGGCGCGAATGCCGTTAAACATCAGCGAGGAATACGGCGCGATCATTTGCCCTTCACGTTCCTTACCATTGACGGCCAGGCTCACCAACGAGACGAAATACGGCGTCGGGTTGAACGCCTTCACGCCGCCCGGCGCGGCGGACCACGTCACTTTCTGCGCCGCGTCATTGGCGTCGCCGTTCAAGCCCGCCGGACGGAAAAACAGCTTGATGCGCGAACGGAAAGCCATTTGCAGCAGGCTGGCATCATCTTTGAGCTGTTTTTTGGCCGGGATTTCCAGCACGTTCAACCAGAAAACGCTTTCTTTATCCATCGGCAGCGCCGCCCCGGTATAGCTCAGGCGCAAGGTTTGCCCTTTGCCCGGATCGACGCGATTAATCGGCGGCGTCAAAATAAAAGGCACGCGGATATTTTCCGGCTTCACCGTCATATCACCGTCATCGATCCAGCTTTGAATCAATACCGGCGCTTTACCGACATTGTTCAATTTAACGGTGACATCCTTCGCCTCCGAGGAATAAATAACGCGCGTACCGCTAATCACCACGCTGGCGAATGTCATCGCCGAAAAAAGAGAAATAACTGCAAGCAAGAAAGCCTGCGATAAAATACGAGCCTGTCTGCTCATAATAATCGCCCCAATAAATAGCTGAGAAACAGGGGGGAAACTCCCCCCTTGAAATACGGGTTATTTGTATTGCAGTGAATATACGACGTTGCTTACCACCGAGCCGGCGGTCGCGGCGCCCATGGCGTAATATTCAACCGTATACGGCAAGGTCGCCATGCCATTGGTGATGGTGTAATAGGTAGCGTTCGCTATCTGGTTTTGACTGCCTGCAACGATCGGATTGAACGCTCCAGAGCCTTCACGCAGCTGCAGCACGACGTTTTTCGCCGTGCCCGTGAGGTTGCGCAGGCGCCCGCTCGAATCCACGCCAGGGCCGGCTTCAAAGAACGCCGTCGTGGTTTTCAAGGCGCCCTGGCAATTATTCAACTTCAGCTCAAACGCCGTACGACCTGCAGTCCAGCTCATCACGCTCAGCTGACTCTCGCTTACAACCGGCAAAGCAACATTACCATCGGCTTCCTGCCCATTGACCCGTACATCACAGGTCATCGCAGATACAGTACCGCTAAAATTGATCGTCCCGGTGCTGGCGGCTTGCACCTGACCAACGCAGCCCAGCAAGGCCAATCCTATTACGGAGGTCTTTTTCATATATACTCCTGATGATTTTAATTATAACGCGTTCTATTTCCGTAGGTGATAGCCAGCGGGAACGAGCTCCTTAAGCAATACGTTATTTCTTGCAACGCACGTTCAATAAGCTCACTCGTAGAACAAAGGCGTAACGATAGGATTATTCAGGGTATAACCCGACCCCCTCACATTCACTATGAAGTCGTGCGGCAAACCGATGGCATCGAGCCTTATCCTCAGCTCTTTCATGGTTTGCCAGAGTTTTTGACTGGACGAAGAATAATGATTTTCATCCCAGACTTTTTTCAGTATTTCATTCTTCGAAAGCTGTCGGCCTTTACCATATTGGATCAGCAAAAAAACCAGCAGCCGCACCATGGCATCATTGAGCGTCACGGCACTAAACAACACCAGTTTTTCCGGCGATAAAGAATTAATGCGCACCAGCCGCTTATTAGCGATATCGAGTTGTATATCGTTATCGATGATAAAACCAAAAAGATTGCGTTCCATCATGTCAATTCCCTGGATAAAATAAAAAACAAATAACTCAGAATCATAATATCGCTATGACATTATAATTTCAGAACACTCTGAGACAATCCCTGCTAACTCATCAGCCATAATGACCATAAACGTCTTAAAACAGATTTAATATCCATTAAAAGCCGGCCTCACCTTATTTTTGACCAAGGCAAGAAAGTTATCAGAAAAAAAATATCAACTCCGTCATTCCTTTTGCGGTGAGTCTTTCACTCTGCATTTTCGGATAAACTAGCTGAAAACTTCAAAAACACAAAAAAGCGTTACTTTTTTTAGACTCAACCTCTCATCAGCATTCCGCATTACAACGCTGAGAACTTGTCCTCTGCGCACCAACAGCGGCTCTCGCCTCGTTTGAATGACCTGGAGCAATGATACAGAAAAAAACATTCTTGCAGATGTATATGTTGCTTTTTTAATATTGTTTAAAATAAAATAATATGGAATGACTAAAAATAGATTTTAATAAACAAAAAATAGATTTAATTAATAGTTTGCAGCATATCTGACTTATACTGTCGATAAATTTTAATATTTTAAATAGCATTAAATTTCATACAAAACGCCAATTAACAAACATAAACACCAAAAAATTAACATTTACACCATTAATGAACCGCATTTAGGCTCTTACAGTGCAAAGGCCCCCCTATATTCACAAATCACCGTCACGCGCCCTATCCGGGAACAATCTCGCAAACTTATTCATTTGCCGCGCCCCTCCTCACATCGTTTATTATCGTGCGCTTTATTCAGCGCCGCTCCTGTTCACTCAGGCAAACCATATTCAACGCCGCTCGCAATATAAATGCTCTACGTCCGCGATGAAAACAGTCGCCACGCTGACAGGCACAAGCAATCAACAACATGCCCCCTCTATATTGATCGTCAGACGTCACTAAATTATGGCGAGGCAGACACAACCGCCATGCCGCGACACCGCGAATTCGGCAACGCATGCATGGCGAGATAAAGTGGTTTACTCTGCCTAAGCAATTTCTTTTTTTAATATGGACCGGAATGCATGCCCAGAACAGCCCAAGTCGTTGACGTCCCCGCCCTCGGCGAGATTGACCGCCAGGCGGGGCAGCTAAGCCACCAACTGGCGCAGGCCCTGCGCCGGGCCATCCACAAAGGCGATCTGAAAGCGGGCGATCTGCTGCCTTCGACGCGCCGGCTGTCGGCGGCGCTGAATCTGGCGCGCGGCACGGTATTGGAGGCGTTTGCTCAGCTGACGGCGGAAGGCTTTCTTGAACCGCAGCCCGGCTCCGGCACCCGGATCGCCCACTATCAGGCGCCGCGCCGCACGCCACACGCCACGGTGCAAACCGCTCCGGCCACAGCCGTGCCGCTTTCTTCACAGGCGCAGCATCTGGCGCGCTTTGCCGCCCAGGCGCGGGCGCTGCCGTCGGTGCCATTCACCGTGTCGGTCCCGATCGGCGATACCGCGCCCGACGATATCTGGCGGCGGCTCGGCAACCGCATCCGGGCGCGCGGCCCCGGCGCCCCGTCCGGCTATGGCGATCCGTTGGGCGCCCTGCCGCTGCGCGAAGCCATCTGCGATTATGTGCGCCGTTCCCGCTCGGTAAACTGCACGCCGCAGCAAATCCTCATCACCGCCGGCACCCAGCAGGGACTGTATCTGGCCGCGCAGATCCTGTTGGACGCCGGCGACAGCGCCTGGGTCGAGGACCCCGCCTACGCCGGCATCACCGCCCTTTTTAACAGCCTGTTTCGCGATCGGCACATGATCAGAGTGCCCGTCGCCGACGACGGCATCGACGTCGCCGCCGGCGTGCGCCTGGCCGCCGACGCCCGAGCCGCTTTTGTCACGCCGTCGCATCAATATCCGCTGGGCATGCCGATGAGCATGGCGAAAAGAAGCGCCCTGCTGGCCTGGGCCAGAGAACGGCAGGCCTGGATCGTGGAAGACGATTACGACAGCGAGATGCGCTACGCCGGCCACCCGTTCCCTTCGCTGCAAGGGTTGGCGCCCGAGCGGACGCTCTATCTCGGCACCTTCAGCAAGGTGCTGTTCCCTTCGCTGCGGTTGGGTTACGCCATCGTGCCGCCGCCGCTGGTCGACGCCTTTTGCGGCGCCCGGATCCTGATGGATCGTCACCCGCCCAGCGCGGATCAACACGTACTGGCCGCCTTTATCGCCGAAGGGTATCTCGACCGGCATATCCGCAAAATGCGCGGCGTCTACGCCGAGAAACGCCGGGTGCTGATCGAGGCGATCAACGCGCGCATCCCGGCCGAATTGGGGAGGGTGCAGCCCTGCGATCAGGGCATGCACATGGTGCTGTGGCTGAGGAAAGATCTCGACGACGTGCAGGTCGCCCAGCAGGCCAACGAAGCCGGATTGGCGCTGCGGGCGGTATCGCCGATGTATGCGCCCGGCCACGGTGAGCCGGGTCTGGTGCTGGGGTTGGGCGGTTACGATGACCGCCAGGTGCAGCAGGCGGTGGAACGGCTCGGCGAGGTGATCCGCGCCTGCGCCCGCAACGGGGCCTAGCGAGAAAAGCGCTTAGCGCCGAACACGCAAACCACCACGCCGGCCATCACAGCGATCATCATCGGCTGGACGGTTTCCTGCAGCAGCCAGCCCGCCAGCGCCAGGCCGAAGAACGGCTGCAGCAGCTGCAATTGCCCGACGGCGGCGATGCCGCCCTGCGCCAGGCCGCGATACCAGAAGATAAAGCCGATCCACATGCTGAACACCGAGACGTAAGCCAGCGACAGCCAGGCGGCGCCGCTGACGACGGGCCAAGCGGCCGGCGCCGCCCACCATGCGGCCGCCAGCGTCAACGGCAACGCCGCCACCAGCGCCCAGGAGATCACCTGCCAGCCGCCGATCCGGCGCGACAGCACCGCGCCTTCGGCATAACCCAAACCGCACAGCAGCACCGCGCCGACCATCAGCGCATCTCCCTGCCAGGCGCCGCCGCTCCCCTGGCTCAGCGCGAACGCCCCCACCAGTGCGGCGCCGATGCCCGAAAAAGCCCAAAAAGCGGGCTTGGGGCGCTCACCGCCGCGCAAGACGCCAAAACCGGCGGTCGCCAGCGGCAGCAGGCCGACATACACCAGCGAATGCGCCGAGGTGGTGTGCTGCAGCGCCAGCGCCGTCAGCAGCGGAAAACCGATGACCACGCCGAGCGCTACAAACAGCAACGGCGGCAAATCGGCCCGCGTCGGCCGCGCCTGGCGAGTGATCCGCAGCGCGCACAGGGCCAGCAAAGCGGCGATCGCCGCCCTGATCGCCGTCAGAAACAGCGGATCGAGCTCCAGCACCGCCACCCGGGTGGCGGGCAACGAGCCGCTGAAGATAATCATGCCGAGGAAACCGTTCATCCAGCCCTGAGCCGAATGCCCGACGGCGGGATGAGCAGGGGTAACAACAAGCGTTTTTTCAGACTGACTGTCCATCATGCAAATGCTCCGCACGCCTGAGGCATACCGAAATCGGCAACCCGCGAGGCGAGGTCATAGTGAAAGAGAACATCGTTCCCCGGCGTCGCTTGCCGGGGCTGCGTTCTATTTTTCAGATAAAGCGGTTCACAGACAGGTCCAGATAGCGAGATTTTCACTGTGCCGGTTGCCAAAGTGCGCCGCTAACGCCAAAGAAGGGCGTTTTTCGGGCTGTCCTTGGCCGTTTGGCGGCATCGCCGGCGGGGTACCATGGACTTTTATGCGTTTTTGCAGAACAGGACAAGGTGCGGCGCCGTGGTGAAACCCTTCTTACGCAGTGGCAGTTTGGATGATGTGCTGGCTTTAGGCGAAAACGGGCAACCGATCTACGCCTGCGCGCAGCAGCTGCGGGAAACCCTGCGTCTTCGCCGACAGCAGCAGGCCGCCGACTGTCTGGCGATCCCCCAGCCGAACGAAAGCGGCACGCGCATCGACTGGTATGCGCCCTTTCCGGGCAAGGTGACCTCCTGGCTGGCGGCAAGCGATGCCCAGCGCGCGCAGGCGGTGCGCCACCTGGAACACTGTCTGGCGACCTTCCGCAGCCTGACCGAACAGACCCGGGCGACCGATCACCCCAGCCACCGCCTGTTCGGCGCGCTGCTGGCCAAAGCGATGCACATTCCCGACCCCAACCACGTCTACCTGGTGGACGATCGGCCGGTGCTGACCTTTTGGGGCTTTATCAAACCGCAGGCGCAGAGCCCGGACGATCCGTTAGCCTGCCTGCGCCCGCTCGAATCGGAAGTGGAAAAACCGGCGCCGATCGCCGCCGCGCCGCGCAAACCGGCCGTTGTCGAACCGGTAAAACCGGCCCCGGCCGCCGAGCCTGAACCGGTGCCCGCCCCGACGGCGCCCGCCGAATCCCGCGCCGTTGTTCGCCCGCGTCGACGCCACGCGCTGTGGCTGTTGCCGGTACTGCTGCTAGGCAGCGCGGCGCTGGCCGCCTGGCTGCACCGCTCACCGCCGCCGCAACCGGCGATGCCGGCTGAGGTGCGCCATCCGGCACCGCCGGAAAAAACCGCCGCGCCGTTGCCTGAGCTGCGCTTGCCGCTGGCGCACGCCACGCTGATGCCGCCGCCCCCGGCGCCGGTCATCCCGCAGCCGGCGGACAAAAATGCGCTGGTGCTGCCGCCCGAGGCGGTGAAGGCCGGCTCCACCCGTTTCCTTAACGGCAAATGGCGCGCCACGGTGGCGCTGAAAGATCCGATCACCGGCAAGCGCCCCAGCCTGCAATACCGCCTGAACGCGGGCAAAGGCAGCGCCGTCATCGCCTACGGCGACGGCGTCACCTGCCGGGTGGCGGTCGAGGCCGGGCTGATGCAGTCCGGCAATCTGGTGATCAACAGCCGCACCAAAGCGCGCTGCAGCGACGGCAGCCGCTACCAGATCCCGGAAATCGTCTGCCGCCAGGGCGAGACCGGGGCCGCGGAATGCACCGGCCGCTACGATGCGGACACCACCTATCCCATGACGTTCAAGCGCGAGAGTAAATGATGCTGGCACCCCTTACGGACTACAAACACGGCATTACGCTGATTCAGGACAGCGGCATTCAGTTTATGGACTTTGCCCTGACCCCGCGGCTGGACGCCGAGTTTCCCGGCAAATTCGTGCGCAAGACCGCCAGCGGCCCGCTGCTGCGCCTGCAATGGGAGGCCGAGAGCGGCAAATATCAGCTGCCGGCCGAGGGCGGGCAAGCCGCCGAAGTGGTGCGGCCGGAGTTCAGCTACCCGCTGCAGCAGTCGCTGCGCCTGCTGGATAAGCTCTGGCTGCCGTTGCCGTTCTTGCGCTATACCGCCTCGGGGATATTTTTGTCAGGCCCGGATAACTGGGCTCGCCTGCAGGTGGTGCAACTGGATGAACCGGATCAGGACGGCAACCTGCTGCGGGTGGTGCTGGCCTTCGATACCCGCGCCGCCGTGCCCGGCCAGGAAGCGCTGGCGCCGGGCGAGAGCGATCTCGGCGCCGATCTGAGCTTCGCGCTGGCGCACCGCAACCACGAGCTGGGCGAGTTCCTCGATCTGACCTGGGTGGACGGCTGGCTGCGCGAGGCGTTCAGCCAGCGCGCCGCCGAGCGGGAACAGCGCGCCGAGGCGGAGATCAACGCCGGGCTGAAAACCTTCGAGTATCAGGCGCACTACCTCAACCTATTGCACATGCTCGGCCATCAGCTGACGGTGCCGCAGATAAAAATGGCGGCGGCGACGCTGCAACAGCCGGCGATCGACGTCGATCTGGTGCTGGACGTCGGCAATTCTCACACCTGCGGCGTGCTGGTCGAAGACCATCCGGAAGAGAGCAACGGCCTGAAGCAAACCTATGAGCTGCAGCTGCGCTCGCTGTCCGAACCGCATCACGTCTACAACGAACTGTTCGAGAGCCGGGTGGAGTTTTCTCGGGCCGCGTTCGGCAAGCCGCATCTGTCCTTCCAGAGCGGACGCGACGACGCCTTCCAATGGCCGTCCATCACCCGCGTCGGCCGTGAAGCCGCGCAATTGGCGCAGCGACGCGAAGGGCATGAAGGCACCACCGGCATCTCCAGCCCGCGCCGCTATCTGTGGGACGAAGAGCGCTATGCGCCCGGCTGGCGCTTCAACGAGCGTCACGAGCCGATGGCCGCCGCCGCGCCGTTGACCACCTTGATCAACGACGAGGGCGTGCCGCTGTCCGCCCTGCCGACGGCCGAACGGCTGCCGGTGTTCGCCGCCCATTACAGCCGCAGCGCGGTGATGAGCCTGATGCTGAGCGAGCTGTTGGCGCAGGCGCTGATGCAGATCAACAGCATCGCCCAGCGCAGCCGCATGCCGAACGCCGCCGCCCCGCGCCGTTTACGCGCCATCATCCTGACGCTGCCGTCGGCGATGCCGAAGCCGGAGCGCGAGATCTTCCGCCGCCGCATGCAGGAAGCGATCGGGCTGGTGTGGAAAGCCCTCGGCTGGCACCCGCAGGATGCGCCGTTCGACGGCGCGCACACTCGCTTCCCGGCGCCGCAGGTGCAGATCGAGTGGGACGAAGCCACCTGCGGCCAGATGGTCTATCTGTACAACGAAACCCAGGTGAACTTCGCCGGCCGCACCGACGCCTTCTTCGCCGCCATGGCTCGGCCCGATCGGCCGCTGACGCCGGGTGAACAGCCCGGCAAGACGCTGCGCATCGCCTCCATCGACATCGGCGGCGGCACCACCGATCTGGCGATCACGCACTACTCGCTCGATGACGGCGTAGGCAACAACATCAAAATCAACCCGCGCCTGCTGTTCCGCGAGGGCTTTAAGGTCGCCGGCGACGATATCTTGCTGGACATCATCCAGCAGTTTGTCTTGCCCGCCGTGCAACAGGCGTTCGAGGCCGCCGGCGTGAGCGCCGCTGCGGCGCTGATGGACAAACTGTTCGGCAACGAAGGGCGCATGGACGGGCTTTCCACCCTGCGTCAACAGGCCGCGCTGCAGATCTTCATGCCCGCCGGACGCGCGCTGCTCGCCGCCTATGAGCAGTACGATCCGCTGGACAGCCGCGCGGAAATCGCCGCCGGCCTCGGCGATCTGCTGCCGCAGCGGCCGACGCCGCAGGTGCTGGCGTTTATCAACGGCGAAGTGCAGCGCGAAGCCGACAGCGACGCCTTCGATATCCTGCACACCCCGCTGGTGATCCGTCTGGCCGACCTGCACGCCGCTTTCTTGTCCGATCGCATCGGCATCGGCCGCTGTCTGCGCCTGCTGGCCGAAGTGGTGGCGCTGTACACCTGCGACGTGTTGCTGCTGACCGGCCGCCCGGCGCGCTTCCCCGGCGTGCAGGCGCTGCTGCGCCATCTGCAGCCGCTGCCCGCCAGCCGCATTCTGCCGCTCGAGGGCTACCACACCCGCAGCTGGTACCCGTTCAACAAACGCGGCCGCATCGACAACCCGAAATCCACCGCTGCCGTGGGCGCCATGCTGTGCCTGCTGGCGATCGATCTGCGGCTGGAGAGCTTTTACTTCAACGTCGGCGATTTCCAGCCCTACTCCACCATTCGCTATCTGGGCATGCTGGACGGCAACAACATGCTGGCGGACGATAACGTCTATTACCGCGACATCGATCTGGATCGCGCCGATTTCGCGCTCGATCCCGCCGGCAGCTTCCAGCTGCGCGGCCCGCTGCGTCTGGGCTTCCGCCAGCTGGACAACGAACGCTGGCCGGCCTCGCCGCTCTATACGCTGACCATCAATGACGCCCAGTTGGCGCGCAAGCTGGCCGGCGACGCGGTGATCGGCCTGCGGCTGGCCATCACCGCCAGCGCCGAGCAGGGCGCCGAGAGCGTCAAGATCGCCCAGGCGCTGCTGGCCGACGGCAGCCCCGTCCCGGCGCACCACCTGCAACTGAAACTCAATACCCTGGCTGCCAGCGCCTCCGGTGCGACCCACTACTGGATAGACAGCGGGAGCATTTACCCACGATGAACACGCAAACCCTCGCCCCAGCGGCTCCGAATAACGCGCTCAGCGCCGGCATTTTGCAGGCGATCGACTGGGTGGACGCCGCACGCCGTCACTCCGCCCGCCTGGAGCGGGAAGCCGATCGGCTGATACAGCGTTTGCGGCGTTGCCATAACCGCGCCGCACTGTTGGAAAACACACGGTCTGCGCAGGTCGCCATCGGTTTATATGGCCACAACGCCGCCGCCAAAGCCCATCTGTTGGCGGCGCTGGCGCCCGGCGCGAAGCGCTTCGACGCGGACCTTTCGCTCGCGGTGCGCTACTGCACGGCGGCCGAGGCGGGGCCCGCCGATTATCCGATCGCCCTCGCCTTGCTCGATGAAGCGCAGTGGTTGGCCATGACGATTGACGCCGCCGCGATGAGCGGCTTCCGCACGGACTGGGACGCCCGCGCCATCGCCGACCACCTGCAAGCGCTGACGCGCCACCGACAGGCGATCGCCATCGATGGCCTCGACGGCAATGCCGTACTGGCGCTGTGGGACAGCCTGCGCCGCCACGGCGACAAAGAGCAATCCACGCTCGACAGGCACTTCTGGCCGCAGGCGGTGACGCTGGCGCCGCAGTTGAGCATCGATGACCGCGCGCGCCTGTTTGCGCCGCTGTGGGGAGAGGAAGCGACGCTGACGGCGCGTTACCGCCAGCTGGCGCACGCGTTGCAGGCGCTCGACGGCAGCAGACGGGTTCATGCCCCGCGCCGCGCGTTGGCGCTGCTGACCGCAAGCGCCGCACCGGAAAACGCCACGATCGCCGTCATGACCGAAAACGGCGATCAACGGGAGATCGCACTGAGCGATCTGGCCTGGCTGACCGCAGAAGTGACCACCCTGCTGCCGCAGACGACGCAGGCAGGCTTGCCCGCCGACGTGGCGCTGATCGACCTGCCCGGCAGCCGCATCTGTCCGCAGGCAGAGCCGGCGCAGCGTCTGCAGCAGGCGAAGCGCGCCCATTTACTGGCCCGTTGCGCCGACGGCCTGCACGCCAGCCTGCTGCTGGTGACCGATGCCGCCGCCACGCCGCAGGACGCCGCGCGCGTCGGCCAGGCGCTCGCCGATTGGGTCAACCACACCCAGGGGGAAACCCCGGCGCTGCGCCAGCGCCGCAAGCCCGGTTTAATCTGGGCAATCACGCCGTTCGATCTGCGTCAGGAAGGCAAAGCGCGGCCCGACGATGCCGTCCAGCGTCAGGTCGGCGAGCCCGGCGACAGCTGGGCCACGCTGCTGGCGCTGGATGAACAGGACTGCCGCCGGATGGTGAACTACCTGGCTGCACAGGCGCGCCCGGCCCACAAACAAGCGCGCTTGCTCGAACAGCGTGAAGAGTTGCAGCGCGAACTGACGGAAAGCCTGCTCGGCAACTGGCTCTCCGTCGCCGATCCGCACGCGGCGCAGCAACGCGCCCAGCAGCTGTTGCGCGCGTTGCAGGCGCAGGCCGGCCGCCACGGCGAACTGCTGGAACGGTTGCTGCCCCAGCGCGATACGCTGCGCCAGCTTTATCAGCAACAGCAGCATACGACGCCGTCCCAGACGACGCCGACTTCGCCGTTTGGGCTGGATATCGATCTGTTCGGTGCGCAAGACCCTGCGGCGCCCGGCGAGCAGCCCGCATCGCCTTTCGCCGCGCGGATCTTCGCCGACTGGGTCAACCATCTGCGCGCGCTGCCAGACAGCCGCCGGTTGCTGGATCTGCTCGGCGTCGACAGGCCGCACCTCGAACTGCTGGTCGATGCGCTGATCGGCGCCGCCTGCCGCCTGCGGCTCGACGACGAACTGGAGCGCGCGCTGTGCGCCGGGAGCTTGCCGGAACAGGGTGAAGATCGGCAGATCAGCCAGGCGCTGGCGCTACTGGGCGACTTCGTCGCCTGGCTCGGCTTCCAGCGGCGCGACGCGGCCACGCGCCCCGAGAGCCGCGTCAATCCCGGCCAGCCGATCTTTACCCCGCCGCCGCAGCCGGCGGTGGACTGGAGTGGCCAGCAGCGGCTAACCCGGCTGGCGCCGACGCCGACCAAAAATACCGCGTTTTATATCTATGACTGGCTGATCGGCCTGCAAACCCTGCTGGCGGAGAATGCCGCGATGGACAGCGCACTTGGTGAGGCGCAGCGTGCTAAGCTGGAGGAGATCGTGGCCGCTTTGCGATAAGCGGCGGCGCTGACAGCAATAGGGGAGAAAAGAGGATAAATCGGGCACGACCGCTTAAGCTAAAGAGTCACGTACCGCTCTTGGGAGAGAACCATGCCCCCTTTCAGCCTGAAGAATATCGATCATGTGGTTCTGCGCGTGCGCGATATGCAGAACAGCCTGCGTTTTTATACCCAGGTCATCGGTTGTGATATCGCCAAACAGCGGCCGGATTTGGGGCTGGTGCACCTGCGCGCCGGCGCCTCCATGATCGATCTGGTGGACGTCAACGGCATGCTAGGAAGAAAAGGCGGCATGCCGCCCGATGCCAGACAGCAGAACGTCGATCACTTTTGCCTGCGCATCGATCCGTTCAACGAAGACGCGTTGCTGACCTACCTGCGATCGCAGGGGATCGACGCTGATCCCGCCGAATCGCGCTACGGCGCGGAAGGCGACGGGCCGTCCATCTATTTCAGCGATCCGGACGGCAATCGCGTGGAATTGAAAGGGCCGGCGCTCGATTAACCGCTTTGGTTACCTTCGATAGCAGACAGCCGTTGGCGATCCGTCACCCGCAGTGATTTGTTTTTAAACTGAATGATGCCTTCCGCCGCGAGCTGCGCCAACGCGCGGCTCAGCTGTCTGACGGAGATGCCCAATCTCGCCGCCAGCGCCTCCCGGTTTTCCAGCTCAATCAATTCCCCTTCGCTCTTTATCTTGAACAATAAAAATTTTCGCAGTTTATATTCCGCCGTCAAAACGCCGTTCGCATGCAGCAAGGAGGAATGCAGCAGCTTATTGCTCAATTGCCGGCAGATAAAGGTGAGAAACGCCGGGTCGCTCAGGGCGTGATTGTTGATGACCTCTATCGGTGCCGCGAGGAGCAGCGCGTCGGTCACCGCCTGCACGGTGCTGAACAGCGTGCGCTGCGCCTGGGAGAACAGCTCCAGATCGCCAATTACCGAGAAATCCGTTTCGAAGGAAAAGACAATGTGCGCACCATTCACATCAAAATTCTCAACCTGCAATTTTCCCTGCACGAGAAAAAACAGGTGGGTCAAACGATCGCTTTGCGTCACCAGGTATTCGCCGGCTTCGACGCTCACCAGGCGCAGTGCGGCGAGCAGCGTGGGCGAAAGCGCCGTTTGCATATCGTGAACCTCAATGAACGCTTCTTTTAGCTTGCTGTCACCGACCGTTTTCAAGGCGATTCACTCCCAAGGCTCATCCTTAAACGTCTTGCCTCCTCGCTTTCGACTGCGTTCAGCATAGCCGACGCGCTTCAGAACGAAAAAGGACATCTGACCTTTTTTGCCTTGGGCCGCCTGGGTATTTTCTCCGTACCCCCTACGAGGAGATTGCCATGCGACACATTCTGATAGACACCGATACCGCTTCCGACGATGCCGTTGCGCTGCTGATGGCGTTGCGCGAACCTGGCGTGAAAGTGGAAGCGATCACCGCGGTCGCCGGAAACTGCCCGCTAGAACACTGCGTCAAAAATGCGCTCATTTGCGTGGAAAAAGCGGGAACCTATGCTCCTCCGGTTTACGCCGGCATGGCGAAACCACTGTTTCGCACGCGCTATCACTCGCACCATATTCACGGTGAAGACGGCATGGGCGACATGGCCTTGCCGACCCCACGCTTGGCCGTAGAACCCGTTCATGCCGTGGACGCCATCATCGACTGCGCCGCACGGCTCAAGGGCGAGCTGGAAATCGTCACCCTGGGGCCGCTGACCAATCTCGCGATGGCGGTGCTGAAAGCGCCCGCGCTGGCCGAAAAGGTGAAGCGCGTGTATGTCATGGGCGGTTCCGGACTGACGCCCGGCAATATCACCCCGCTGGCCGAATTTAATTTTTACGCCGACGCCGAGGCTGCGCATCTGGTGCTCACTGCCGGGCTGCCGCTCACTCTCGTCGGCTGGGAGATCGGCATGGGGGAAGCCTTTATCGACGAACGCGATATAGAACGATTGAATAACCTCGGCGAACTGGGACGCTTTGCCGTGCGCTGCAATCGCGCGCTGATGGCGTTCAACGCACGGCGCACCGAACGCAAAGGGTTTGATTTGCCCGATCCGACCACCATGGCGGTGGCGCTCTATCCGGATATCGTCGAGACCAGTCTGGAAGCGTATTCATGGGTAGAATATAAAAGTGAGAGGTCTTACGGCCATTACGTCATCGATTCCACTCAGCTTACCGGCGAACCGGCCAATGCGCGCGTGATTACCCGCATTAAGCCCGGCCTGTTTAAAGAAAAACTGTTCTCGTTGTTATCTCAGCCGTTAATGAAATAAGTGACCCGCATGAAATTCGATCCAAGAAAATTGAAGAAAGTGGAATTACACGTCCATTTGGATACCTGTTTAAGCTACCACTATTTAAAAAAGGTCGACCCGCAAATAACCAGAACGGCATTTAATCGGCAATTTGTCGCGCCGAAACGATGCGCCGATCTGGGGGACTTTCTAAGCAAGATAGCGCCGCAAATAGATCTATTGCAGACAAGCCAGGCGATAACGCTGGCCGTCGAGGACTTATTCGCGCAGTTGGCGGCGGATAATGTCATCTATGCCGAGCTGCGCTTCGCGCCGCTGCTGCATACCCGGCTGGGGTTAAGCGGTGAAGCGGTGGTCGAGACGGTGCTGGCGGCCATGCATAACGCCTCGCGGGCTTACGGCATCGCCGCCGGGCTGATCCTATGCACGCTGCGGCATTTCGACGCGGCCACCAGCCTGCAAACGGCGAAGCTGGTTATCGATTATCAGGGAAGCGGCGTGGTGGCGCTGGATTTGGCCGCCGATGAAGCGCGTTACCCGCTGACCCACCATGTGGCGGCCTTTCGCGCCGTGCGTGCCGCCGGCGGCAACGTCATCGCCCACGCCGGCGAGGCGAAGGGCCCCGACAGCGTGCGGGAGACGCTAGATAGGCTGCAGGTGTCACGCATCGGCCACGGCGTCAGAAGCATCGAGGACCCTGCGCTCGTCGAGCGCCTGGTAGCCACCGGCGTCCTGCTCGAGATATGCCCCAGCTGCAATCTCACCTGCAATTTGTTCGACAGCATCGACGATCATCCGATAGATCGGCTGAAAAAGTGGGGGGTGCGGCTAAACGTGAATACCGATGCGCGCACCGTCGTCGATACCACGCTGAACAAGGAGTACCAGCTGTTGCATGACGCCTTCGGCTGGCAGGATGACGATTTTAACCGCAGCAACCGACAGGCGCTGGAGGCGAGTTTTCTCGACGGCGATACTAAAATTAAATTAATGAGTCAGCTCAATGCCGGGTCGATGTGACCCGGCGCGTTTCAAGGCCAAGCGGCGTTTTACCGCCCCTGCGCCGCCAGCGCCTGGGCGCAGGCCCAGGCCGAACTCCAGGCCCACTGGAAGTTGTAACCGCCCAGCCACCCGGTCACGTCCACCACTTCGCCGATAAAATAGAGCCCCGGCGCCTTGTGGGCTTCCATCGTCTTGGAAGAAAGTTCGTTGGTGTCGACGCCGCCGAGCGTCACCTCCGCCGTGCGATAACCCTCGGTGCCGTTCGGCTGCACGCGCCAGTTCTGCAACAGATCCACCAGCGCCGCCTGTTGCGGCGCATTCAGCTGCTTCAGCGTCGCCTCCGGCAGTTGTCCCAGGGTCTGCAAGCATTCTACCAGCCGCTTCGGCAAGTGCAGCGCCAGGGTGTTTTTCAGGCTTTGGTTCGGGTGCTGCAGGCGCTGTTCCTCAAGGAAGCCCGCCATATCAAGCTCAGGAAGTAAGTTAATGCTCACATACTCACCTGGTTGCCAGTAGCTGGACAGCTGCAATACCGCCGGGCCGGACAGGCCGCGATGGGTGAACAGGATGCTTTCACGGAAGCTGACGCCGTTCTCGGCGGTGATCACCGCCGGCACCGACACGCCGGACAGCGTTTGCACATGCTCCAGCAGCGGCTTATGCAGGGTAAACGGCACCAGCCCGGCGCGCGTCGGCAGCACCCTGAGGCCGAACTGCTCCGCCAGCTTGTAACCGAACGGCGAGGCGCCCAGCCCCGGCATGGATAATCCGCCGCTGGCCACCACAAGTGAGCGAGCACTTACTTTTTCGCCATTCAGCGCCAGCGCATAGCCGTTCTCGGTTTTCTCCACGCCCAGCACTTCGCTGCGCAGGCGCATCGTCACCTGGCCCAGCTCGCACTCTTTGACCAGCAGATCCACCACCTGCTGCGCCGAATCGTCGCAGAACAGCTGCCCCAGCGTTTTTTCATGGTAGGCGATGCCGTAACGGTTGATCAGATCGATGAAGTCCCACTGGGTGTAGCGCGCCAGCGCCGACTTGCAAAAATGCGGGTTGTTCGACAGATAGGCCGCCGGTTCGGCGTACATGTTGGTGAAGTTGCAGCGCCCACCGCCGGACATCAGGATCTTGCGGCCCGGTTTTTTGCCGTTGTCGAGCAGCAACACGCGGCAACCGAGTTGCCCCGCCTGCGCGGCGCAAAACATGCCGGCGGCGCCCGCCCCAATCACTACGACATCAAACTGTTCCACCTGAGCCTCACTTATCAAAACCACAATCGCGACAAAAGAGCGCCATATTACGCCGTTTCGCCGCCGGTCACCGCCAAATTCACGGCGGCAGATTGTAAAGCCCCCGCGCCGCCAACGCCATAGTAAGAAAATATTACAGAGGTCAGAGCAGATTAACGCGTTGATATTCCATATTTTTGTTATAGACACGCCACCATTTCGTCATGTCCAAATCAAAAAAACGTCATATTTTCCTTTTCCCCGGCACCGGTTGTCACTGATAATGCGCGGCGTTCATGTCCACAAACTGGCGTAACGCTTATGCTGCATTTGTTCGCTGGCCTGGATTTCCATACCGGCCTGATGTTAATTCTCGCATTGTTGTTCGTGTTGTTTTATGAAGCCATCAACGGTTTTCATGATACGGCCAATGCGGTCGCTACAGTTATTTATACCCGCGCCATGCGCTCGCAACTTGCGGTCGTGATGGCAGGTTTGTTCAACTTTCTTGGCGTAATGCTCGGCGGTTTGAGTGTTGCTTACGCCATCGTCCACTTGTTGCCTACCGATCTGTTGTTGAACGTCAGTTCAGCACACGGATTAGCCATGGTCTTCTCCATGCTGTTGGCGGCAATCATCTGGAACCTCGGCACCTGGTATTTCGGTCTGCCGGCGTCCAGTTCCCATACGCTGATAGGCGCAATCATCGGTGTCGGTTTAACCAACGCCCTGATGACCCACACTTCGGTCGTGGATGCGCTTAACGTCCCGAAAATGATTGGCATTTTCCTTTCTCTGCTGTTCTCGCCGCTGGTCGGCATGATGGTGGCGGGAGTGATGGTGTTCGCCTTGCGCCGCTATTGGAGTGGCACCAAGAAACGCCAGCGTATCCACATGACCCCAGCGGAACGTGAAAAGGTCGACGGCAAACGCAAGCCGCCGTTCTGGACCCGTATCGCGCTGATCCTGTCGGCGATTGGCGTCAGCTTCTCGCACGGCGCCAACGACGGTCAGAAAGGCATCGGCCTTATCATGCTAGTGCTGATCGGCGTTGCCCCGGCCGGCTTCGTGGTCAATATGAATGCAACCGGTTATGACATCACCCGTACGCGTGACGCCGTGACCCACCTGCAGCAATATTACCAGCAGCACGGCGACGCGCTGTCGCATGCGGTGTCGTTGACGCCGCTGGTGCCAAGCCCGGATGACGAAGCCACGCCTGGCAAACCGGCCGAGTTCCACTGCGACAGTTCGCGCGCCATGCCGGCGATCGAGCTGGCTCAGGGCATGCTGACCAACCTGCAAAGCTACGATCAGTTGACGGTTGAGCAGCGCAGCCATTTGCGCCGCCTGCTGATGTGCGTGACCGACACGGCGGATAAAGTCGCCAAGCTGCCGGAAACCTCATCCGCCGACCAGCGCTTCCTGAAGAACCTGCGTCAGGATCTGCTGCAGACCGTCGAGTACGCGCCGATGTGGATCATCGTCGCCGTCGCGCTGGCGCTGTCGCTCGGCACCATGGTGGGCTGGAAACGCGTAGCCACCACCATCGGCGAGAAGATCGGCAAGAAAGGCATGACCTACGCCCAGGGCGTATCGGCCCAGATGACCGCGGCGCTGTCGATCGGCGTGGCGAGTTATACCGGCATGCCGGTCTCCACCACCCACGTTCTCTCTTCGGCGGTTGCCGGGACGATGATCGTGGACGGCGGCGGCGTGCAGAGCAAAACCGTGAAGAACATCCTGTTGGCCTGGGTGCTCACCCTGCCAATCTCGATTCTGCTTTCCGGTGCGCTGTATTGGGTCGCGTTGAAGCTGATCTAAGCGACAAGCATCATGAGGAAGGCGGCCGCATGGCCTAATGCCAGTCAGTTAAGCCTGACTGGCATTTTTTTATCCATCCTCTGGGCGTTTTGTGCAGGAGAATTGCCGTAAATACCCCGAATTTCTCTGTTACCACAATGAACGGCAATTGGAGGGGCCGAAGGCGCGGCCCCTCCACCCGCGCCTTCGCTTAACACCGTCTGTCCGCTATGCGGATACCCTCGCCGCGTCTGCATTGTCGGGCGGGTCGGCTGCGACAAACGTCCCTGT